>NZ_JAUCEK010000003.1:0-501377 GCF_032458965.1 Arthrobacter sp. lap29
CCAGGGCGGCTTCCCGCATTTAACGGGCTTCCCTTGGTTCCCACCACCAGATTTGGGGGCCACCCCCTCCTTCTGGAGCCGTGGTGGAGCAGAAGTGGCGGAGGCAGAAGAAGGGCGGCAATCGTAGTGATTGCCGCCCTCCGGATGTCTTATCCCTTCAGTGTTCTGTGCCGCCTAGCTTGGCGTTAGCGCAAGATGATGGCCGTGGCAGTGGCGGGAGACTGGCCCGTGGAAACAAATCCTGAGACGTTAGCGTGCGGGTGCTTGATAATGTCCGTCACCGAGCCCAAGTGACGAGACAAATCAACCTTGTCTTCCGGGGCAGCCAGTAACAACTGGAAGCCAAACTCCTGAAGTGCGTTGATGCCGGCCCCCGCGTATTCGGAGTTGGCCTGGATGAAGGCCTCATCGATCATCACTGTCCCGTAGGTGCTGTAGCCCTGAGCATCGATCCCCAACTGGTACGCCAACGCGGCACCCATGATGAAAGAGGTGAAGCGCTGACCCTCACCGCCCGAGAGTGTGCCCGGCTCGAGGCCGGTCTCAATCTCACCGTTAGGGCGGTGCTCATTGCAGCTGATGCTCACGTGTTGACGGACGTCCAATACAGTGTCTGTCCAATGAGCCAGGGCAGGATCGGCCAGCGCGTTAACCAGCAGTTCTAGCTGCTGATAGCTGGAAGCCATGGTTTCCTCCGTGGCCTGGGTGTAGGCATTACCCAGTGCTTCCTTGAGGTCTTGGCGGAAGGTGCGGGCCTCGTCCGGAATGCTGGTTTTGACTTCGAGGCGCAGGCGGCTGCCCTTTTCAAAGGGCACGTCTGCCAGAATCTGGTTCAGCGGCAGTATGCGTTCCTCAATGGCACGGCGCTCTTCCTCCAGCAACTGCAACAGGTCCGAGAAACGTTCGTAGGAGCGGTTGTTGAAATACTCCTTGAACTCATCCTGACGCTGGGGTAGGCCATCGGAAACAATGCGGTCATAGAGTTCGGCATAGTGTGGTGCAGCCTCAGCGCCCGTGCCGTGGCTGGCGCTCATGGAGGGTCCGAACGCCCTGGCAAAGGCCTTAAAGATTTCGCTCAGCGCACCTTCCGTGCGGAACTGGTGCTCCTTCAATGTGGCGATACGCTCACCCAAGTCCACGGCGACATGGCTTAACAGCATTTCCAGCTCTTCAAGGGTGTTGGGTTCACCATCTCTGAGATAGGGGGCAAAGGCTTCCTGCGCCCAATCGTCGGCGGGCTTTGCTGAGTCGCCACCCGCGAGCACGGCCTGTACCGAGGCAAGGTCCCGCTCCAGGGCAGAGCGATCGTGGTGAAGTACAGCCACCCGGCCCACGGCAGCTTCCAGTTCAGCCTGGGCCGCTGTGAGGGAGTCTCTGAGTTGGGCCAAGGTGGTGCTGCCTGCAATGGTTTTCTCCAAGGTTGCCGCCAGTCCGTCCAAGGTGGTGGCTAGTGCCGTTGAGTCCAGTTCGTCAAAGCGCCGGGAGTCACCGGCTATCCGCTTCAGTGTTGCAAGCTTGCGGGCCGATTCCTCCTTCACTAGGCTGCTCTGCATGGCGGCGGCTTCTGCGGCTGACTGTTCGGCCGCCAGAAGTTCCGCCTGCTCTTCCAGCTCGGCAATCTTGGCCCCATTGTTGAATCCGAGCAAGTAGTCTGCTGGGTTGATGGTACGGGTATCACGCTCAAACAATGCGGCGCCGAGTTTCACGGTACCGGCCTGCGAGACTGCCTTTGCGTGCTGGTGCAATGCTGCGTCGTCTACAACGCAGGCTAATGCGAAGTCTCCCGCGATTTTTCCACGTAGCCAGGCGCCGGCGTCGGACTCGTGGAAATCAAGTTTGGTGACCAAATGATCGCGCCCCGCCTTGGCTGGCTTGGCCGGAACACCCAGATCTATCCAGCGCAGCTTGCCATGGCCCTCAAGGGTGTTGATAGCGGCCGTCACGGCAGCGACGTCCGGACCCCTCACCAGCAAAGTGGTGGCGAGCGAACGCAGTACCTTCTCCGCCGCAGGCCGCCAGGCACTGTGACCGCCGCCAATGTCCACCAGCTCTCCGGCAAACGGCATATCCTGGACATCGAACCCTGTTGCGGCACAAATGGCGCGGCGGGCCGCGGCGCTGCGCGAGTCAATGTTGGAGCCGCGGCGCTCATAGGCTGCAATCTCGGCACGCAGCGCCTTCTTCTGTGCCTTGACATTCACACTCGCTGCAACGGATTGATATTCGTAGGCCTTGGCTGAATCGGTCTGTGCTTGTTGAGGCTCGACGCCGTCTGCCGCGGCCGAGCGGGCTGCGGCCAGGCCATCAGGGCTCCAGTCATATACAAGCCCGGCCCCCGAGAGGTCTTCCCTAACAGCAGCCTCAAGACGTACCCGCTCGGTGAGTTCGCGCTTACCGCTGCGGATGTCCTTTTCTAAATTCTCGATGGCATGCCCACCATGGCTGGCATGTTGGTTGGCCAGCGCGGACACGGATTCACCCAGTGCGTCCTTTGCTAGTGTGGCAGCCGCGATTTCGGTGTGCTTGCGCTCCTGCGCCTCTTCCAGTGCAACGGCCTTGGCCGCCAGCAGTTCCCCTTGGAATTGCTGGCGCAGAAGGGGAAGCTGAACATTTTTTAGCTCAACTGTGCGGGTATATTCTGCGCCCAATTCGCACATTTTTTGATGCAGCGCAGGCACAGGGGCCAGCGCATCTCGCTGTCCACGGGCGTCCTGAAGCTGCCGGTGAATACCGCTGAGATGGCTGAAGTCCTCCACCGCGGCAGCGGCAGCGGTCAGTGTGGCCGGCTTGTCCAATACCTCGTAGCGGAAGAAGCGGTTGACGCCCTTATCCAGGCCCTTGCCGTTCTGTAGCGTTCGCAGCAAGCTGAACGCCTTGTCGTTGTGGATTCCCAGCTTGCGCCGGAACCGCTCAGCAAACGTCTTGTGCACATCAAAGGCCTCGGCCCCGGGAAGCGCAGCGTGCAGGGACGACGGCGAGAAGCGGCGGCTGCCGTGGTTCTCCAGTGCCTGGGTGTCAAGGGGCTTGTCATGGATGAGGTAATGCTTGCCAAGCTGCCCCTCAAGGCCGTTCGCCGGCAGGTCAAAGAGGGCGGCAATAGTGACGTGCCTACCCAATCCGTCCTCGAACACGAGCGCTGTGGCGGACCAAGTGGCGCTGGGGCGTTGGTATGCAACGCCCTGGGCGGTTTTGATCTTGCGCCCGCGCATATAGCTGAACGTGGTGCGGCGGTCCTTGCGGTTCGACGCGTCGTGCGCGGATTCGTTGAGCCTCGGCGCAGCATAGAAAATATGCTGGATGCCGTCAAAAAGCGTTGACTTGCCCACGCCTGGGTGGCCCGTTAGCAAGGTACCGGCACGGTCCACATGCATGCTGTGGCGTCCGTGGAAGGTGCCCCAGTTGATGATCTGAATTTGGCTCAACCGGAACTGTCCGGGGTTCAGTTCCTCGCCGATGGGCAAGGTTGTTGCAATGCTCATAGGAAGGCCCCTTGCGTGGCAGAGTCGTCAGTAGCGGAGCCGTCGGTAGCTGGCTCGTCGGTGCCGGGCTCGTCTTGTGCGCCAGCATCCAGTGCGGCCAGGTAGGCCGGTATTTGATCGATGGAGTCAAACGGCAAGGCCAGCGCAAGGGCGTTACTGACCCTGTATTCGTTCTCCAGCTCGGTGGGCAGGATGAGCTTGAGGTTGAGCAATCTGGCCAGTGCCGCATCCGTGGCCTCGTCCAGACGCTTGTCATCAACAGTGCCGGGTTGACGGTGTTCAGCCAGGATCTCCCGTGCCCCCGCCCGGGAGATACTCACATCCGTCCCCGTGCCAGCGTGCCTATCCAGCAATACCCGAAGACGCAATGCAAGCAGTGTTTCCTCGCGGCGAAGGGGCTTTCTGGCCACGATGGGCTGGGCATGGACTGCCTCAATCTCGGCGGGCGCGAGCAGTGCAATTTTGCGTTCACTATCAACACTGAGCAACAAGAAAATCTCGCTGAGATACTGCTGGAGCGAGACGGAGTGCGTGAGAATGGTGGTCCACAGGGCTGGATCTGCTGCGCCGTCAATGTAGGGCCCGCGTAGCAACCGCACGAGGGCTTGGCGCATGTCCAGAGGAAATGAGCCGGTGTCGCCGGGAAAGAGGGTGCGCTCGGTGCTCATGGTGCGTTAGTCCTTCGTGAAAGTGAAAAGGGGGACGGTTGCGGTGCGCGTGGTCCCGTCAATCTGTGTGAATGAAAGTGTTTCGCTGCGGCCCGGATCCAGGTTGTGATTGGAACCGCGTGCAGCGAGAATCAGTCCGCGAATCGTGTTGATGTGATGAAGCTCGTCCGGCAGGCAGGCATAAACCTCTGAAAGAGTGGCGGCACCATTGCGCAATTCCTTGGCCTGCTCCACGGCGGCCAGCAACTTGGGCATATTGGGTGCCGGTGTTGCCGGGGTCCTGTGGATATCGGCGTCGCTGAGGGCCGGGGGAGCGGCCAGTTTAGGTGGCGGTACGTGGTCCTCCGGATTGAAGATCCCCAGCCCGGCCAATGTTTCAAAGGTGGGTGAGAACAGCAACGGTGTCACCACCGGGGTGCGGGATCCCAAGGACGCCGTAGCAACACCCTGTTCGGCAGCATGGATGGCTTTGCGCAGCAGCACCGACTCTTGGAATTCTGCGGACTGGACGTAGGCGTGCAGGCTCTCCGAAAGGCGCCCGTAAATCGTGTGGACCTCGGCTGCCTGGCGGCGCATTTCCCGAACCAGCGAGGCTAAGTTGTGCCGTTCTTCGGAGGTGAGTGCCGCGGTGAAGTCCCGCTCCAGGACTTCATTGACCGATTGCCGGAACCGGGCCTGCTGAACGGGGTTGTTGAGGAACTCGGTGAAGCCTTTGAAGGTCTCGCCCTCGGCCGTGCCGCGCAGGGCCTTATCTCCTGCCAGTACCTGGCCTACGGCAACACCCTTCGTCACGGAGGATTCCATGATTTCGGTGCGAATCGTATGCAACATGACCTCAACGCCGTCGCGCATGCGCTTGAAATCAGCCGGCAGACTGGCGGCTAGATCAAGCACGCTGCGGGTTGCGGCAACCGCGGAGTCGTTGGAGAGCACGGCCGGGCTGGCGCCGTTTTGCAGCGCGTTGATCTCATGGCGGCGCTCAAGAATTTCCGCTTCGAGGGCAGCGATGCGCGACTCCGGGTTGGGATCGCTTTGCTGCGAGAGCGTTTCAATACTGTTCAGCAGCGTGCTCAGACGTGAACTGTTCAGGTTCGTGTGACGGGCACCGAGCGTGTCAATGAACGCCAGCACCCGTGCCGTGGCTGCCGTTGGCTCGTACTGGAACTTGCCATCAACCATGGGCCGGGCCAGGAACTGGCTGCGTACCCAAGAGTCCGCATAATGCGAAGCCTGCCAGGCCTCGTTCAGGCTGAGGCTCTCCTCCCGCAACTCCTTCATGAAGTCCGTCAGCGAGGCATGGAATTCCTCTAGGGGAACGCGCTGCCGGGTGGCGCTGAATTCTGCCCGCAAAAAAGCAAGCGCCCACGGTGCACCCTGGAGAAGTTTCCAGGCCGGGCCTGTCCGCAGCTGTTTTTGCGCGTGCCACTGCGCAACGGCGTTGTCAGTAGAGCGCATGGCAGAGCCTTTCGGCAAAAGGGGACGGGGTTAGTTCCATTTTAAGCCATGGTGTGGCCATTTCCGCCGCTTCTGGGCCCCGTCGGAGCGTGACGTTGGCGGTTCATCCTATTCATCCGTGAGAAATGGTCGTTTTGAGCCGCGAAAGCGACCATTTCTCACGGCTCGATGAAGGTGCGAGCCGGATCGGTGCGCGGTAGTGCTGAAAGCGAGCCTTGCGGCAGAGGGCACAGCGTGTGGCGAGAGTTACGCACAGGGGTGAGGCTCCGGCGTCGTACTTACGGTAGGATGGATAAGTCTGTGCTGGCACCGGACCCACTCGTTGAGTGTTCGCGCCAGGCAGCACCGCAAAAGAACCTCCTGTTACGGAAATGCCGTAACCGCCTAGACCAAAGGAGGTGGGTTCACATATGCGTCCTTACGAACTGATGGTAATCATCGACCCCGATGTTGATGAGCGTACCGTTGAGCCGTCGCTTCAGAAGTTCCTCAATGTCATCACCAACGATGGTGGAACCATCGAAAAGGTTGACATCTGGGGCCGTCGTCGCCTGGCTTACGACATCCAGAAGAAGTCTGAAGGTATCTACGCCGTGGTGAACTTCACCGCTGAGCCTGCTACCGCTCAGGAACTTGACCGCCTGCTTGGCCTCAATGAGACCATCCTGCGCACCAAGATCACCCGTCCGGAAGAGCAGAAGGTTGTTGCCGAGTAATTTCGGCAAACACCCCATAGCTTTTTCATTGTAGGAAAACACCAAGCAGGAAGCAGGAGCAGATGGCAGGCGAAACCACTATCACGGTCATTGGTAATCTCACCGGTGACCCGGAACTTCGGTTTACCCCGAGCGGTTCAGCAGTAGCGAACTTCACCATTGCGTCGACTCCGCGGACCTTTGACCGCCAGTCCAACGAGTGGAAGGACGGCGAAACGCTGTTCCTCCGCGCGTCGATCTGGCGTGAAGCGGCCGAGAACGTTGCCGAATCCCTCACAAAGGGCATGCGCGTACTTGTTTCAGGCCGGCTGAAGTCGCGGACCTACGACACCAAAGAAGGCGAAAAGCGCACCGTTATGGAGCTTGAGGTCGACGAGATCGGTCCCTCGCTGCGCTATGCCAACGCCAAGGTCAACCGCACCCAACGCTCCGGCGGACAGGGTGGGGGCAACTTCGGTGGCGGCAATGGCGCTCCCGCGGGCGGCAACTTCGGCGGCGGCAACGCTGGCGGAGGACAAGGCGGCTTCGGTGGCGGCTCTCAGGGTGGCGGCAACGCTCCTTGGGGCGGCGGCCAACAGCAGCAGCCACAATCCGCACCGGCGGCTGATCCCTGGGCTACGCCCGGTGGAACAACCGGCGGCTGGGGCGCGGGCCCGGATAGCTCCGAGCCTCCCTTCTAGAAATACCAAGTAAATTTGTGCGGCAACCGCCGTACGCACACCATCCCGCGGATTAATATCCACGGGCTCCACGAATACTAAGGAGCTCCACGATGGCTAAGGCTGAACTCCGTAAGCCCAAACCAAAGTCCAACCCCTTGAAGGCCGCTGACGTCACAGTCATCGACTACAAGGACGTAGCATTGCTGCGCAAATTCATTTCTGATCGCGGAAAGATCCGTGCGCGCCGCGTCACGGGTGTCACCGTCCAGGAGCAGCGCAAGATCGCACAGGCAATTAAGAACGCCCGCGAAGTTGCACTGCTGCCCTACTCCGGCGCTGGCCGCGGTTAAGGGAGATAACTAAACATGGCAAAGCTCATTTTGACTCACGAAGTAAGCGGCCTCGGTGCCGCTGGCGACATCGTTGAGGTAAAGAACGGTTACGCACGTAACTTCCTTTTGCCCCGCGGCTTCGCACTGACCTGGTCCAAGGGCGGTGAGAAGCAAGTGGAGACCATCAAGGCTGCACGTGCTGCTCACGCGCACGCGACCATTGAAGCCGCACAGGCGCAGGCAGCTGCCCTGACGGCTACGGTAGTTGTACTCAAGGTAAAGGCAGGCGCCTCAGGCCGCCTGTTCGGCACCGTCAAGGCTGCCGACGTTGCACAGGCTGTTGCCGCTGCAGGTCTGGGAACCATTGACAAGCGCAAGGTTGAACTGCCCGCCCACATCAAGTCGGTTGGCAAGCACACTGCAACTCTTCGTCTCCACGACGATGTTTCAGCTACGCTCACCTTGAACGTTGTAGCAAGCTAGTCTCGCTGCACTGCTTCATCGCTTCAAAAACCCGGTCCCCTTGTGGGGGGCCGGGTTTTTGGGTTAACGCCCCGTTTGGTGAAAATACGACGGCGGGTCACTCACCTTCCCTTCCCCGAAGCGTACGTGAAGTGATATTCACCGAAGGCAATGCGGCAGTGCCGGCACATACCTGAGTGCGCATAGGAGCCGAAGGCAGGCCTGAACTGTGCGGATATCCACAGAGCGACATATCTCTGTGGATATCCCCTGACGGGTGATTTCGATAACTGAGCGCCGAGGCTACCTCGCGATAGCGAAGAAGGTCACTAAAAATGTCCTAATCCACAGGCAGTGGATAGTGTTTTACCTTGTCAGCGCGTGTTTCTATGCAGCTTGGCGGAGTTATCCACATGCTTGTCCCCATCCTGTGCACAAGCAATGGCAGTTAATGCACCGGTTATCCACAGGAGGGGTGGACAATGGGGTTGGTAGATGTTCTGAGAGCGTCTAACGTTGCAAAGAACGCCTCCTCTTTTGACAACTTTGTCGGTATCAGCTGGTAAGCAGGAGCAGTAGCACGCAATGTGTCACCGCTAGGTGATGAAAGGCCCGGCCAGCAGGGCAGAAAGTGGGCACCAACATGTCAGCTCCAGCCATGGACAAAAGGGATACTTCCCGCGAGCCGGACTTCGCCAGAACCCCGCCGCAGGATCTAGTGGCCGAACAAAGCGTCCTAGGTGGCATGATGCTTTCCAAGGATGCCATTGCAGATGTTGTTGAGGTTCTGCGTGGCAACGACTTTTACCGACCGTCGCACGAGAGCATCTATGAAGCAATCTTGGACCTCTACGGCCGTGGTGAGCCTGCTGATGCCATCACGATCGCCGATGAGCTAACCAAACGCGGTGAGATCACCAAAGCCGGAGGTGCCGCATACCTGCACCAGTTGATCCAGTCTGTGCCAACAGCTGCCAATGCCGGGTTCTATGCTGAGATTGTTGCCGAGCGTGCAGTGCTGCGCCGGCTTGTCACCGCCGGCACCAAAATTGTCCAGATGGGCTATGCCCAGGACGGTGAAGTAGAAGACACCGTCAACGCGGCACAGGCAGAAATATTTGCTGTCGCTGAACGCCGCACCACAGAGGACTATGTGCTCCTCAAGGACGTCATGGAATCCACGGTGGATGAAATTGAGGCCTCAGGACACAAAGGCCAAGGGATGACAGGCGTTCCCACCGGTTTCTATGAATTTGATGAATTAACCAATGGTCTGCACCCCGGCCAGATGATTGTCATTGCTGCCCGTCCAGCCGTTGGCAAGAGTACCTTCGCACTGGACTGGGCGCGTTCGGCCGCCATTGATCACAATATGGCCACCGTTGTCTTCTCCCTGGAAATGGGGCGCAATGAAATTGCTATGCGGCTCCTATCTGCCGAGGCAACCATCAGCCTGCAGGATCTACGCAAGGGAACCGTCAAGGACGATCAATGGTCTAAAATTGCCACCACCATGGGCAAAATGAACGAGGCCCCGCTATTCATTGATGACTCGCCCAATATGTCACTGATGGAAATTCGGGCCAAATGCCGCCGGTTGAAACAACAGCATGATCTAAAGCTGGTGATTCTTGACTACCTGCAGCTAATGTCTTCGGGCAAAAGGGTGGAATCTCGCCAGCAGGAAGTCTCAGAGTTCTCACGTGCGTTGAAGCTGCTCGCCAAAGAACTGCAAGTTCCCGTAGTGGCGTTGTCACAGCTGAACCGTGGCTCTGAGCAGCGAACCGATAAAAAACCCATGGTTTCAGACCTCCGTGAATCCGGCTCCATCGAGCAGGATGCCGACATGGTCATCCTGTTGCACCGTGAGGATATTTACGACAAGGAATCGGCGCGCGCCGGAGAAGCAGACGTGATCGTGGCCAAGCACCGAAATGGTCCCACCAAGACCATTGTGTTGGGTTTCCAGGGCCACTATTCCCGCTTCGCCAACATGGCCAGCGAAAGTGGCGGCGGCTACTGACCGCCTTCGGGAAACACGCGTTGTAAGAGAAGCTTCCTAAGAGAAGCCCAGCCGCCTTCCTGAAAACGGCCCAGGCGCTGACGGCGGTGCTACCCGCGGCGGCTGGGAGGTGGCTGGCTCTTTCTGCATACCCCTGAGCTCCTGGCCCAGGACGCTCCTTTGTCCAGGCGGCTCCTCTGCCCAGGTGGCTTCTGCTTCACGGCTACTGTTAAACCATGCCCGAATCAGTCATGCGTTCCGACGCCTCCAAGGCCACCCGCCGCACAACTGCCAGAGCAATTCGTGGGCTCGCCATACCCGCATTTGGGGCACTTGTTGCTGAACCGCTTTTTCTGCTGGCGGATTCCGCCATTGTGGGTCATTTGGGTGTTCCGCAACTGGCGGGGGTGGGGCTGGCTGCCGCAGTTTTACAAACTGTGGTGGGGCTTATGGTTTTTCTGGCCTATTCCACAACGCCCGCCGTTGCACGTCTTCTGGGGGCTGGCAGGCATCGCGAAGCTCTCGCAGTGGGGCGTGATGGGCTGTGGCTGGCTGTGCTGCTCGGGATTGTACTTTCCGTGCTGGGTATATTTTTCGGCGGCTGGCTGCTCACTGCCATGGGTGCTCAAGACGAAGTCTTAGAGTACGCCCGGCAATACTTCATGATCAGTTTGGCGGGTATCCCGGCCATGCTTCTGGTCATGGCCGCCATGGGTGTTCTGCGCGGACTTCAGGACACCAAGACACCGCTGATTGTGGCTACCATAGGTTTTGCCGTAAATATTGTCATGAACTTTTCTCTGGTCTACGGCTTTAACCTCTCGGTGGGAGGAGCCGCTGCTGGCACCGTCATTGCCCAGTGGGGCATGGCCGCGGTTTACCTCGTTATTGTGGCCCGTGCAGCGCGGCGCTATGAGGTGGGGTTGCGTCCCGATTGGAGCGGCGTCAAAGCAGTCTCTAAAGTGGGCAGCTGGCTCATGCTCCGTACCCTGTCCTTGCGTGCCGCCATTGTTTTGACCGTGGTGGTGGTGACAGCACAGGGGCCAACCAATCTTGCCGCCCATCAGCTGGCCATGACGCTCTTTAGTTTCTTGGCATTCGCACTGGATGCCCTGGCCATTGCCGCTCAGGCCCTGGTTGGCAAGGAACTAGGAGCTGGCAACGTGGCTTCAGTGCGGCTGCTGACAAAGACCATGACCCGGTGGGGGCTGGGGTTTGGTGTTGTGACGGGTGTTGGAATTGCGGCTATTTCAGGGGTGGTGGGCTGGCTCTTCACAACAGATCCTGGCGTCCATGCAGCGTTGACTGTGGCTCTACTGGTTATGGCGGTAGGGCAGCCCCTGGCCGGTTACGTGTTTGTTCTTGACGGCGTTCTGATAGGTGCAGGGGATGCCCGCTACCTGGCCTTAGCCGGGCTGGCTAATCTGGTCATCTACCTGCCGTTGCTTTACTGGGTTGGACAGGCGGGCCTTGGAGATACCATTCCGGGCATGCTTTGGGTCTGGGTGGCATTCAGTGTGGGCTATATGGGAGCCAGAGGATTGACGCTGGGCTTGCGCGCGCGAACGGGGCGATGGATGCAGATCGGTGTTCCGGCTCGCCGCGGCTAGACTTAGTGGGTGAGTGATACAGCCCTTCCCCAATCTGCTAACGCCAAACTCTTGACGCCTGGAGCGCCACTGCTGTGGCGACCGGTGTTGTTGCGAGCCCTAGTCGCCTTGGCTTTTGGCCTCACCACCGTCTTCTGGGCCGAACCCGGCCCGCTGGGCATGTGCCTTGCCCTAGCGGTTTACTTCTTGGCCTCTGCTGCGGGGCAGTACTGGATTGTGCGCACCATGGCGCTGCCGCGCCGAGACTCCCGCAGAGTTATGCTCCAAGGTGCCGCAGGGATCCTTGCAGTAGGTGGCGTGATGGTGGCGATTTCAGCTAGTTCTGTGGTTGCCGCGTGGCTGGGTGGTGTGGCACTGGCCGTGCTGGGTGCGGCTGAACTATTCGCAGCGATACGGAAGCCGGCGGGAAACTCAGGGGAGAAGCTTGCTCTTGCCAGTGACTGGCGGATCTCAGGAGTATTGGCGATGGGCACCGGTATCCTGCTGCCGTTCTTTGCGGCAGCCGGGCCCCATGCCATGCTCGGTGTGGCCGGCGGTGGGGCGCTGATGACAGGCGCTCTTTGGGCGTTATCAGCCTTGACGCTACGCCATGACGGCGGCACCGCAAAAGCCCAGTAAACTGGTAGTAGATTTTTCTACTTTGCGTAGAAACGCGTGGTGCGCGACACACCAATCAAAGCAAAGGATCAATTGTGGGCACTGAAGAGCCGGCGAACCCCAAATCAGCCAATTCCATAAAGCTCCCGTTGAGTTTCTCGGCTGCTTTGGCAGCAGTGGCTGGTCTATTCACGTTGGTGTTTGCCTCCGGTGGTACACAGTACGGTCTGCGGTGGGACCTTGCTGGCATTGCTTGCGGCATTGCCTTCGTTGCGTCATTGCTGGTTTCTTCACTCCTGGTGATGGGACACAAGGAAAACGACGCCTACCTCAGCGAGGGCTCCGGCGTATACCGAAAATCCTCCGACCGTTTGGCCCCGAACCCAGAACAGGCCGGCCAGGCTTCCGCAGCGCAAGCAGGGGAGCCTGCAGAAAAGCCCGATGAAGAAGCCCAGGACGGCCCCAGCAAGTAGGTAAAGCCCCTTCGGCGCTACCCGCGCAGGGCTGCGAGGCTATCTTGGATTCTGGTAAAAACTACCGCATCCACCTCAATACCGTTGCGCTTGAGGACCAGTACTGCTGAGCCCACCACTCCGTCTTCGACCATAGAAGCACTTGCAGCCGTCCCCGGCTGGGCCGCGGCCAGTTGCTTGAGCACCTCTGCCGCAACCGTCCTTCCCTTTGTTAGGACACTGCCACCAAATACCAGCGGCTGGGCGCATACCTCTCCGGGAGTCCGGGCAATGCCGCCGGCGTCAGCTGACGCCGGGCCAGTTGCTGAGGCGCTACTGGCAACAGCTAGAAGTGTTTTGGCCAAATGACTGGCAGCGCGGTGCGCGATCTCCCCTGCGACGGCGTCTTGCGGCAGCGCAAAGACTAGCGGGGCAAAGCGGGAAAGCTCAATAGGGCTCAGTTCGTATGTTTTGACGATCAGTTGCTGTTGAGCCCGCAATCTGCCCTGAGAGCGCTGTGCAACATTGAGCTCGATGCCCAGTTCGGTCAACACTAACCCTGTCAGTGCCGTCCGTGGGCCTCTGCCGTCTAACTCGGCGGCCACCGCCCGGGCCACCTCCCGGCCCAGCCAGAAACCCGAGCCGTTATCACCTAATAACCACCCAGTGCCGTCAGCCACGGCCACCAGCTCCGCACCCTCGATTCGGGCACTAACGGCTCCGGTACCGGCTATCAAGGCGCAGCCATCATCCTGATAAGTTCCTGAGTAAAAAGCCCCCAATAAATCAGATTCAATCATCACGCTTCCGCATAGGCCCAGTTCAACGAAGCGTTCGTGGAACAAATCCATTGGCGGTTCCATGGAAGCTCCAGCCATGGCCAGGAGTACCCCGGAGATGTTTGCTGGGGCACCTCCAAGGGCCTGCATGGAGGCTTGGGTCAGCGACTCCAAAGCGGCCGTAACTCCGCGAGAAACCGGGTTTCCGCCCCCTGCTGTTCCGTAGCCCAGACAGTGACCGGAGGAGTTCAAAAGAACGGCGCGTGTAGACGTGCCGCCGGCGTCAATCGCTAGGTATTTACGCATCGTTACCATTCTGTGTCTGAGTGTGACTTGACTTACATCAATAGTGATAATAGTTTTCATTATGTACCCACCTAAAAGAAATGGATTTTCATATGTCAGCCTCCACGACTCCTGCAGTAGCAGTTTCGGCTGCCGGTGTCGTGAACCGCATTCAGGCCAAGCTACCTGACATGCCTGCGGCAATGGCGAAAATTGGTTCCTTCCTCTTGGAGCACCCGCAGGCACCCTTGGAGTTCTCCATCATGGAACTTGCGGAACAAACTAAAACGTCCCCGGCCACGGTGACCCGGTTCTGCCGTCTGTTAGGTTACGCCGGATATGTCCCGTTCCGGGTCAGTATTGCTTCTGACCTTGGTCGCAGCGATGCCCGTGAATCGTGGAAGGCTGACATTGGGCGTGCGTTTGGTCCCGATGACTCCCCCCGAGATGTACTCAGCACGCTAGTGAACGCGCACACGCGCTCACTAGAAGAGACCGCTGCGGTCATGGACCTGGCGTTGATGAACAAAATTGCCCGCCGTATTGCCATGAGTTCCCACGTTGATATTTATGGCATTGGCGGCAGTGCCGTGATGGCTAAGGAACTGCAGTCACGGCTATACCGCATTGGCATCAACGCCCATCATTGGTCGGAGGTCCACGCGGGCCTGACCAGCGCAGCCATTCAGGATTCAAATTCCGTGGCCATTGGAATCTCAAACACCGGCCGCACCGAAGAAACACTGCAGATGCTCCGTGAAGCGGGCGAGGCCGGTGCGCTGACCATCGCGCTGAGCAACAATCCGGGTTCGCCTCTAGCTGAGAGTGCAGATGAGGCCATTATTACCTCGGTACACGAGCAGTTCTTGCAGCCGGATGATCTCTCTGCCAAGCACGTCCAGTTACTTGTTCTGGACTTGATTTACTTGCTGGTGGCCCAAGTGAATTTCGCCCAAACCACGTCAAAATTGGCAGCCTCTGCCATGGCTGTCTCTCCGCATAGGCGCCCTACCCGGGCAGCCCGGATCGAGTTGAGTGCCCATAGGAGCCTGCGCAACGCCGGGAAGGGTGAAGCTCATGTCTAATTCCATTACAAGTTTCAGCTTTGAAGTTTCCTCTCGCCTTGACGCCATTACTGAATGGGCGCTGGCTGGCGGAGCTGCACAAGCCGCTGCCGCCATGGCGGAGGCATTGAGTAACGGCGGGGTCATCCAGGCATTTGGTACCGGCCACTCCGAGGCGTTTGCCATGGAAATTGCCGGCCGGGCCGGAGGGTTGATCCCCACGAGCAAGATTGCGCTGCGCGATCTGGTTCTCCACGGAGACCGTGACGTGTCTGAGCTGGACTCGCTGGAGGGCTCCGTCTTGGAGCGCGATACCGGGGCAGCGGAGGAGCTTTTTGAGCTGTCACTGATCGATCCCCGGGATATATTCCTAATCGCTTCCAACTCCGGAGTTAACGGCTCCATTGTTGGGTTGGCCCTTGAGGCCAAGGAACGCGGACACACTGTGATCGCCGTCACCAGCCTTGAGCACACAAGCGCCGTCGAAACAAAGCATCCTTCGGGAATGCGTCTGAGTGAAATTGCAGACATTGTTATTGACAATCAGGCGCCTTATGGGGATACCACCCTTGAAGTTTCCGGCGGAGGAGGTGTTGGTGCGGTCTCATCGATCACAGCTGCATATATTGCGCAGCTGCTCACCATTGAGACTGTCCAGTGCCTGGTCCGTGCGGGGAAGCAACCGCCCATTTATATTTCAGCAAATATACCGGGCGGCGACGAACACAACACAGCACTGGTGGGCCAGTATGTTGGCCGGCTCAGGCGGGAGGCGTGATTCCAACGGCACTGGAGAAGAAGATCGCTACAGCGCCTGAAGTCAGCCGTAAGAATTGCAGTGAAATGCAGTGAACGTACGAACTAGTACAGGGCAGTAGAAGGCAGTACAAAGCAGTACCGAATTAGCGCTCGTACCATCAATGGAAGGCAGTAAATAGAATGAGTATTCAGAACAAGCCGCTGCAGCGTCGTGGATTCCTCCGCGGCGCCCTGGCCACCGCCGTGCTTTTGCCCTTGGGCGGAGCGCTTGCTTCCTGTGCAGGCGGCAACAACGCAGCGGAGACCTCTGCTGCCCCCGGTGGCGACGTTGACCCCACAAAGAACCCGTTCGGCGTAGCCGCAACCGGCAAGCTTGACGCTGTCATCTTCAACGGTGGCTACGGCATTGACTACGTTGAGTTCGCTGGCGCCATCGTCAAGAAGAACTTCCCCGAGCTGGAAGTCGGCATCAAACCTTCCACGGACATTGCTCAGGAGCTACAGCCCCGCTTTGTTGGTGGCAACCCGCCTGATCTGATCGATAACTCCGGTGCAAAGTCCATCGGTTTCAGCACCATCTTGGATCAGCTCGAAGACCTGCAGAGTGTTGTTGACGCCAACAACCTCGAAGGCACCAAGATCGCCGATACGCTCTTCGATGGCGTGCTGGCTCCGGGTACCTTTGACGGCAAACTTGCCGCCATCAACTACGTGCTCACCGTATACGCGTGGTGGTACTCCGCCAGCCTGTTCAAGGACAATGGCTGGACCGTTCCCACCACCTGGGACGAAGCCTACGACCTGGGCCTTAAGGCCAAGGAAAAGGGCAAGTTCCTCTTCGTCTTCGGTAAAGAAGCCGCAACGTACTACCAGACTATGGCAATTGAATCCGCCATCAAGGAAGGTGGCGATGAAGTTCGCCTATCCCTTGAAAACCTGAAGCCCGACTGCTGGTCAATGCCGGCAGTGCAGAGCGTTTTCACCGCCATGGAGAAGATTGTCAAGGCTGGCATGTTCAAGCCCGGTGGCGCAGGAACTGTCTTCACCGCAGCTCAGGCTCAGTGGTCCAACGGCCAGGAAGCTCTCCTGTACCCGTCCGGTTCCTGGATTGAGAACGAGATGAAGGACCAGACCAAGGCGGGCTTCGAAATGACGGGCGCACCGGTTCCCGTTGTCTCCGCCAGTCCGAAGATCGCCCAGACGGGTGTTCGCTCCGCAGGTGGCGAGCCCTTCATCATTCCCGCCAAGGGTGCAAACGTTGCAGCAGGCAAGGAATTGCTGCGCACCATGCTCTCCAAGGAAGCAGCTACCAACTTCGCCAAGGAGAAGCTGGCACCGACCGTTGTCAAGGGCACCGTCCCCGCCGACGGCTTCGGCTCCACCGCGCTGGTCTCACAGACCACCATGTTGGAGAAGGCTGGTAAGGACATCTTCACCTGGAACTTCGTTGACACCTATGGCATGAACGGTGACCAGCTTGTTCCGTGGAACTCCTTCCTTGACGGCAAGCTCGATGTTGCAGGTCTGACCAAGGCCCTGCAGGAGATCACCGATAAGGTTGCCAAAGACGATTCGGTCAAGAAGATTGAAGTGAAGTGACTCAAGTAACAAACGAAGTGCAGTCGGGCGGTGGCGTTGTCGCCACCGCCCGGCGGCGCCGGAAAAAACTGACATTCGATAAGGTCAGCTTCATGGCAGTCTTCTTAGGGCTGCCGTTGGTGATCTATCTGGTCTTTGTGATCTCGCCTTTTGTTCAGGCGATTTACTACTCAATGACCAGCTGGAGCGGCTTCGACAACAATATGCCGTTCGTAGGCTTGGGTAACTATGTCAAGCTGTTCAATGATGACGTCTTTATGATTTCGGTGCGCAACAGTGTCACCCTAGCAATTTTCTTGCCTGTCATCACAGTTATTCTTTCCCTGATTCTTGCCACCCTGGTCACCATTGGTGGAAGCAGCCGCGGGCAAATCAAGGGCCTGCGAGGCGCAGGTTTTTACCGCGTGGTCTCCTTCTTCCCCTACGTAATTCCGGCCGTTGTCATCGGCATTATCTGGTCCCAGATTTTCAATCCCTCTAACGGTTTGCTCAACGGTATTCTCACGGGTATTGGCATTGACAGTGCTCAGGACTTTGCCTGGCTAGGTGATTCCAGAACCGCCATGATCGCATCGATGGTTGTCATTGTGTGGGGCTTTGTGGGCTTCTACATGATCCTTTTCATCGCAGCCATTAAGGGAATTCCTGCCGAGACGTTCGAGGCAGCTCGCATTGATGGCGCTGGACGCTTCCGTACGGCAGTAAACATTACGATTCCTTTGATTCGTGACAACATCCAGACTGCCTATGTCTACATGGGCATCTTGGCCCTGGACGCGTTTGTGTATATGTCAGTGTTGAACTCCACAGGTGGTCCAGGAAACTCAACCTTGGTCATGTCGCAGAAGCTCTTCAGCACGGCATTCACCAAGGGTCAGTTCGGTCTGGCCTGCGCCATGGGTGTGGTTCTGGCAGCAATAACCCTGATCTTCTCGGCGCTGGTATTCCTAGTAAACCGGCTCACCGGCGGCACTGAGGATGTGTCTGAATGATGTCCATGAAACTTTCAAAGAAGCCGGCTGCTGCCGTGCACGTAGAGCGCAAGGCTCAAGATACCAAGGGAGATAAGGTTGTTGCTGGTGTCTCGCACACCATGCTCGCCCTGTGGTCACTTTTGGTGCTGGTCCCACTGGGCTGGACGCTGTTGTCCTCCTTCAAGACGACCTCGGAAATCTTCGCCTCACCCTTCTCGCTTCCCGCAGTGTGGAAGTTTGAGAACTACATTAACGCCTGGAACACCGCAGGCATCGGTACGTACTTCTTCAACACCGTTATTGTGGTGGGCTTTGCGCTGGTCATTGTGATGGCTCTGGGTGCCATGTGTGCCTACGTGCTGGCACGTTACGTATTCCCCGGTTCGCGTGCCGTCTACTACCTGATGCTAGCCGGTTTGACATTCCCCATCTTCTTGGCCATTGTGCCGTTGTTCTTCATCCTGCAAAACCTGGGGCTTTTGAACACGTTGCCAGGATTGATCATTGTGTACGTGGCGTTCGCTCTGCCATTCACCGTCTTTTTCCTTTTCTCATTCTTCAAGGCGCTCCCGCATGAAATTGCTGAAGCGGCTCAGATTGACGGTGCCGGTGAATGGCGGACCTTCTTCCAGGTCATGCTCCCGATGGCCAAACCGGGCATGGCCTCCGTGGCCATCTTTAACTTCCTTGGCCTATGGAACCAGTACCTGATCCCTGTCGCCATTAACACCAAGGCAGAGAATTACGTGCTCTCGCAGGGTATTGCGCGGTATGCAGGCCAAATGGGCTACTCGGTTGACTTCGGTGCATTGTTCGCCGCCGCCATCATCGTAATTGTCCCCGTCTTGATCATGTACGTTCTGTTCCAGCGCCAGCTCCAGGGCTCGGTGTCTGCAGGAACCATGAAGTAATAGCTCTTCCTTTTCAGGAAAGTACCGAAGGCCCACATTGGATGTTGATGTGGGCCTTCGGTGTGTTTAAGGGAGTTTCTCGGTGCTGGACTTACGGCGGCGGTACGCTGCCACGTGGGCGCGGTTGCCACAATTGCCGGTCTCGCAGTAGCGGCGCGAACGGTTCTTGGATAGATCGATCACCACGGCGCTACAATTCGGAGCGGCGCACACCTTTAGCCGGGCCAGCTCCTTACCGCGGATGACGTCTACCAGAGCCATGGCCGCCTCGACTCCCATGCGTTGGGCCAGGGGAGCGGCCGGTGCCGTGGCGTGCAAGTGCCAATCCCACTGGTCATGCTTGACCAGTTGGGGCAGGGCGTGAGCGCGGGCCAGCAGGTTGTTGACCATACTTGCCGCACCATCCTCGTCCGCAGTAAAAATATTGCGTAATTCGGTGCGCATTTCGCGCACAGCATCCACTTCGGCCAGGGAGTGTTCGCGGGATCCGGTGAACTGTTCTTGGAGTATGAAGGCATCCAGTTCGGACACGGTTTCCAAGGTGTCAGGCCCGGAAGGACCATTCTCGGCGACTGTGGTGGGGGCGGTGTTGATCAAATTCACGGCAGAGAGCAACGCTATCTCCGTGTCATGACTAAAGACCATATTGACTCCTGACAAGCCTCGAGGGTAATGTCACTAGCATAACGCTCTTCACTCATGACTCTTTGGATTTACGTGACTACCTCAACAACTTCCAGCCCCTCTTCCGCCATTGGTGCACGCACGGCCATGGCGTCCCCAGCTTTGGTCATCGCTTTGGTCTCGGCAGCGGCCTTCGCGTTGTCCGGCCCCTTTGCAAAATCGCTCTTCGATGTGGGCTGGTCCCCGGGAGCAGCCGTCGCTGCGCGCATTGGGGGCGCCGCCGTCGTACTTTTAATTCCGGTGATTATCACGCTGGTGCGGCGCTGGGCCAAGGTCAAGGGATCGTTGGGGCGGATAGCTATTTACGGTGTGGTGCCCATTGCGCTGTGTCAGCTTTTTTACTTCAATGCCGTCCAGCACCTCTCAGTGGGGGTGGCGCTGCTACTTGAGTACCTCTCGCCCGTGCTGCTGGTGGGGTGGGCGTGGATCATTACCCGGCACCGGCCGCGGCTTTTGACCATTGTGGGTGCCGCTTGCGCCATGGCCGGATTGGTTCTGGTGCTGGATCTGGCTGGCAGCCAAAAGGTCAGTGTTGAGGGTGTTTTGTGGGGGCTGGCGGCCGCCGTGTGTTCGGCCGTGTACTTCATCATGTCGGCACGTGCCGATGACCACGTCCCTCCTGTCCTCATGGCAGGCGGTGGCATGGCTGTGGGCGCGCTGATGATCCTGGGGCTGGGCGCGGCGGGGATTCTGCCCATGGTCTTTAACTTCAACAACCCGGTGTTTGCCGGAGCCCAAGTGCACTGGCTGGTGCCGGTGCTGGGCCTGGTGCTGGTCACCACTGTTTTTGCGTACCTGATGGGGATCGTGGCAACCCGGGGGCTGGGGTCCAAAGTGGCCTCATTTTTGGCCCTCTTTGAGGTGCTCTTCGCCGTGATCTGGGCGTGGATTTTGCTCGGTGAAATGCCGAGGGTCATCCAGCTGATAGGTGGCGTGGCCATCATGGGCGGGGTGATTCTGGTGCGCCTGGACGAGCTGCGCGGATCTCCCCGGCGTGGGCCCACGCATGTGGTGGAGCTCGACGCCGGAACGAGCCGCGCAGGCGATGGGCTTTCAGCAGCCCGGATTGAAGAGCTACCGGCCGAAGCGGCGCAGCCGTAGCGAGTTTGCCACCACCAGCACGGAGCTGGCGGCCATCGCGGCACCGGCAATCATTGGGTTCAGCAGTCCCAGTGCGGCCACGGGGATGCCAATGGCGTTGTAGAAGAACGCCCAGAACAAGTTCACCTTGATGGTGCCCAGCGTTTTACGGGACAGCGCTATGGCCGTGGCCACTTGGCCCAGTTCGCTGCCCATGACCGTGAGGTCTGCGGCCGCGATGGCCACGTCCGTGCCGGAGCCCATGGCGATGCCAAGGTCTGCCTGCGCCAGGGCGGGGGCATCGTTGACACCGTCACCGGCCATGGCCACGATGGCCCCGGCCGCCTGCAGCTTCTTGACGGCCTCAACCTTGCCCTCGGGTAGCACGTCGGCGAACACATCCTCGGCCGCGATGCCCACCGCGGCGGCAACCTGTGCGGCCACGGTGGCGTTGTCGCCGGTCAACAGGATGGGGCGCAGACCCAGGGACTTCAGCGTGGCGATGGCTTCCTTGGACCCGGCCTTGATGGTGTCCTTGAGTGCAATCAGCCCGGCCGCGTGGCCGTCCACGGCCACCCAAATGGTGGTGGTGCCGCGTTGTTGCTGGTTTAGCAGTTCTGCCTTGGCCGCGTCGGAAAGTTCGACGGCGTTTTCCTCCAGCCAGCCTGCCCTTCCGGCCAGCACGGTGCGGCCCTCGATCACGGCCCGGACACCGCCGCCGGGAGCTGACATGAAGTCCACAACTCCGGCGAGTGTGCCGCCTTCGCCTGCCTGTTCATGGGCGTGGGCCGTAATGGCGTGGGCAATGGGGTGCTCACTGTGGGACTCAACCGCCCCTGCCAGTCGCAGCACTTCAGAGGCAGGCACCTGGGTGAGCGGGACGACGTCGACCACGGCCAACCGGCCCTGCGTGACTGTGCCGGTCTTGTCCAAAAGGATGGTGTCCACGGTGCGGGTGTCCTCGAGGACCTGCGGACCCTTGATGAGGATGCCGAGCTGGGCGGCGCGGCCGGTGCCGGTGAGCAGGCCCACCGGGGTGGCCAGGCCAAGCGCACAGGGGCAGGCAATGATCAGCACGGCCACGGCCGCTGTGAATGCGGACGCGATATCACCGCTGAGCAGTAGCCACAGGGTGAACGTGATGACGGCAATGACGAGCACCACCGGCACAAACACGGCGCTGATACGGTCCGCGAGCCGGGCGATGGGAGCCTTCGATGCCTGTGCGTCGCTGACCAGCTTGCCCATCTGGGCCAGTGTGGTTTCACTGCCCACACGGGTGGCGCGCACCAGCAGACGGCCGTCCGTGTTGATGGTGGCACCGGTGACGGGGTCGCCGGCACTCACGTCCACAGGCAGGGATTCGCCCGTGATGAGCGAGGTGTCGATGGCCGAAGAGCCGTCGGTCACGACGCCGTCCGTGGCGATCTTCTCGCCGGGGCGGACCACGAAGATTTCATCCACTGCTAGTTCGTTGGCGGGGACTTTCACCTCGACGCCGTCGCGCAGCACCGTGGCTTCCTTGGCGCCTAGGCTCAGCAGCGCCTTGAGGGCATCGCCGGCCTTCGCCTTGGCTTTCGCCTCGAGGTACCGGCCCAGGAGTAGGAATGTGACAACTACAGCAGAGACTTCAAAGTAGAGCGGGGCGTGCCCCGCCATTGCGCTGCCGTGCTCCGTCAGCAGGGGGTTCAGTCCCAGCTCCACGGCGGAGAACAGGAACGCTGCGCTGACGCCGATGGAGATCAGCGTGTCCATGGTGGAAGCGAAGTGGCGGGCATTGATGGCTGCCGCGCGGTGGAACGGCCAGGCCGACCACGTCACCACCGGCAGGGTCAGGATGCCGGCAACCCAGCCCCAATGCGGGAACTGCAGGGACGGGAACATGGAGACCAGGAAGACCGGGACGGTCAGAATGGCGGCCAGGATCAGGCGCGGGCGCAGCGTTTCCGCCGTGCCGCCGTGCGCCATATGGTTTTCGTGGTCCACATGGTTTTCATGGTTTTCGTGGTTCGAATGGTCGGCGCCGCGGTGGGCACCATCGGTTTCGACGCCATCTTGCGCGGCACCCGGGTGGGGGTGTTGCGGGAGGCGGGCTCCGGCGTCGTGCTTAATGGCGGGAGGATTCTTGAGCCGGGCCTTGTAGCCGGTGGCGTTGACGGTGTCGATGATTTGTTGGTCGGTAATGCCGGCGGGGACCGTGACAGCAGCGCTTTCCAGGGGCAGGTTCACGGCAGCGCTGACGCCTTCAAGTTTGCCCAACTTGCGCTCAACCCGGCTGACGCACGAGGCACAGGTCATGCCTTCGATGTCGATCTCGACCATGCGGGGGCCGGGTGTGGCGGTTTGGGACAAAATGTTTGAGGCGCTCATGGCGCTCCTTAAGGAGTTGGTGGGTTAGGCGTTGTTGGCGACGACGAGGTAGCCGGCCTCGGCAACGGCCTCGCTGATTTCGCTGGGCTCAAGAGTGAGCGTGGAGGTGATGGTGACTTCGGAAATGCCGCCCTTATTGAGCTCGACGGAGACGTTTTCCACGCCCTTGAGGCTGGTGAGTTCCTCGGTGACGGAGCTGACGCAGTGCCCGCAGGTCATGCCTGAAACGTTGATGGTGGTGGTGTGGCTGCTGTTGCTCATGTGGCTAGCTCCTGAGTAGGCGGGAAATGGCGGCGGTGGCTTCGGAAACCTTGTCGGAGACGATCTCCGGGTTTCCTGTTTCTGCGGATTCATGGGCGGCGTTGACCACGCAGTGCGCAATGTGGTCTTCCAGTAGGCCGATGCTGACGGCGTGGAGGGCCTTGTTGACGGCGGCCATCTGGGTGAGGATGTCGATGCAGTACTTGTCCTCCTCAATCATCCGGGCGATGCCGCGCACCTGGCCCTCGGCGCGTTTGAGGCGGCGCAGGTACGCCTGTTTTTCCTCGGTGTAACCGTAGCTGTGATCTTCTGTGCTCATATTCCGAATTTATACCCCCATAGGGTATACGTCAAGTACCCCTAGGGGGTATGCGTTGAACGTCACGCCCGGCGCTCGGGGGTGTGCCGGTGGGTCGGCGCTACCGCCCCCCGTTTCCGCGCCCGGTAGACCGGGCGCGGATGTGGGGAGCGGGCGCGCTGCCACCGGGCGGACAGGACGAAGGCAGTCAGGACGCAGACTGTCAGAGGGTAGGTTCCTCGAGCAGGTGGCTGATGCGTGCCGTGCTGGCCCGTGCCCATGACGTTGTGGACGCGATGCCCAAGGCAGCAATGGCCAGGCCGAGCGGGTCAAAGCTGCGGGCCTTGGCCGCCCGGGACTCCGGCACAAACAGGGCGGTGAGCACAATCGCAGCCACGCCAATGGGGATGTTAATCACGAACACGGACCGCCAACCAACAGATTGGGTCAGGAAGCCGCCTACGAGAGGGCCGAAACCCATGGACACACCCACCACGGCTCCCCACGTACCAATGGCCCGGGCAAAGATCAAGAACCCAATGGACGGGGCCACGCTGCACAGCAGTGAACCGAGGCTGAAAGCGAGAAGCCCCAGCTGAAAAATACGCCGCCTGCCGAACCTGTCCGCCACGGAACCGGACACCATGAGAAAACCGGCAAGCGCCAGCAAGTATGCGTCAACCGTCCATTGCAGCCCCGACACCGACGTTTCGAATTCCCGCCCAATCGTGGGCAGGGCAACGTTGACGATCGTGGCGTCCATGGACACAATCAGCAGGCTCAGGCAGCAGATCGCCAGCACCAGCGACTTCGGTGCCGGCTTTCTCGGCGGGTTGGCAGTAGTTGAGCGCATGTACCCACTCTCAGTTCCGGGACAGGAGCTGTCAACCGGGCCGGGAGCCGCGAGAACGTGGGCGCATAAGTTACCGGCGGGGAACCATTGCCGTACCTAGGCGGCAGTGGTCGAATTTAACCCATGGAAAATAGCGAAGCAGCAGACACCTCGCACCCCGGAAGCAGTCATCTACTGGCCGTAGGCACCAAGAAAGGGCTGTGGCTGGGCTTGAGCCAGGACCGTAAAAATTATGAATTTACCGGCCCGCATTTCCTGATGCAGGAGATCCCCAGCATCGGCATCGATACCAGAGGAGGCCGCACCCGCATCCTGGTGGGGCTGCGCAGTGAACACTGGGGTCCTACCGTTGCGCACTCGGATGATCTTGGTGCCACGTGGCAGGAGCCTGAGCGCGGAGCCATCACCTTTCCCCCGGACACGGGAAGTGCGCTGGAACGGGTGTGGCAGATCCAGCCCGATTCCGCGGACCGTCCCGGTGTTGTCTGGGCAGGTTGCGAACCCATTTCCGTGTGGAAGTCCACAGATGGTGGCGAACATTTTGAGCTCAACCGCGGTCTCTGGGATCATCCTCACCGGACCGAGTGGGGTGCCGGATACGGGGGAGCGGCGGCGCATACGGTCCTGCCAAGCCCCGCGGATCCCACCACCATCCACGTCGCCATGAGCACCGGCGGGGTATACCGCAGCACCGATGGCGGTGCGTCCTGGCAGCCCCGGAACAAGGGCATAGGTGCGCAATTCCTGCCGGTTGAGACACCGGAGTTCGGACAATGCGTGCACAAAATTGCCCGGGATTCCAACCACCCTGAGGTATTGTTCGCGCAAAACCACGGAGGTGTCTACCGTAGCGCCAATAACGGCGACAGCTGGGACTACATTGCCCAGCAGCTGCCCGCAGATTTTGGCTTCACCATCCTCACCCACCCCCACCGTTCAGACACCGCCTGGGTCATCCCCATCAAGGCCGACGCTGAGCGCATTCCCCCGGAAGGGAAACTTGCTGTGCACAGGACGGACGACGGCGGGGCGTCGTGGACATCTTTTACTGACGGACTCCTGGAGCCGGAGTACAACGTGGTGCTCCGGGATGCTGCGGCCGTAGACGCTGCCAGCCCGGTTGGGTTGTTCTTCGGCACCCGCGGCGGGACTGTGTACGCCAGTGCTGATGAGGGTGAGTCCTTTGTTCCGGTCCTGCGGCAGTTGCCGGATGTTTTGTGTGTCCGTGCCGCCGCCATTGAACTATGAGCGTGACGGCGCATGGGTGAGGTAAGGATTCTGGTGCCGGCCCTGCTCCAGCCGCTCGTGGGCGGAAACGCCGAATTGCGCCTCGATGTGGGGGATGGTGCGCCGCTGGGGGAACTGCTCGATGCAGTTGCCGGTGAGTTCCCCGTATTTGGCCGCAGGGTGCGCGATGAGACGGGAAAGCTGCGCCGCTATGTGAACATCTACCTCGACGGCGATGAGGTACGGCGGCTGGACGGGCTGGAAACACAGATCGCCGCCGGCCAGGAGCTGATGATTATTCAGTCTGTGGCCGGAGGCTGACGCAGACGCTATCTCACCTTTGGTTGATAAAACGCGGACGCTATCGCACTCTGCCCAGCTGGGTGCGACAGCGTTGCCGAAAATCCCGCCATTGCTGCGAGAGCGTTCGTAAATAACGCCCCATTGCTGCGAGAGCGTTGGAGTTAGGGGTGGACCATGGCCTTCAACGCTCCTAGGTTGGACCCTGCCAGAAGTGCGCTCTGGACATCGTCGAGACCGTGCACCGAGGTGACCAGCCCGTCCAAATCCACTTGTCCGGACGCTGCCAGTGCAATGGCCGTGGGCCACGTATTCGCATAACGGAAGGTGCCGGTGATGCTGAGCTCGCGACCTTGTAGCAATGGCACGGGCAACGCAACGGTATCCGCCCCCATGCCCACCAGGACGGCGCGCCCGCGGGGAGCCAGCCGTTCGAGTCCACTCAGAATGGCCCGTTCGGCGCCGCTCGCGTCAATGAACACATCAAACTCGGGCACCACGGGGGGCGGCTCAATGGCAGTAAACGTATGCGTAGCGCCGTATTTTTCGGCCACGGCCAGCCGTTCGGCCCGCACATCGCTCAGGGTCACGGTGGCGCCGGCCAGCTGAGCCACCTTGGAAATGAGCAACCCGATGGGTCCGGCTCCGGCGACCAGGACCGCATCCCCAATCTGGATCTTCCCTGCCGACCGGGCCGCCAAAGCAACGCTCAAGGGTTCGAGCATGGCGGCGCCATCATCACTGATCGAGTCCGGAACCGGGTGGCAGAATGCGGCCGGGTGGATGGCATATTCGCAGAACACCCCGTCAATGGGTGGGGTGGCAAAGAACCGCACGCCGGGATCTAGGTTGTAGCAACCGGCCAGTGACTGTTCAGACAGCGGGTCCGGGATGCCCGGCTCGAGCGAGACGCGCTGACCAACGGACCGGTCGCTGACGCCCGCGCCCAGAGAGGCTATGACGCCGGCCGGTTCATGACCCAGCACCAACGGGGAATCGACAATAAAGGAGCCAATCCTCCCCTCCGCGAAGTAGTGGGTATCGGAGCCGCACACGCCCACCGAGGTGATCCGTACCAGGACCTCGCCCGGACCCGGAGTGGGAACCGGACGCTGCTCTGTGCGCAGCTCACCCTGGCGGACCAGTACGGAAGCGGTCATGGACTCCGGCAGCGTGGCAGCCGGTGTTGGGACGTTTGTTGCTTGAGTATTCATGTGCTTATTTCACCGCACCCATGGATAGTCCGCGAACAAGTTGCTTCTGGGCGATCCAGCCGGCAATGACCACAGGCAGCGACGCCAGTACGGATGCGGCGGATAGCTTGGCCAGGAACAAGCCCTCGCTGGTCATTTGCGAGACCAAGAAAACCGGCACGGTGGAGGCATTAGCGGCCGTGAGGTTCAGTGCGAAGAAGAACTCATTCCACGCGAAGATCACGCAGATCAAAGCTGTGGCAGCCAACCCGGGAGTGACCATCGGCATCAGGATGGTGCGCAAGGTTTTGATCAGGCCCGCTCCATCCATGGAGGCAGCCTCCAGAACTTCTGCAGGAACTTCCTGGAAGAAGGAACGCATCATCCACACCGCGATGGGCAGGTTCATGGCCGTGTACAGCACCACGAGTGTCCAAATGTTGTCCAGGACCTTCAGCTGCCCCGCAATGACATAGATGGGCATGATGACGGCCACCACGGGCAGCATCTTCGTGGAGATGAAGAAGAACAGCACATCGGAGGTCTTCTTCACAGGCCGGATGCTCACCGCATAGGCGGCTGGTACGGCCAGCACAATCACCAAGATGGTGGAGACGCCCGTGGCAATGAGCGAGTTGAGGAAATACGTGCCTGCACCGTTGGCTAGCACGGCCTCAAACTGCTCAAAGGTGGGGACAAAGAAGAACACCGGCGGATTGGACGCGGCGGCCGATTCCGGCTTGAACGCCGTCATGACCAGCCAGATCACAGGGGCGAAGAATACAAAGGCGAGCAGCCACGTGAGGGTGGTGAGAGCGGAACCTGAGAAACGCCGTCGTGCTTCACGAGACTTGCGCTCAGCGGACTTGACGGCCGGGGGAAGACTGGATGGGGTGAGGGTGGTAGTCACGGCTTAGTCCTTTGCGTCAAAGCTGCGGAAGATCAGGCGGAGGGCGAACGTGGCGATGATGATGGTGGCAATGACAACCACCACGCCCATTGCGGCGGCCTGGCCAATGTCGAAGCCCAGGAAGGCCCGCTGGTAGATGTAGAACGGCAGGTTGGCGCTGGCAGTGCCGGGCCCGCCGGCCGTCATGAGGTAGATCTGGTCGAAGGTGTTGACCACGTAAATGGTGCCCAGCAGCACGCCGAGTTCAATGTAGCGGCGCAGTTGGGGCAGGGTGACCCAGAAGAACGTCTTCGTCCAGCCGGCGCCGTCGATCTGGGCCGCCTCAAGCACATCCTTGGGTTGGGACTGCAGCCCGGCCAGTACCAGCAGCATGGTGAACGGGGTCCACTGCCAGACCAGCGCCATGAGGATGGAGACAATAGGGTGCGACGCCGTCCAATCGACGGGCGGGATGCCCACCAGGGAGATCACCCAGTTCACCAGGCCGAAGCTCGGGTTCAGCATGGAGATGCTCCACAGCGTGGCACCGGCAACCGGCATGATCAAAAACGGGGTGATCAGCATGGTGCGCACCACTCCCTGGCCGCGGAATTTGCGGTCCAGAAGGAGGGCGAAGATGATGCCCAAAACCATGGCGAAGAAGACACAGCCCAAGGTTATGAGGATGCTGTTCAGTGCAGAGCTGCGGAACGTGGAATCCATGAAGATGTCCACATAGTTCGTCAGGCCGATGAACTGGTTGCCGTCGGGGCGCAACAGGTTCCAGTTGCGCAGTGAGTACCAAATGGTAACGAGGAAGGGTAGTTGAGTGATGACGATGGTGAAGATCAGCGCTGGCAGCAGCGGGCCGCGGCGGCGCCAGCCTTCGGCCTTGGAGATGCCGGGGCCCTGCTGGGGGGCCTTGGCATTCTTGGCGCTCTGGCGGGCGTGTTGTTTGAGGTTGTGTTGGTCAACCAGCGTGTTCGCCATTACTTGCCTCCTTCTTGGTAGGACTTGGCAACGGGTTCGGCATACTGCTGGGCCTGTTTGAGTGCCTCATCAACGGATTTTTGGCCGGCAATGGCGGCCGAGATTTGCTGGCTGACCCGGGTGCCCAGGTCCTGGAATTCCGGGATTCCCACAAATTGCAGGCCCGGGTAAGGGACGGGGTTGACCATGGAGGTGGCCTGCTTGGCGCCGTACATGGCGTCAAGTGTCGGCTTGGCGTAGGCCTTGGCAACAGCGGCGTATTCAGGGATCTCATAGGTGGACTGGCGGCTGCCGGGCGGCACCCGCTCCCAGCCAATCTCGTTGCCTACTAGCTTGATGTAGTCCTTGTTGGTCATCCAGGAAATGAAGTCCCAGGCGGCGTCCTTGTGCTTGCTGGTGGAGGGGATGGCCAGCGACCAGCTGTACAGCCAGCCGGCATCCTCTGTCTTTTCCACGGGTGCCGGAGCGTACTTTGACTTCCCGGCAACCAACGACGACGACGGGTCCTCAATGCTGGAGACCATGGCCGTGGCGTCGTACCACATGGCCGCCTTACCCTGACTGTAGCGGGTGATGCAGTCGCCGTAGCCGCTGGTTGCGGCTCCCGGCTGGCCGGCGTCGTGCAGCAGGTCAACGTAATCTGTGACGGCAGCCTTGACCTCGGGAGAGTCCAGCTTCGCGTTCCAGTCCCTGTCGAACCACTGGCCGCCATAGGTGTTGATGACGGTGTCTAGCGGGGCCATGACCTCGCCCCAACCGGCCAGGCCGCGCAGGCAGATGCCGGCGAAGTCCTTGGTGGGGTCGTTCAACTTGCGGGCGATGGCGCCGATCTCATCCCAGGTGGGGTGCTCCGGCATGGTGATGCCGGCTTCCTTGAACAAGTCCTCGCGGTAGACAACAAAGGAAGACTCGCCGTAAAACGGCACCGAGTACATATCACCTTGGTAGCTGAGGGCATCCTTTATTGTGGGGATGAAGTCCTCGGTGTCGTAGCCTTCGGTGGCATCGGCTGCGGGCTGTAGATTGTCAATCCAACCGTTTGCCGCCCACATTTCGGTCTCGTAGTTGGAGATCATGACGACGTCGAATTCGCCACCGCCGGTGGCCACGGATGCGGTGATCTTGGCCCGGGCCTCATTTTCCGGCAGGGTGACGAATTTGACGTTTACTCCGGGGTGTTTTGCCTTGAAGTCATCCTGTAGGGAGACGGCATCCTTCATCTGCGGGTTGGCCACAATGGCAACAACAATAGACTCCTGTGCTGCGCCAGCGGGGGTACAGCCGCTGAGCGCAAGTGCTGCTGCGGACATGGCCGCCAGCCAGATCGGGGGCCGGGTGGCAAGTGCAGGCCGGTCTTTCGGGCGGTTAGCGGCCTTAGCTCGGAATGGGGGGAACTTCATCGGTCACTCTCAATCTCGTTGCTCATTTGAGAACATGATCTTGCTCATTTGTTAAGTGACTCTAGTCATATATACTCATTTGAGCAAGAGCAGTGGCTCAAATGTTTCACATGAAGTCAGTTGAGGAAGGTGCGCAATGCCTGAAATCTCCCATGAGGAGCTGCTTGCCCGCATTGGGCAGGCCTATTACCTAGATAGTCGTTCCAAGGTGGAGATCGCCACTGAACATGGCATCTCGCGTTTCCAAGTGGCACGGTTTCTGGACGAGGCGCGAGCCGCGGGCATAGTGCACATTGAAATTCGCCGTACCGGGCGCCACACGGCGGTGGACGCTGCGGCGCTCGCCGCAACCCTCGGGCTGCAGCGCGTGGTGGTGGTCAACACGCTCGATGACGACTTCGCGCAAAGAGACCTCCAAGCTCAGGCAGTGGCGTCGGAACTCATGGCAGAAGTCCATAAGGGAATGACGGTGGGCATCTCCTGGTCGCGCACCCTGGATCTGGCCGCCCGGCATGTCAAAGAGCTGCCGCGTTGTAATATTGTCCAGCTTGCCGGTGCGCTGCCTGTCCCGGGAGCAGGTAATCCGCTGGAAATCATCCAGCGGCTGGGGCGTTTAGGTGGCGGGACCACTTGGCCCATGTGGGCACCGCTAGTTGTTGACAGCGCCGCTACAGCATCAGGGCTTCGCCGGCAGCCGGAAATTGCCGATGCCATGGCCAAGGCTGATGCTCTGGATCTGGCATTTGTTGCCATTGGTGCCTGGGCCCCCAACCTCTCCACCGTCTGGGACCGCGTGGATAACTCCTCACGCCAGGACGGCATTGCCAAGGGTGCCGTGGCTGAATGCTCCGGACGGCTGATAGCGGCGGACGGCTCTGCGGTAGCTGCAGAGCTCGACGCGCGGATCCTCTCCGTGACCCTCAAGCAGCTTCAACGCACGCCCAAGGTCATTGCCGTTGCCCAAGGCGAAGCCCGCGCCGACGCCGTACGGGCCTGTATTGCCGCCGGTATTGTTCACACGCTGGTGGTTGATGAGTCTCTCGCCTTGGCGTTACAGGCATCAGCTGATGAAGAAGGAGCCTTGGTTTGAGCGAGAAAATGAGTGCAGCCAAGGCTTCCGGCCAGTTGGTGGTGGGCATTGACTCCTCCACGCAGTCTTGCAAGGTGGTGGCAATAGAGCTGGCCACTGGGGTGCAAGTGGCTACCGCATCTGCCGCGCACCCGGACGGCACCTTTCTTGATCCACGGCTGTGGACCGCTGCGCTAGAAGAAGCCTGGGCGGCGGCCGGCATTGCCGCCTTGGCAGGCAAAGTGGCGGCAGTGGCTGTGGCCGCGCAGCAGCACGGCATGGTGGCTGTGGATGCAGAGAATGTGCCTGTCCATGACGCGCTGTTGTGGAATGACATCCGCAGCGCCGAGGAGGCCAGCACCATGGTTGCCGAGCTGGGAGCCCAGACGTGGATTGACGCCGTCAATGTGCTCCCCGTGGCCTCATTTACGCTAACCAAGTTGGCGTGGCTTGCCCGCAACCGGCCTGCTGCGGCCGCCCGGGTGAGAACCGTGGGGCTGCCGCACGACTGGCTGAACCTGCAATTGACCGGCTCGTGGAGCACCGATCGCAGTGATGCCACCGGGACGGCCTATTTTGACCCGCTGAGCAACGGCTACCGGCATGAACTTTTGGAGCAATTTTTTGGCGGTGTCCCTGAGCTGCCACCGGTCCTTGACCCGGAGGCAAGTGCCGGGACGCTGCTGCCGTGCTGGGGCGAAAGTGCCGCCGTGGTGGGGGCAGGGATGGGGGATAACGCCGGGGCTGCGTTGGGTCTGGAGCTGGCGCCGGGGGAGATTGTGGTTTCAATCGGCACCTCTGGCACTGTTTTTGCCGTCTCTGAGCACCCCATTCATGATGTCAGTGGCCAGATAGCTGGTTTCGCTGACGCCACGGGCAGGCACCTGCCCCTGCTAGCCATGATCAACTCGGCCCGCGTCATGGCGGCCGGCGCCAACATGCTCAATGTGGATTTGGCCGAGTTTGACCGGCTGGCGCTCGCCGCCGCGCCAGATGCTGACGGCCTAACGCTGCTGCCGTACCTTGACGGGGAACGTACGCCCAACCTTCCCGACGCCACGGGCACGCTGGTTGGGCTGACCCGGACCAACATGACGGCTGAAAACATGGCGAGGGCCTCGGTTTTGGCCGTGCTGAACTCGCTGGCCGACGGGCTGGATACCCTTGCCGCTTCCGGGGTTCCTGTTGAGCGCGTGCTGCTCATTGGAGGCGGCTCCAAGTCCCGGGCGCTGCGCGAAGCTGCCGCAACTGTGTTTGCTGTTCCCGTGGATGTCCCTGAGCCTCGCGAATATGTTGCTCTGGGAGCCGCACGGCAGGCTGCCTGGGCTGCCACGGGGGAGCTTCCTGTCTGGGGCCGCCGGATTGAGGAGTCCTTCATGCCCGGCGGCGGCTGGGGTGCCCAGGTGCGCGAGCGGTATACGGCTGCGCGAAAGTCCGTGTACGGAGTGTAGTTAAGCACCGCCACATTAAAATCTGCGCCCGCCCCCCCGCATCTGCCCCCGTTAGACCGGGCGCGGATGTGGGGGACGGGCGCGGGAAGCGCCGGGGAGGTTAGCGCCCCAGATTCACCAGCTCCTGCACGGCCGCGCGGGCGCCCTTGCTGTGCAGGGTGTCTAGGGTGCGCAGGTAGGCGTCGGTGAAGCGTTCGTTGTCCACCAGGTCACCAAAAATATCCCGGTTGCGCAGGAAGGCGAGCTTTTCCTCACTCTGCTTCGCTGCCGCGGCCATGAGCGGCTCCCTGAGCCGGTCAACCACCGTGATTGGCTGCCCCGACTCGTCCGTCCCCTCGGCATAGCGGGCCCAGGAGGCGACGATGCCGGCGGAACGGGCGATGGCGGCGTCGTTCTTCAGGTTAATCCACACCACCGGCACCAGCCACTTGGGAATCCTGTCCGAACTCTCGGCGCACAGCCGGGCCAAGGTGTCGCGGACGTGCTCGTTGGCGAAGCGCTCAATGAGCGTGTTTTTGTACAGCTGAAGGTCCACACCGGGCAGCGGGGAGAGCGCCGGCGTGCCCTCAAGGTCCATGTAGTCCAGCAGGAACTGCACAAAGAGCGGGTCCTGGGCCACCTGGTGCGCGTACTCGTAGCCGGCCAGGACGCCGAAGTAGCACAGGGCCTGGTGGCTGGCATTGAGCAGGCGAAGCTTCATGAGCTCATACGGCTCCACGTCCTCAACAAGCTGCACACCGGCGTCCTCGTAGGGCGGGCGGCCCAGCGTGAAGTGGTCCTCCAAAACCCATTGCTCGAAGGGCTCGCACACCACGGGCCACTCGTCCACGATGCCGAATTCCTTGGCAATGGCGGTGCGGTCGGCGTCGGCTGTGACGGGCGTGATGCGGTCCACCATGGAGTTGGGGAACGTGACATTCTCACGCATCCAAGCGGCCAGCTCCGGGTCCCGCAGCTGCGCAAACGCCGTGAACATCTTCTTGGCCACATCGCCGTTGCCCTGGATATTGTCACAGGACATCACGGTGAACGGGGCAATTCCACGGGCTCGACGGCGGGAGAGTGCCTCTGTGATCAGGCCAAACGTTGTGCGCGGGGCCGCGTTTGGGGCCAGATCGTGAATCACATCCGGGTTGCCGGCGTCGAATTCACCCGTGACGTGGTGGAAGTTGTAGCCGCCCTCCGTCACGGTGAGCGAGACGATGCGGGTGTTGGGGCTGGCCATCTTCTCAATGACAGCGTCCGGGTTTGCCGGGGCGAAGAGATACTCCGTGATGGATCCGATCACGCGGGCCTCACGGCGGCCGTCGGGGTGCTTGAGCAACATGGTGTACAGGCAGTCCTGCTGGGCCATGACGTGAGCCATTTTCACATCATGGGGCAGAACGCCCACACCGCAAATGCCCCAGTCGAGTGCCTTGCCTGCGTTCATGAGCCGGTCAATGTACATGGCCTGATGGGCTCGGTGGAAACCGCCCACACCAAAGTGCACGATCCCCGTGGTGACCTTGGCGCGGTCATACTGAGGGACTGCGACATTTTCAGGCAGGCGGCCGAGGTTCTCAGCGGTGAGTTGCGGCATGAGGGGCTCCTTAAAGACGTGATCTTCATCCCACTGTATCAAATGAGCGCAATGTAACTTCTCATCTGAGCGTGTGGTGAATTTGGGTCGCCTCGATGCGTCGGGTTGGGCGAGGGGCTATATTGGCCAGTATCTGCCCACCCACACCTTGCAGCAGGAAGGTCCCCCCCATGGCCAAGGAACTTGCCACCCAGCTCATTGAACAACTGCAGCTTGCCGGCGTGCAGCGCATTTATGGGATTGTGGGTGACAGCCTGAACCCCCTGGTCGATGCGGTGCGAAAAACCGGCGGCTCCGCCAACGGAGGCATTGACTGGATCCATGTCCGGCATGAGGAGGCGGCCGCCTTCGCGGCGGGCGCAGAGGCTCAGCTGACAGGAAACCTAGCCGTGTGCGCTGGATCGTGCGGGCCGGGAAACCTGCACCTGATGAACGGGCTGTATGACGCGAACCGCACAGGGGCACCGGTGCTGGCTATCGCCTCACACATCCCCAGCAAACAAATTGGCAGCAGCTTCTTCCAGGAAACCCACCCGGACCGGATCTTCGAGGAATGCTCGGTGTACTCCGAACTTGTCAGCACGGCAGAACAGGCCCCACGCGTCATGCACAGCGCCATCTCGCATGCGCTGGGCTTGCGCGGGGTAGCCGTTATAACCCTGCCGGGCGACATTGCCAGCCTCCCGGCCAGTGCCCCTACCCCGCAGTGGCAACCATTCACTCGGGCCTCGCTGGTACCTGCCCCCGAAAGTGTCGCCGAGCTTGCCCAAGCCATCAACCAAGCGGATAAGGTGGCAATCTTTGCGGGGGCCGGCGTTGCAGGCGCCCACGATGAAGTCATAGCCCTGGCCGAAAAGATCAAGGCTCCCATTGGGCACAGCCTGCGGGGGAAGGACTTCATCCAGTACGCAAACCCGTACGACATTGGGATGACCGGCCTGCTGGGCTATGGTGCTGCAGCCGAAGGAATTGAAGGCGCTGATTTGCTCATCCTGCTGGGCACCGACTTCCCCTACGACCAATTCCTGCCCGGCACCCGCACCGCACAGGTGGATTGTGCACCTGAGCATCTGGGCCGGCGCACCGACGTGGACATCTGTGTCCACGGCGACGTACTGCCAACCCTGCAGGCCCTCATGCCACTGCTCGAAGCCAAGACGCATTCGAAGTTTCTGGACCAAATACTGAAAAAGCATGACCGGCTCATGAATAAAGCGGTGGGTGCCTATACGCGCAAGGCGGATAAGTTGGTTCCCATTCATCCGGAGTATGCGGCGTCGCTGCTGGATGAAATTGCGGCCGAGGACGCCATCTTCACCGCAGACACGGGCATGTGCAACGTGTGGAGCGCCCGCTACATCAACCCGTTGGGCACCAGGCGCCTCATTGGCTCCTACCTGCATGGCTCCATGGCCAACGCACTGCCGCAGGCCATTGGCGCCCAAGCCGCCCACCCCGTCCGGCAGGTCATCTCCATCTCCGGGGACGGTGGGTTGTCAATGCTGCTCGGCGAATTGATCACGGCCGCGGCCCACAAGCTGCCCGTGAATGTGGTGGTGTTCAACAACTCCACACTGGGCATGGTGAAGCTGGAGATGCTGGTGGACGGGCTGGCCGACTTCGGTGTGGACGTGCCCGACACCAACTATGCGGCCATCGCCACGGCCATGGGGTTCCATGCCATGCGGGTCACCGATCCGGCAGACATTGCCGGCGCCTACCGCGCCGCATTTGCCCACAATGGGCCTTCGCTCGTGGAGCTCATCACCGACCCCAATGCACTGTCCATCCCACCGAAAATCAAGGGCAGTCAGGTCCTTGGCTTCGCCACGGCCATGTCCAAGATCGTGCTGAACAAGGGCGCGGGCGAGGCGGTGAGCATGGCCCGCAGCAACATTCGAAACATCCCCCGCAACTAACCGCGCGCCACAGCGAAAAGTCACCTACACCCTGAGAAGGTCTCAATGCTCCTTGCATCCCTGATATTCACCGCTTTGGCCGCCTTGGTCCACGTCTATATTTTCGTGTTGGAATCGCTGCGCTGGACGGCGGAGAGTACCCGGAGGACCTTCGGACTCAACGCTTCGCAGGCTCACGCAACGAAGGAAATGGCGTTCAACCAAGGCTTCTACAACTTGTTTCTGGCATTGGTGGCTGCTGCTGGCATCATCGCCGCAGCCTTGGGCCACCACGGTGTGGGTGCGGCGCTGGTCTTGGCAGGGTGCGGGTCCATGGTGGCGGCTGGGATGGTCCTTCTCATTTCCTCGCCCAAGAAGGCCAAGGCCGCGGTGGTTCAGCTCGCGATGCCGGCGTTCGCCGTCGCCCTTTTGCTGTTCTGGCTGGCGGCCAGCTCGTGAGTCCCACGTAGTGCACAAGCCGGGAAGCGCAGCCGGACGCGGTGGTCCTTGGGTGGTGAGCGTGCTGGCGAGGAAGCACGCCAGTTACTGGCTGGACATCACCAGCAGCCATGTGCCGAACACGCTCAATGCCACGAAGGGCAGGCACAGGATCAGGTGGAGTTTCTTATGTTCGCGCAGGATGGCGGCAAATTCGCGGAGGAACGCGCTGGGCAAATAATAGCGGGCCGTGGGGGAGCCCACCACCTGCGCGTCGAGCCCCAGCTTGCGGGACAGCAGCGCTGCACGGAGGACGTGGTAGTTATTCGTGACCACAACCATGGCCCCGCCCTTCCCGCGCTCGCGGGCCACCGCAGCAGAAAACTGCAGGTTCTCCGCTGTGGAGGCGGCCTTGTCCTCGGCCACCACATGGCCCGCTGGCGCCCCTGCCATGAGCAAATATTCGGCCATGGCCTCGCCCTCGGGTCGGGACTCGTTGGCACCCTGTCCACCGGAGGGAATCAACAGCGGCGCCGTCATAGCGGGACCGTTGGGGCTGAGGGCTTCCCGGTACATCGCAAGGCCTTTGTCGAGACGTGAGCGCAGCAGGGGAGGAACCGTACCGTCGATGATCTGCGAACCGAGGATGACAACTGAATCCGGTTCAACGGTGTGTTTCATCCGCCCGTAGGCAACCGCATAAGCCAGGAACACGACGAACACCACACCAAAGTAGCTGCACAGCAAGAACAACAGTGCGGCAAAGCCAATGGCTACCGGGTTCAGTGTGGCCACGAGTAGAACTGCCAGGACGGGCAGCCCCAGTAACGCAATGCCGGCCAGCAGGGATAGCAGGTTCCCGATGCTCCGGCCCTCACGGCGCAACATGGTGACACCGTTGCTGATAAGAAACCCGGCCAGGACAATAACGGCCAGCGGGGTCAGGGCCACGATGCTGAGCGTTATCAGGGCTGTCCACGGGAACCATTGGGAGAGAATGTCGGCAACGCCCGTGAGCGTGAACCAGCAAGCAGCCACCAAGACAATTCCGTTGCGCAGCATACGGGCATCCTTGCGGCGCAAATATACGTAGGTGGCGGCAAGGATTGCGGCCAAAAACAGGGAGAACATGTCCTCAGCCTAGTTGTTTCACGTGCCTGCCGGCGTGGCACTCCGGGTGGAGACTTCGCCGTGCGGTCAAGGCAAAAATGTGATCTTGGCGGCGGACGCGGGACACTGAAGGGGAAGTAGGGGATGATGGAAAGGATGACTTCCCCCAAAAACATTCCCAGCCCCGCCGTCTCCGCTTCCGCCGCGAACGATGCCAAAACCACGACCGCTCCCAAGAGCCGGACTGCCGAGGCCCGTTCCGCTGCCCGCCGCCCGGCCCAGGTCATGCCTGCCACGGAGGGCTGGGATCAGGCTAAGAACCCAGAAGGCCGCCCGCTGCTGCAGTTCAAGTCCCCGCGCGTCTCTCAGCCACCGGTGCACCTGGCGGATATGACGCTGCCCGAACGTGAGGCGAAGTTCAAGGAGATGGGCCTGCCGGCGTTCCGTGCCAAGCAGCTCTCCGTGCACTACTTCCAGCACTACACCACCGATCCCGAGCGCATGAGTGACCTGCCCAAGGACCGCCGCGCCGAGATCACCGAGACCATGTTCCCGAAGTTGCTGACAGAGATCAAGCGCCTCACCACGGACAACGGGGACACCGTGAAGTTCCTGTGGCGCCTCTTTGACGGTTCCCTCGTGGAGTCCGTGCTCATGCGTTACCCCGGCCGGATCACCCTGTGCGTGTCCAGCCAGTGCGGTTGCGGCATGAACTGCCCGTTCTGCGCCACGGGCCAGGCCGGGTTGACCCGCAACATGTCCACGGCGGAGATCCTGGACCAGATTGTCCAGGCCAACCGCGTGATTGCCGAGGGTGGGTTGGGGAACCTGCGCCGCGATGGCGGGCACGACGCCGACCGGGTCACCAACATTGTCTTCATGGGCATGGGTGAGCCGCTTGCGAACTACAAGCGCGTCATGAACGCCGTGCACCGCATGGTTGCCGAAGCCCCCGAGGGTCTGGGCATGTCCGCCCGCGGCATCACCGTATCCACCGTGGGCCTGGCCCCGGCCATCAGGAAGCTGGCGGAAGAAGGTGTGGCCATCACCTTCGCGCTCTCCCTCCACGCCCCGGATGATGAGCTGCGCGACGAGCTGATCCCGGTCAACGACAAGTGGAAGGTGGATGAGGTGCTGGACGCCGCGTACAACTACTACAAGGTCACCGGCCGCCGCGTGTCCATTGAATACGCGCTGATCAAGGACATGAATGATCACCCCTGGCGTGCCGAGATGCTCGCCAAGAAGCTCAACGCGCGCGGCCGCGGCTGGGTCCACGTGAATCCGATCCCGCTGAACCCCACCCCCGGCTCCATTTGGACCTCCTCCGAGCCAGCTGTCATGGCGGAGTTCATCAACACGCTGATCGATCTGGGCGTGCCCACCACGCTGCGCGATACCCGCGGCAAGGAGATCGACGGCGCCTGCGGCCAGCTCGCCGCCGCCGAGTAGCGCTGACGCAACTGATCCACAGCGCAACTATAGAACGACGCCGGAACTTAGGTTCCGGCGTCGTTCTTTACGTTATGCGGTGGTTGGGCCCGCTAGCGCACCTTGGTGGCGCTCACATAGGCGGTGGTGGAACCGGGCTCAATCTCGGTCCGGCCCGCGTCCTGAATGACGGGCCCGGCTGACTTCCGTGCACCCTTGCGGAACTCCTTCGCCGGGAGCTCAAGCACGCTCAACGGGAAACCGTCGGCCACCCATGCCTCCACCGTGCCGGGTTTGGATTCCAAAACCCACGCAAAGAGTGCGTGGGCGGCCTGGGCGGCGGCCTTGCCCGTGGACATCTCCAGGGAGGCGTTGAGTACAATCGTCAACGGTGCCGGCGGCAGCGGTTCGCCGCGGGGCAGCTGGGTGCCGGAAACCTGCAGCTTAGCCAGCAGCTTCGGCAGTGCGGCGGCGGGCATGGGTGGCAGACCCGCGGCGCGTCCTTCGCCAACTTCGACTAGCGCATGCTCCGGGAACGCTGCGAGCACCTTGGCGAACATTTTTGCGTCGGCCCGGCGCACCGTCTTGCCGAATGCCGCGGAGGACCAATCCCGCCAATCCGGGTTCTCGGGGTCGCGCAGGAACGCCTGAACGGAGGCCAGGGCGGCAGCCGCAATACCGTGGTGTTCCCCTGCCGGATCTTCCCGGTCCACCAGCAAAATGATGGGTTGAATCAATTCTTCATCGCTGCGTTGCGTGTATTCACTCACCCCACCAGCGTAGGGGTAATGCTTGCTGCGTGTGACAAGCTTGGATCCTGGCCGTGATTCCACCGGCCGTTCCAGCTGCAGCATCCAAGGAGTTCCCATGACCAAGCCGCTCACTGTTGCCAGCCGTGCCCAAGTACCGCCCTTTCAGGTCATGGACATCCTGGCACGCGTGGCCGAACTGCGTGCCGAGGGGCGGGACGTCATTTCACTGTGCGCAGGGGAACCCGGCAGTGGCGCACCGGCGGAGGTCTCGGCCGCAGCAGCCGCGATCCACGCGGCCGGAACACCACTGACATACACCCCGGCGCTGGGCATCGCCGAGCTTCGCGAAGCCATCTCCGGACACTACCGGCGCTGGTACGGGCTCGCTGTCCCGGCGCGGAACGTGGCCGTCACCACCGGCTCCTCCGGCGCCTTTGTGCTGACTTTCCTCTCAGCCTTCAACGCCGGTGACCGCGTAGCCCTGGCCCGGCCAGGTTACCCGGCATATAAGAACATCCTGAGTTCGCTGGGTGTGGAAGTGGTGGAGCTGGACTGCGGCCCCGAATCCCGCTTCCAGCCCACACCAGCACAACTTGAGCAGGCAGTACGCACACACGGACCGTTGAGCGGGCTAATGCTGGCTTCCCCCGCAAACCCCACCGGAACCATGGTGTCCAAACCGGAGCTCGAAGCACTCACCCGGTGGTGTGCGGATGCGGGAGTACGCCTCATCAGCGACGAAATTTACCACGGCATCGCATACCCGGAATCCGGTGCGGAGAACCCGCGCGGAGTGTGCGCTTGGGAACTTGACCGCTGCGCCGTCGTGATTTCCAGCTTCTCCAAATACTGGGGCATGACGGGCTGGCGGCTGGGTTGGGCCATTGTGCCCGATGACCTCATCGACACCGTGGATGCACTCGCTGGGAACGTGGCCCTGTGCCCACCAGCTCCCGCCCAGATGGCGGCCGTGGCGGCGTTCAGCGAGGCGTCCTATGAGGCGGCCGATAATTTTGTGGCCGAATATGCCCGTACTCGGGAGTATTTGCTGGCCAACCTTGACCGGTTGGGGTGGGGCGATGCTGCGCCCGCGGACGGCGCTTTTTACCTCTACGCAAACCTAGGTGCAGCCATGGACGGATTTGCTGATTCGGCTGCGTATTGTGCGGCGTTGCTGGAATCGGCAGGGGTTGCGGTTGTGCCCGGGCTGGACTTTGATTCGGTGGCCGGAACGGACACGGTCAGGCTGAGTTTTGCTGGCGGGTACAGCACCGTCCGCGAAGGTTTCGAGCGGATCGTTGCCTTCCAGCAGGAACGGTAGAGGCGCTACTGGTCAACTTCTTTTAGGTGCATGGGCAACCTGTCGCGGTCGTAGGTGATGCAGTCATAACCGTGGGCAGCAGGGTTGCCGTCAGAGCCCAAGTTCACGAACACAATCTTTTCGATGGTCAGGATTGATTTCCGCGTGAACATGTTGCGTACTTCGGCGCGCATTGTCAATGAAGTGCGGCCAAAATGAGTGGCTGTCAGGCCCATCTCAATGAGATCGCCCTTGACAGCGGACGAGACAAAATTGATCTCCGACATGTATTTAGTCACTGCCATGCCGTTGCCGAGTTGGACGATCGCATAGATGGCCGCTTCCTCATCGATCCAGCGCAGCAGGCTGCCGCCGAAGAGGGTGCCGTTGGCGTTGAGGTCCTCCGGGCGGACCCATTTGCGCGTGTGGAAAGTAATATCACCATTGTTCATACAGCCAAACCTAACGGCGAACACTGCTCGCGGCCCCGGATTGTCGTCGGAAACACAGCATGGGGTGTGCCACAGTGGCCGGGAATCCTCAGTGTTCATTCCTTTCAAAGCTGCAGCCGCCGGGACCTTGTTCACAAAACTCGTTGTTGCCCTTTTGCGCGGATTCCTGAACTGGAAGTTTGGATCCATGGAAAGGAAAAACCATGGATGATTCTTTTGGCCCCAATGACCACGGTACCTACGAGAATGAGGCTGATCGAGAGTTTCTTCAGCTGAGAAATTCAATGGGAACCCCTCGCTACAACGAATGCCCAGTGTGCTTCCTGGTACGAGTCATAGCAATGCTGGAGCCTGCGGGTTTCACCATGACCCAAGTATTTCGGACAACTAATGCCCCACGTGCCACCAATCTCGGCGAACGGCTATCGCACCTGGGCATTTACGGTGATGCCCAGCTCCTCCAGACCGGTGTCGTAGCCAATTCGACGATTTGGGAGGTTGAACGCTGTGCTGACTGCGGTATTCCCTTGGGGGCGCCGAATTGCTTCTGAGTCCGTAAGGGATCCACGCAGCCGTGGCCGTTTTAGGTAACAGTGGTTCGCACGGCTCGGCACTTGAATCCGCCCACTTGCCGATTCCGTTAGGAATGACACTCACTACTCTCGGCGTGATGGTGCTCGGAGCATATGTCTTCGATCGCGTTTCACGGCGGAAGAAAAACGGGGCCGCATCGGTCTCTATCGATTCAGGAAACCACCTATTATCGAACGTTGGTGCGGCGCCGGCGAAACGCTCAATTGCCACTGAACTTGCACTTCTATCTGAACTATCTTCACAAGGGGCTCTCTCCGCGGCCGAATTTGAAGCGGCTAAGCGCCGTGTCCTCCATAACTGATCCTTGAGTTGCCGCGCCTAGCTTCCATAAACGACGGCGGCACCCAAGGTGCGCTTGATGCGGCGGATTCTAGAACTCGCCTGCGCAAACTTCAGTGCCGCCGTCATACTTCATCTTCGCCAAAAAAACGGCGGAGGGGGTGTTACTTGTTCAGGTGGTCCACCAAGGACTCTGCGATGCCGATGTACTTGCCAGGGGTGAGGTCCAACAGGCGGGCCTGCGCCTCCGCGGAGAGGCCCAATCCGGAGACGAACTCCTGCATGCGGTCCGCGTCCACGCGGTGGCCGCGGGTCAGGTCCTTCAGGCGCTCGTAAGGATCTTCCATGCCCTCAACACCGGCGATGGCCTCGGCGCGCATGACCATCTGGATGGCCTCGGCGAGGACTTCCCAGTTGTGGTCAAGGTCGTCGGCCAGCACGGCCTCTGCGGTGTCTAGGCGGCCCAGGCCGCCCAAAACATTGTTGATGGCGAGTACGGAGTGGCCAAAGGCTACGCCAATGTTGCGCTGGCTAGAGGAGTCTGTGAGGTCGCGCTGCCAGCGGCTCGTGACCAAAGTGGCGCCCAGAGTGTCAAGGAGTGCGTTGGAGATCTCAAGGTTGGCCTCGGCGTTTTCGAAGCGGATCGGGTTGACCTTGTGCGGCATGGTGGAGGAACCTGTGGCGCCGGGAACCGGAACCTGGGCGAAGTAGCCGATGGAAATGTAGCTCCACACATCAGTGCACAGGTTGTGCAGGATGCGGTTGAAGCGTGCCATATCGGCGTACAGCTCAGCCTGCCAGTCGTGCGATTCGATCTGGGTAGTCAGCGGGTTCCAGGTCAGGCCCAGGGACTCAACGAAGGACTTGGCAACCGCTTCCCAGTCAGCTGTGGGAACGGAAGCGTAATGGGCGGCATAGGTGCCGGTGGCGCCATTGATCTTGCCCAAGATTTCGGTTTTGGCAATGCGGTCCAGCTGGCGGGTCAGGCGGAAGGCGGTGACAGCCAATTCCTTGCCCAAGGTCGTGGGCGTGGCCGGCTGGCCATGCGTGCGGGAGAGCATGGGGACGGCGCGGTTTTCCTCAGCCATCGCGGCGATCTTGGCGACCAGGGTCCGGGCTGCGGGTAGCCAGACGTCCTCGACGGCGCCCTTGACGCCTACGGCGTATGAGAGGTTATTGATGTCTTCGCTGGTGCAGCCAAAGTGGACCAGGGGCTTGAGGCGCTCCAAGCCCAGGGCGGCAAGACGGTTGCCAATGAAGTATTCCACGGCCTTGACGTCGTGGACCGTGACCTTTTCAATGTCGGCCAGTTCTTTGACGGATTCGGCGTCGAACTCGGTGACGATGCCGCGCAGGCCAGCCTGCTGCTCAGCGGTCAGCGGCTCGGTACCGGGCAGCACGTTGTTGTTGGTCAGGTGGATGAACCACTCGACTTCAACACCCACGCGGTCGCGGTTCAGGGCGGCCTCGGAGAGGTAGTCAACCAAAGGTGCAACAGCACCGAAATAGCGGCCATCGAGGGGGCCCAGAGCGATGCGCTCAGAGGAGGCGGCCAAGGACTTACGGCCGGAAGGGATGCGGGCTGTGGCGTTTGCGGAATCAGACATGGTGCCAATTCTTCCATGAACCGCCAATTCCTCCACAGCGGTGGCTTCCTCCCGGACGGGCCACAATCCAAGGCAGGGATGTAGCGCAAGTAAAGAGTGGACTTTTAGGCTGGTAACACGGGGGCATTTCGGGAGAGTTTTCTTAAAAAAGGTGGTGCCGCAGATGGCAGGGGCAGGAGATTTTCTTGGTGGACCGGGAGCCAGGGCTGGACCGCCGCCAGATGCTGTGGCGGCACTGGCCCAGAGGCTGGCAGGAATCGCAGCTGATATTGAGGGCCTCCGGCTGCAACTGTGCCAGCTAGTTTCTGTGGATTGGAAGTCGCCGGCGGCAGCTGCTTTCCGAGATGCGCTGACCGAACGGAACATGGCGATACTGGCCGTGGTCAGGGCCATTGAGAATGCAGCGGATGAGACTCGCAGCTATGGGCATTTCTTAAGCACCAGTGCGCAGTCATGCCTGCGCCCGGGCCTAGACGGGCCGCAGACTGGCGGAATCGTGTGGGTACCGCCGAGATGAGCCGAGTAGAAGGGTGGCATTTCCCGTGACGGGTTAAATCGTGGGTCTTACTGCCAGCGCCGGTGACAGTGCCCGTGCCGTGGGATGGCCCGTGCCAAGGTGCGGGAACAGCAGGGCAGCGAAAAGCCGGGGTGGAGGGTGGAGGATATGGCTGAAGAATATAAGGAGCGGACAGTGTTTTCCGTTGAGGGCGGCCCAGGATCCGTCAGCTACACACTGGCGGAGATTGCTGGGGCCGGTGTCGAGTTGGGCCAGCTAGCCAGAGATATGCTCTCGCTCGTGGAGCGAATACAGGCGGAATGGTTTTGGCTAAACGGAGCTGCTGCGGGAGCAGCGCCCTATCCCCACGGCCCACTTGACGCACTGCTCAATGCGCTGTGGGCCGGCAGGCGTGTGCAGGAAGACACCGCCGCACTTGCCCGCAAGACGGCTCAAGCGGGTGCTAGTTATGCTGCCGCGGAAGCGCGCAATGCAGCCATCACGGCACGGCTGGAAAGTCTTGCTGCACTTCGTCAGGGCCTCCATGCTGGCTCGTTGGGCCCGCTGGCACTCTTTGGAGTTGCCCAAAACATCGCGACGTCGTTACGCAAGCCAGGAACCGGGTTGCGGGATGTGGTGGAGAAGATTCTCAATGATGCCGGACCCTACGGCGCAGGCCTATTGGGTCCGGGCTTTGGGATGGCGTACCTGCTCTCCCAACTCCGGGGGCAGGGGACCAGCACGCCCGGAGTTAAGCAGGCGTTTGTGCTCCGAAAACTATTTGATACGGCCGGATTGGCCCATCCCGGTCATATGGTGGTTCGGCAGCTTCCGGCGCAGGAATGGGACTCTGCTGAGCCTTCCTTCCCGTCAGGGCATGCCTCCTCGACCGAGGGCCGGCCTTGGACGGTCGAAGCAAGTATTGAGGGCCTGCTGGATGGAAGTAACGACGCCTACAAATATCCGCCCGGGTCCATCGGGGTGGTACGTGTTCAGCGGCCCGACGGCACTCCGGTTTGGTTGGTCCACCTTCCGGGAACTGAAGACTGGTCCACGGTGGATAGTGCCAACCCCTTCGATATGGAAGGGAACTTGGAGGGGCTGACAGCTGCCCAAGCAGAAGCATTCAAACAACAGGAAGTGCTGATGCAGCAGCTCATCAAGGAATCTCTCAGGGCTGCGGGGGCCTTGCCAGGGGAAGAAGTGCTCCTCACCGGCCACAGCGGCGGCGGCATCCATGCTGCGGCGGCGGCCGCAGATTCGGCTTTTCTGGCCGAGGTCAATGTGAAGATGATAGTCATTGCAGGAGCACCTGCACGGAACGCGGAGGTTCCCGCCAGTACAGCTGTGCTGGATCTGCAAAATGAGCACGATCTCGTGACGGCAGCAGACTTCGGCCCACCCGCCCCAACTCCCAACTGGGTGACGGTGACTTCTCACCGGCCCCCTCTGCCCGAGGGGACGGATTTGGGGGACATCCTCAAGGAAGCCCACTCCCTCGACAACTATCTTGACGACGCCGCAGCCCTAGACAATCCCGAAAATTCGGCAACTGACGGATCCAGAGAGGCCATCAAAACAATTTTGGGCGCTGGCGTTGCTGGAGCGGCAGTGGCAGGGACAAAATGGGTTTTCCAAGGGAAGGACGTCGACGATCAGCCCAGGTCCGGAACAAAATCCGAAAAAGGGGCCGGGACGAAGAACAAAAGTGAAAAAAGTGACCGCTACAAACTCGGCGTCCGTTAGAGGCAGGAAGTTCTTAGTGCCGAGTATCGTTCTTTCTCAGGTTCCCAGTCAGCATGGACACCACGCTGATGATGAGCGCGGCGAAGATGGCTGTCCAGAAGAAGTTATCAATGCTGAAATCGACCGGCGTATAACTACTTAGCAAAGCCGTTAGCCACAACATGGCAGCGTTGATAACGATCGTGAACAAACCCAATGTCAGAATAGTCACCGGTAAAGACAGCAGTCTCACAATCGGTTTCACCAGCGCATTAACTACCCCAAATACCAGGCCGATGAACAAATACCCCAAGACCGTATTGACGGTAGCCGCAGTGCCTTCGGGGCCGCCTAAATTGGACTCAAGAACCGCTGCGGACGCGATGTGCATGCCGGGCAGGATCCAGCTGGCAAGCCACAGCCCAACGGCGTTGATGACTACTTGAATGATGAATCGTCGCATGTCCCCATGGTTACATAGTCCAGCAGCAGACGGCTGCAATGAATCCTTTTCTAGCACCCTCCCCGGGCTCACCCCGCTCGCGTGGGGCCCCTCGGCCGCTACGCTTGGGGGTATGACTGAGATGAATGCTGCCAATTCTTCGGTGCGGCCTCGCCCTGTAGTTGCCCGCCTGCCTAAATACGCTGCGGGAAAGCCGCCGGAAGACGTCCCTGGGCTGGAAAGCTTCAAATTGTCTTCCAATGAAAACCCGCTAGGTCCGGTCCCTGCAGTTCTGGACGCGATCCGCAACGCCACGGATGTCCACCGTTACCCGGACCCGAGTAGCACTGGACTACGCACGGCGCTCGGCGCATTCTTGAACGTGTCAGCTGATGACATTGTCACAGGCACAGGAAGTCTCGGGGCGCTGGATCAGATCCTTGCGGCCTTTGCTGGACAAAATGAGAACGGCGTGCAGGACGAGGTTGTCTACGCGTGGCGGTCCTTCGAGGCTTACCCCATTTCTGTTGGGCTTGCCGGCGCCAAGAGTATTCAGGTCCCGGTCCGCGCTGATGGCAGCCACGATCTCAAAGCAATGGCTGGCGCCGTCACCAACAACACCAAGGTAGTGCTGTTGTGCACGCCCAACAACCCCACCGGCACCGTGCTGCGTACGGAGGAAACAGAAGAGTTCATCCGTAGCATTCCCCAAGACGTCGTAGTAGTCATCGACGAGGCCTACCAGGAGTTTGTCCGTGCGGAAGATGCCGTCAGTGGCCTGGATTTGTACCGTAAGTACCCCAATGTGATTGCCCTTAGGACATTCTCCAAGGCGCATGGGCTGGCTGGGTTGCGGGTTGGATATTCAATTTCACAGCCTTGGATCAGCCAATATTTGCGCGCCGCCGCAACACCGTTTGCCGTCTCCGGAATCGGAGAAGCCGCAGCGGTCGCCTCGCTGGAAAACAATGACCAGGTTGTGGAAAGAGTACAAAGCCTGGTGGAGGAACGCGACCGCGTTGTGGCGGGCCTGGAGAAACTGGGATGGGAGATTCCCGATGCCCAGGGCAACTTTGTGTGGCTGGCATTGGGTGCCAATAGTCAAGAGTTTGCAACATTGGCACAGAGCCACGGCCTCTCATTGAGGGCCTTTGGTGATGAGGGCGTGCGGGTCAGCATCGGGGAAACGGCAGCAAACACACGATTCCTTGAAATCTGTGCTTCCTATACAAAAGAGCCACGGCGTTCCTAGCGATTAACAAAGGCAGGTTTTGCCGGGCTCTACCGATACAGTTGTAAATCGAAAACGTATATATATGCGCCCCCCGGAATGCATTCCGTAGGTGGCATATATCGGTACCAACGAGTCGAGGCGGGGCGCTTGAAGCCCTGGGTTTGGCAGACGAGGAGACAGCATGGGCACCGCCCAGCAAGCTGACACAGGCAATTCGCGCACCAGTGCCCAGGCATCGACGCGCCCACAAGCGGGGACCTCAGCCGGCGTCCTGCGCGCAGCCACAGTGGGCCCAGATGAGGCAGTCCAGCTCCTTGATGAGCATGGCGCCATTCATCACGACGCCACCTTTAGCCCTTACATTGAGAAGCTGGACCCTGAAGTTGTGCGTGGTTTCTACCGCGACATGGCAATCGTGCGCCGTTTCGACACGGAAGCAACCGCCCTCCAGCGGCAAGGTGAGCTGGCCCTGTGGGTTCCTGTTATTGGCCAAGAAGCCGCCCAAATTGGTTCCGGCCGTGCCATGAACAAGGCCGATTATGCCTTCCCCACGTACCGTGAGCACGGGGTGGCGTTGACGCGCGGCTTGGATTTGGCAGATCTCTTGAAGCTCTTCCGGGGCATTTCCAATGGCGGCTGGGATCCTCGCGAGACCAACTTCCATCTCTACACGCTGGTGCTCGCCGCGCAGACATTGCACGCAGTGGGCTATGCGATGGGCATCTCGCGCGATCTGGCAGCTGACCCCACAACCGAGCCGGCCGCCGTGGTGGCTTACTTTGGTGACGGTTCCAGCAGTGAGGGTGACGTTCACGAATCCATGGTGTTCGCCGCTTCCTACGACGCCCCCGTGGTATTTTTCTGCCAAAACAACAACTGGGCTATCTCCGTTCCCTTCGAGGTTCAGTCCAAGGTTCCGCTGGTCAACCGCGCTGCCGGATATGGCATCCCGGGCGTTCGCGTTGACGGCAACGATGTTCTGGCCGTCTACGCCGTGACCCGATGGGCGCTGGAGCATGCCCGCGATGGCCATGGCCCCGTATTCATCGAAGCCTCCACTTACCGCGTGGGCGCACACACCACGGCCGATGACCCCACCAAATACCGTATGAGTGCTGAAGAAGAGTTGTGGAAAACCCGGGACCCATTGGACCGGCTAGAAACGTACCTGCGTGCCGCAGGATTGGCTGATGAGGCCTTCTTTAAACAGGTAACGAACGACGGCGACGAGCTGGCTGCCCATGTCCGCCGCGCCACATTGGCGATGGGTGGGGCGGATATTCGCCAAAAGTTTGCCACGGTCTATGCGCAGGCCCACCCTCTGGTGGCCGAAGAGCTGGCCTGGTTTGAAAACTATGAGGCGTCCTTTGCTGAGGAAAATACCGAGAATTCGCAGACCCAGGGCGGCGCAGCATGAGCACAATGACCATTGCCAAGGCCATCAACGAAGGTCTGCGCGCAACACTTGCCAATGATCCCAAGAGCTTCCTCATGGGTGAGGACATTGGTTCTCTGGGCGGGGTCTACCGTGTGACGGAAGGCCTGAAAAAGGAATTTGGCGCCCACCGTGTCATGGACACGCCGCTGGCGGAATCCGGCATTATTGGGACCGCCTTGGGCATGGCTTTGCGCGGCCACCGCCCCATCTGCGAGATTCAATTTGACGGTTTTGTGTTCCCGGCGTTCAACCAGATCACCACGCAGCTGGCTAAAATTCATACCCGCTCCGACGGCCAGCTCAGCGCCCCAGTGGTCATCCGTATCCCCTACGGTGGCGGTATTGGCTCCATTGAGCACCACTCTGAATCTCCCGAGGCGCTCTTTGCCCACACTCCGGGGCTGCGTATCATCACCCCCTCCAACGCAAATGACGCCTACTGGATGATCCAGCAGGCCGTTGAGTGCAAGGATCCGGTGATCTTCTTTGAACCCAAGCGCCGCTACTGGCTCAAGGGTGAGGTCAATACGCAGGAGAGCCCGGGGGATCCGTTCAAGGCACATGTAGTGCGCGAAGGTAGCGACGCCACCCTTGTGGCCTACGGCCCGCTGGTCCCCGTGGCCCTGGCTGCTGCCAACGCGGCTGCCGAGGATGGTCACAGTGTGGAAGTCATTGACCTGCGCTCCATCTCCCCGATCGACTTTGACACCATTGAAGCGTCCGTGAAGAAGACTGGCCGCCTGGTTGTGGCCCACGAGGCTCCAACTTTTGGTGGCATTGGCGGGGAAATTTCCGCACGCATCAGTGAGCGTTGTTTTTACTCGCTGGAGGCACCTGCCATCCGCGTGGGTGGCTTCCATATGCCGTACCCGGTAGCCCGAGTTGAAGAGCACTACTTGCCGGACATTGACCGCATGTTGGAGGCGCTGGACCGCGCCTTCGCATACTAGGAAGGCCTCCCATGTCTACCCAGAATTTCTTTAAGCTGCCCGATGTTGGCGAGGGCCTTTTGGAGGCCGAAATTGTCTCCTGGAAGGTCAAGGCCGGCGATGTTGTGGCCGTCAATGACGTGATCGTGGAGATTGAAACAGCCAAGTCGCTTGTTGAACTGCCCTCGCCCTACGCGGGAGTAGTTGCGGCGCTGATGGTTGCTGAAGGTGACACGGTTGACGTGGGAACACCCATCATCGCCATTGGCTCTGAGGCGCCAGCCGGTGATTCCAAGGGTTTTTCAGCCGAGGCTCAGGGTCCGGCCCCCGCCGCCTCCGAGGTGCCGAACGAATCAGAGCAGATAAAGCCGCTGGTAGGTTCTGGACCCAAGGCTGACGCCGTCAAGCGCCGTGCGCGGAAAACTCCAGCCCCTTCCACTGCAGCCCCTTCCACCCCGGCCCCTTCCGCCCCGAATGGGGACCCATCTTCGGCTCCGGTCTCGGCTCAGGCAGAGCCGCAGTTCCCGGCGGCAAACACTGCGCTCTCGGCGCAAGCAAAATCCAATCGCGTGTTGGCAAAACCGCCGGTGCGTAAGGCTGCCAAGGATCTGGGTATCGATCTAAGTCTGGTCTCCGCCTCCGGAGTGCGCGGCGAAGTGACCAAGAAGGATCTGCTCAGCTACCAAGATCAGCGCGCGGCTGGAGAAGGCCAGGGCGCATCAGCTCCGGGCCAGTCAGCCCAGTTCTGGTCAGCCTCAACTCCCGCCACCGGCAAGGTGGAAAACCCGCGCCAAGATGACCCTCGCATTGAGCGCATCAAGGTCAAGGGTGTCCGCAAGGCGACCGCCAAGGCCATGGTGGAGAGCGCGTTCTCGGCCCCGCATGTCAGCATCTTTGTTGATGTGGACGCCTCACGGACCATGGAATTTGTGAAGCGGCTCAAGGCGTCACGCGATTTCGAGGGCATTAGAGTTTCCCCCTTGCTGATTCTGGCCAAGGCCGTCATCTGGGCCGCCGCACGCAACCCCTCCGTCAACGCCACGTGGGCAGGCGATGAAATTATCATCAAGCACTTCATGAACCTAGGCATTGCGGCAGCCACGCCGCGCGGGCTTATGGTGCCAAACATCAAGGACGCACAGGACCTTTCCTTAAAGGAACTGGCCATTGCGTTGAATGGATTGGCCACAACCGCGCGGTCAGGCAAGACGGCACCGGCGGACATGGCCGGCGGCACGCTGACGGTCACTAACATCGGCGCACTGGGCATTGACACGGGCACGCCCATCATCAACCCGGGCGAGGTGGCAATCGTGGCCTTTGGTACCATCAAGCAAAAGCCGTGGGTGGTGGATGGTGAGGTTGTGCCGCGCTGGATCACCACGCTGGGCGGATCCTTCGACCACCGCGTGGTGGACGGCGACCTCTCAGCCCGATTCATGGCTGACGTTGCCGCCATCATGGAAGAGCCGGCACTCCTGCTGGACTGAACCGGTCAGAAAATCCGCGCCTTGTGAAAAATGCCGCCGTTTGACGTAAATGCCATGGTTCAAACTAGGGCATTTACGTCAAACGGCGGCATTTCTGTGTAGCTACCGTACATGGCGGCTGCGGGCAGGGCCTCCGCTACACCCCGGCGATCGCCTCGGCCAGAACCGGAGCCAGCCGCTTCACTCCTTCACGCAACGTTTCCGGAGGTACGGCGCTGAATGCCAGGCGCAGCTTGTTGCTGGGGCCTTGCTGGGGAGAGAATGCTGCGCCAGGAACAAACACCACACCGGCATCGATCCCCTTGTGCAGCAGCGGGTATGTGTCGATCCCTTCAGGCAGGCTCAGCCAGACGAAGAAGCCGCCCTCGGGTTTGGTCCAGGAGACAGTGTCCGGCATGAACTCGGCCAAGGCCTGCAGCAATGCCGTGCAGCGCTCCTGGTACAGCGCACGGTAGGTGCTGACCTGGCCCTGCCAGTCGTAGTTGTTCAGGTAGTCGCTGACCAGCATTTGATTGAAGGTGGGCGGGCATAGGGTCACGGCCTCGCTAGCCAGGTAGAAGCGCTGCTTCAAATGTGCCGGGACCAGGGCCCAGCCAATGCGCAGCCCCGGTGCAAAAATCTTGGAGAACGAGCCCAAGTACAGCACGTCTTCAGCGTTGGCCGCACGCAGGGGCTCCGGGAGAACGCCGTCGAACTTCAAGAGCCCGTAGGGATTATCTTCCAGTACCAAGATATTTGCTTTACGGCATATATCTACAATTTCCTGGCGCCGTTCCGGTGCCAGCATGACGCCGGAGGGGTTGTTGAAGTTCGGGATGGTGTAGAGCAGCTTGATGCGCTTGCCCTCGGCCTGTAACGCGGCAATGCGCTCCCGCAGCAGTGCAGGGACAATGCCGTGCTCATCGCCAATCACTGGCTGTACGTCAACTTCGTACGCCTCGAAAGTGTTCAGTGCGCCAACGTAGGTGGGATCCTCGATCAAGATGACATCGCCTGGATCGCAAAAAACCTTCGCCGCCACGTCCTGCGCGGATTGCGATCCGGCCGTGATGACCACGTTCTCCGGATCGGCATCGAGAATTCCCTCCGCTGCCATGACCTGGCAAATTTGGGTCCGCAGTTCCAAGGTGCCCTGCCCGCCGCCATATTGCAGGGCCTCCAGACCGTGCGTGGCAATGATGGCGGACGCCGAAGCGGCCAGCCGATCCAGCGGCAGTGACTGCAGGTAAGGGTTGCCTCCGGCCAAGGACACCAGGCCCGGCTGCATGGAAATTTCGAAAACATCCCGGACGGCTGATTGCTTGATGTTGGCAGCCCGGGCAGAGAGCAGGGCTTCATGCCTGTGCGCGCCCGGGGGCAGTGTGCTGGCGGAGGCTCGCGTCAGGGCGTCGACGGCTTCTTCGGACAGGGTTTCGGCGGCGTAGGCGTCGGAGGCTGAAGTGTTCACGTGCTCAGGATATAACCAATGTCGCTAAATAGGCATCAAAAGTTTTTCTTTAGTGCGCGCTACTTCAGGCTGAGTGCCGCGCTGAGCGGTTGCCCATTGAGTGTGATCGCCACAGGTGCTCCGGCGGCCTGCTTGGCGGTGAGTAGAAGTTGCGCTTCCACCCGCGGGATGTCACATTCCCCGCCCATCACCAAGGTGCCCGTGAGGTGGGCCGTAATGCTTGTCCCCGACCGCTCAACTGAGGACACCGCAACAGCAGATTGCCAGAGAGCATTGAGCAGACCTGATTGTCCGTAGCTCTTCGAATGGTTATCGAGAAGTGTTTGCAGCGCCGCCTGGACGGGGTCCGTATAAGTTACGGGCGCGCTTTTTACGGCAACCGCACTATCCCCGCAGCCCACCGCCGGTCCAGAGACGCCGGAATCGTGCTCGGCGATGAAGTACAGGCTCAAGGTTGCCGTGGTGGGCGCAGCGGTTGCTTGTGTCGAGGACGACGCCGGATCCTGGCTTGGTGCCCCAATCCCACCAGTGCTTGAGGTGCTCAGGCTTGAAGTGGGGGAGGAGGTGGCCGTTTTGCTGGCGGCTGTGTCGCTGGCCGCCGGGCTTGCTGAGCCGCCCCGGTTGCCTCCCGTGCATCCTCCCAATGCCAGGACGATTCCGGCCAAAAGTACCAGAGCTGATGATGTCCTCATGACGGCCTCCCGATGAGACGTAGGTGGATGCGATGCTTGCACACCGCTTCTGAGCTGCCGCGTTTCTGAGCCGCCACTTTTTTCTGGCAGCCACGCTTTTGGCAAGCAGTATCTCTACAAATCACGCTACGTCAGCCCACGGTGCGAATAAAGGAGCGCAAGGCAACAGGCGTTCAACTGCAACCACGTCGCAGGATGGTCACGAGCCCACGAGCCCACGAGCCCCTAACTGCGGCGATGAAGCCTCATACGAGCCCGCGCCAGTCAGTGCTCAGTGGCAGGCCATGTGCCGTGGAAACCGAATGGTGCGTGATGGAGCCGCCAGCCACGTTGAGCCCTGCCAGCAGGGCTGGATCGGCGTCAAGCGCGGCGGCCACGCCACGGTTTGCCAGGGCCACCACGTAGCGCAAGGTGACGTTGGTCAGTGCGTAGGTGGAAGTGTTGGGTACCGCGCCGGGCATATTTGCCACACAGTAAAACAGTGAATTGTGGACAGTGAAGGTGGGATTGTCGTGTGTGGTGGGCCGGGAATCTTCAAAGCAGCCGCCCTGATCAATGGCGATGTCTACTAAAACCGAGCCCGGCTTCATGCGGGACACCAATTCATTGCTGACAAGCTTGGGGGCCTTGGCGCCGGGAATCAGCACGGAGCCAATCACCAGATCTGCCTGCAGTAGTGATCGCTCGATCTCCAAGGTGTTAGAGGCCACGGTTTTGAGCCTGCCATGGTAATCGTCATCCAGTTCCTGCAACCGCGGGATGTTAATGTCCATGATGGTCACGTCGGCGCCGGCGCCAATGGCCATGGCCGCGGCCTGGGTGCCAGAGACCCCCGCTCCCAGGATGGCCACATTGGCTGGGCGAACACCCGGAACCCCTCCCAAGAGCATGCCCTTTCCGCCAAACGGGGCAGTCAGGTACTGGGCTCCTACCTGTACTGACAGGCGCCCTGCCACAGCTGACATGGGTGCCAACAGGGGAAGAAACCGTCCCACCTGAACGGTCTCGTACGCAATGGCCGTGACCCCCGAATCCATGAGTGCGCGCGTTAGTTCCGGCTCTGCAGCCAGGTGCAGATACGTAAACAGCACCAGCCCCTTGCGGAAGTAGCCGTATTCGCTGCTGACGGGTTCCTTGACTTTGACCACTATCTCAGAGCGAGCCCAGATCTCACCGGGATCCCCAAGGAGTTCCGCGCCAGCTAAGGCAAACTCGGCGTCACTGATACCTGAACCAGTTCCGGCCCCGTTCTGGACCAGCACGGTGTGCCCGTTACGGACCAGTTCATGAACCCCGGAAGTAGTGAGGGCCACGCGGAATTCGTTATTCTTTACTTCTTCTGGAACGCCAATGATCATGATGTACCGTCCTCACTAAATTATTGTCAAAAAATTGGCTGGTTTGGCGCCCTCAAAGAGGTGCGCTGAAGGGACGTGCGGCCGCGGCTGGCCGGTCAGGGTGAGCGCCGGTCAGGGCGAGCACCGGTCCGCGCGAGCCGGAAAGCGGGCTACTGGGGGGGCTCCCCGGCACTGAGACCTTTTGCCTGGCTAACCAGTCCGTAATATCTTGACGGCGGATGCGCCGGTGCGAGCCGCGGTATTCCACAGCAATCTCGCCTCGATCCGTAAGGTTACGCAGAAAGGTGTGGGAGATCCCGGCCAGTTCTGCGGCCTGAGACGTGGTGAGTAGCTCAGCAATGCTGGCTACATTCACGGCGTCCCCTTGCGAAAGCCGGCGCAGGAGGTCCAGCACGGCTTCCCGCGCACCAGTATCAAGACGGTGCGCGGTTCCGTCCACGAATACCGTCACATCATCACTGTCGGCGAGGGTCCGTGTCAGGGCAGCCTGTTCTTCGGGACGCAAAGGGGAACTGATTCGGGGCGCATGCAAGGTCATGGATCACATGGTAACCCGGACTGTAGGGTATGACCCATGGAACAAAGAATCCGCACGGCAGTCTTGGGATATGGATTGGCGGGAAGTGTTTTCCATGCCCCGTCAATCGCCGCGTTGGATACGTTTAGTTTGGACGTCATTGTCACCTCGGATCCGGCCCGCCAAGCCGCGGCACTAGCAGCCCATCCAAGTGCCCGGGTGCTCTCCCGCGAGGAGTGGGATAGCGCCACAGGGGATGGGGCCAACAGTCATGAAAACCTTGACCTGGTAGTGGTGGCCACCCCGCCAGCTACACACGTGAGGCTGGCAAGCCGGGCGTTGGCAGCAGGCTGCGCGGTAGTGGTGGACAAGCCTTTCACACCGAGCAGCGCTGAGGGCGAGGCGTTGATTGCCCTGGCCAAGGCGTGCGGACAAATTCTCACCACCTACCAAAATCGGCGCTGGGACGGGGAATACCTCACGCTGGTGAAACTACTCGCTGACGGTGCCCTCGGTTCGGTCCACCGTTTCGAATCCCGTCTGGAACGGTGGCAGCCAGTCATCACCAAGGCCTGGAAGGCGCAGGCAACAGTGGATGCAGGTGGCGGGATCCTTTTCGATCTGGGCACCCATCTCATTGATCAGGCGTTGGAACTTTTCGGCCCCGTGACGCGGGTCCATGGGGAATTGGCCGCCAGGCGCCCGGCAGAAATGGCCGACGACGATGCTTTCGTTGCGTTGGAACATGCCAACGGGGTGATTTCTCACCTCTGGATGAATCTGACAGCCGCGCATAAAGGCCCGAGGCTGCGTGTGCTGGGCTCGGAAGGTGCCTATGTGAAGCAGGATGGCGATATCCAAGAAGCGCAGCTCCAGGCAGGGATCCGCCCGGGTGATGCAAGCTACGGTGTTGAGTCCCCGGAGCAGTGGGGAAATGTGTGGCGGGCGGGGGAGGCCGCACCGGTCCCCACCGAACGGGGAGATTTTTCAGTTTTCTATGAACTGCTGGCGGACGCTATTTCCCAGGGCGGCCCAGTGCCGGTGGATCCGGCCGATTCCGTGGAAGGATTAAAAATCATTGAATTAATTCGAGCCAGCGCAGGGCGATCTTTACCCGGCAGCGCAACTTCCGGCAGCGCTACTTCCGCCAGTGCCGATTCCTAAAGGGTCACTTCTGCGGAGTCAGCGTCAAAGTCGACGCGGCAAGTAGCTCGGCACGTAGGCTGGGGCCATGCAATTCAGGATGGTACGGATCAGTTGGACTGAGCGGGAGGCACGGGCGTGACTTTCAAAGATGCAGATGCAGGAGCCATGCCCACCGCCCAAAGTGTGGCGTTGGCTGAACCCACAATCAATGTCAGGCACCGCTGGACAGCGTCTATTGTGCTAGTCAACGTGGGTATTAACGCCGCCTTCTTTGGCCCCATACAAGTTCTGCTGGGGCAGCAGGCCATGACCTTTAACGCCGATGAGAAAGAGGGCATTCTGGCGTTGGTGACAGGTGCAGGTGCCGCTGTCTCCCTTGTTGCCAACCCACTTTTTGGCACGTTCAGTGACAGGACAACCTCACGCTTTGGCCGGCGCGTCCCCTGGGTTTTCATCGGCGCCTTACTGGGCACCATTGGCCTGGTGGGATTGGCGGGTGCGCCCAGTGTTGCGGCCATGACGCTCCTGTGGTGCCTGGTGCAATTGGGCTGCAACGGGGCGCTTGCCGCCACCACGGCGGCCATCCCGGACCAGGTTCCGGTGCGCCAGCGCGGCAGCATTGGCGGGTTGGCGTCCATGGGCACCGTGGTGGGCATCCTGGTGGGGGCGGCCATTGGTGCCGTAGTGTCCGGAAACTTCGCACTCGGTTTCATTATCTGCGCCATTGGCCTGGTGGTGGGCATGGTGCCGTACTTGTTTTTCGCCAATGACCCAGTATTGGATGCGAGGGAGAAGTCGTCCTTCCGCTGGGTGGCGTTCATCGCCGGCTTTTGGATCTCACCACGCCGTTACCCGGACTTTGCGTGGGCGTGGATCACCCGCTTCCTGGTCAACGTGGGCAACCACCTGGTCACCTTATACTTGCTGTTCTTTCTCACTGACGCCGTGCATCACAAGGATCCCGCGTTCGGCGTCCTGGTCCTGACGGGCATCTACGCCGTTTTGACGCTCATCACGGCCGTCATTGGCGGGCGGTGGACTGACAAGGTGGGCAGGCGCAAACCATTTGTTATTGCCTCGTCGGCAATCATTGCCCTCGCCGCCCTGATTCTTGCCTTTTTCCCAACCTGGACCGGAGCCATTGTGGGCGCTGCGGTTCTGGGTATTGGCTACGGGGTGTACCTGGCCGTGGACTTCGCGCTCCTGACCCAGGTCCTGCCATCTTCCGCCAGCCGGGGTAAGGATATGGGGGTCATCAATGTGGCTAATTCCCTGCCGCAGGTCATTGCGCCCATCATTGCGTGGCCACTGGTTACCCTGTTCGGTGGCTATGTGACCCTGTATGTGGCGGCCGCCGTGATTGGGCTGCTTGGCGCCGTGTTCGTCGTCAAAATCAAGGGGGTTGACTAAGGGAGGGCCGAGGGCTGCGGCCCTCTGAGCAATTTGAGTGACACTGTGTCGTTAAGATCTTGACAGACTGTCACTATCTTTGATTAGCTAAGGCTTACTTAATCTAATTATGGAGTTTGCCATGTCTGCACCCGCAGTTGAATCCGCTCTACCCGAGACTGCTGCTGAGCTCTCGCAGGAACTTAAAACTCACACCGCGGCAGCCCACGCGGCGGCAGAGGATTCCAGCTTCGTGGCCGAGCTGATGGGTGGGACTTTAGATGCTGCCGCCCTGATCAGCCTGCTGGATCAGAGCCTGATCATTTACCGCGCCCTGGAAGCTGCCTTGGCTTCCCATGTAAACCACCCCCAGCTGGGTGCTTTCATCGATCCGAAGCTGGCCCGCGTTGGAGCACTGGAACGCGATATGGCCTACCACCACGGCGCCGACTGGGAGGCGCAGCTTGCTGACGGGCGCATCACCATTGTGCCCGCCACCCGCACCTACGCCGATGAACTCTCAACTCTGGGCCGCGAATCAATCGAGTTCCTGCTGGCCCACCACTACGTGCGCTACATGGGCGACCTCTCCGGCGGGCTCATCATCCAGCGCATGGTCCAGCGCCACTACGGCATTGCCGATGAGGGCCTGAACTTCTACGCCTTCGATCAGATCGCCAAACCCAAGCCGTACAAGGACGCTTACCGCACCCTCCTGGACACCACCGATTTCACCCGGGAACAAAAGGATTCCATCCTAGCTCACGCCTCGAATTCCTTCGAACTCAACCGGGCAGTATTTGTGGACTTGGACGCTGCCCGCACGGCCGCTGCCTAGTCACACCCTCAACAAGTCACGCCCTTAACAAGCCACACGCTTAACCCAAAGAACGACGGCGGCACTCACGTGCCGCCGTCGTTCTTCCTCCCGAAGGGGTACTACTCCTTGCGGGCAACTTGGTAGTGAGCGTCCGCATAAACAGTGACAAAGCGGGTACCGGGGAAGCGCTGTTCCGCCTCCTGGGCGATGGCGGTGGCAGCTAGGCCGGGGCGGCCGGAAACGTCGAAGAAAACGTAGTCCGGGACCGGATTCTTGTTGCCAATCCAATACACTTCGGTGCGGTCCACCAAATAGCTCATGAGAGAAATATCGGTTTCCACCGTGACACCATCCGGCACGGCGGCCAAGGCGCTTTGTGAGGAAGCTGCCGTGGTGAGCGGGAAGTTTTTGGCCGGGTCGGCCAACTTTTCAAAGGCGTACTGGCTGCTCAGAACCACGGCAATGACCATGATGGTGGTGCCCAGCAGCAACCGTAGCCGCGTGCCGGAGAGGACTTTTCGCCGGGACAGCGCATCAATGGCGGCAATGAAAACCACTGGCATCAGGACGGCGCTGTATTGCCATTCCTGCCCCCAGTACACGGGGAGTTCCGAGAGGAAGCGCCAGGCCAGAGTGGGCAGGACAATCAGTGTTAGTGGTGAAAACAAGCAGAGGCCGGCGGTGATGGCTGCCAGGAGCAGCACTGTGGTGACCTTGTCCGGCTGGAAGAGGGATGCGGGGTCTTTTAAGAGGCCTGCGATGTTGAGCTGGCTCTGGTAGGCCCATTCGGATCCGGGGTTCATCGAGGGCAGAATGACTTTGGTGGTCAGCACGAACCAGCCCACACCCCAGGCTGAGAGCCAGAGGCCGGCGGCGGTTCGGGCTCGCCACGCCATGACCAGGCCAATGACAAACACCGTCAGCCCCAGGTCCTCCTTGACGAAGACAAGCAACGAGGCCCATATCCAGGCGGAACGCCACTTTTCCTCCAAGAGTGCAACCAGGGATAGGGCCAGCAGCGGGACAGCAAAAGCAATCTCATGGAACTGTGAGTCCACGGCAGATTGCAGCCCCCAACTCAAGGCGTAACCAACCCCCAGGCATGCGCCGGTGATCCTGCCCAGCCGTTTGATGGCCAAATGGGCAACAACCACCACGGAAATAGCCAGCAGCATGTTCTGCACCACCAGCAAGGTGTAAGCGCTGGGGAAAAGCTTGTAAAACGGGGCCAGCAACACCAGTATGGGGTGGAAGTGATCGCCGAGCAGGTTGTAGCCATCGCCCTTCAGGCTCACAATGGGCGGGCGGAAGTTTGCGTAGTCCTTGGCTAATTGGGTGAAGATACCCAGATCCCAGGACCGGACGGTGAAGCTTTGCCACTGCAGCCAGGAAAACATGGAATACACCACGAAGGCCATGGCGCCTACCAGTCCAGACAGGGACAGGGCTGAGGCAGCCACCTCCCGCAGTCCGGCCGAGATGCGGGGTCTCGTACCGGGCGGAACGGCCGCCGCGTCCTGCCCATCCCGGGCGTCCTGGCGACTAGTCGCCTCGGGGCTGATTTTTTGCACTGTGCTCACCGTGAAAGTCTAGGCTGGGAGCCTGCTAACCCGGGCATTGTGAAATGCCTGGCTGCGGCCGCGGGCACTGCAGAGTAAGGGCGTGCCCAAGGTCTGGGGCTTGTTAGCTGCGCTTTACCTGCGCGGCAAAATGATTGTGCGGCCTGTGACGGGATGGGCCATGACATCGATTCCGTGTTGGTAAACGCGGCTGAGGATCTCCTCCGTCAACACCTCTTCGGGTGTGCCAAGGGCGGCCAGCTGGCCCTTCTCTAGAACCGCAACCTTATCGGCATAGCCAGCTGCCAGATTCAGATCATGGAGCACAACCACCACGGCGCGGCCGGCGGCGGCACGAGCGCGGGCCACTTGGAGCACCAATTCCTGGTGCCGCAGATCCAAGGCTGCGGTGGGCTCATCGAGCATCAATACAGCGGTGTCTTGGGCCAGTATCCGCGATAACGCCACGCGAGCCTTCTCGCCACCCGAGAGGTGGGAGAAACGCCGTTGGGCAAAGTCACTGATATCAGTGGCGGCCATGGCAGCGGTGATGAGTTCGTCGTCGTGCAGGGAAGCTGCCGTGTTGGACCAAGGGGCGCGGCCCATCTGGACCACTTCAAGCACATTGAAGGGGAAGCTGAGCTGGATCTGCTGCAAGAGCACGGCCCGTCGCAGCGCCAACTCCTGTGCACGCCATTGGTGCAGTGGGCGGCCGGAGAGTTCAATCTGGCCGCTTTCTAGCTCTAGATCGCCGGCCAAGGCGGCTAGCAGCGTGGACTTTCCGGCGCCGTTGGGCCCCACCAGGGCCAGTACCTCCCCGGCCATGACGGATAAGTCAACACTGTTGAGCACCCTCTTGCCACCCAGCTCTACGGAGACGCCGGTGGCCACTATTGCTACCTCGCCGGGGATCAAAGGGTCCGGAATCTCTGTGGGCGGGGCGCGGAAAACATCCAACATGCTCATGCCCAGCCTCCTTGTTCGTTGCGGGTCCGGCGCAGGAGCCAGAAGAAGAAGGGGCCGCCAATGAGTGCCGTCAACATGCCCAGGGGAAGGTCTGAATACGTGACGAGGGTGCGGGCTCCAAGATCGGCCAGCAACACTAGGAGTGCGCCGCCCAAGGCGCTGGCGGGCAGGAGTAGTTTGTGGCCCGGGCCTGCGATGATGCGGATCAAGTGCGGCACCACGAGTCCCACGAAGCTGACAATCCCAGTGAAGGCCACCCCTGCCCCCACTAGCAGGGCTACCGTGATAATCATTCTCATGCGAAGCCGTTCCACATTGACACCCAAATGCCTGGCCGAGCGTTCTCCCAGTGCCAGCAAGTCCAGTTTTCCGGCCGCAGAAAAGGCCATGACCAAGCCGGCAACTAACAGTGGCAGCACGGAGAGAACACTGATCCAACTGGTTCCGTTGAGGCTGCCCAACTGCCAGAAGATGAGCTGGTCACGGGCGTTGGGATCGGCAACATAGGTATAGAAGGCGATCATTGCGAACGTGAAGGCGTTCACCGCAATACCCGTCAAGACAAGCGTCACCACTTCAGTGCGGCCCTTGCTGCGCGAGAGGCTGTACACCAGCAAAGTGGTGATGAGCCCGCCCATGAACGCGAAGATGGCCACCACCCAATTCCCGTGCGTGGCCAGACCTGTCACTATGGCGGTGCTGGCCCCCACAGCTGCGCCGGAGGACACCCCCACCACAGCAGGTTCCGCCAGCGGGTTGCCAAAGACTCCCTGCATGACGGTGCCCGAGCACGCCAGTGCGGCACCGACAATCATGGCCAAGGCGACGCGGGGAAAACGGACTGACCAAAGGGTTTCATAGCCTCGAGGATGTTCCGGAAGCGGTGCTCCGCCGAAGGGGGCACTCAGTCCGGTGCCGAAGTAGTCCAGCCAGCCCTGCAGCCAGTTATTGATGCCGTGAAGAATGCTGCCAATGACTTCCACGGGGGCAATGTGCAGTTGTCCCGTGCCGGCGGCGATGATGGCGGTAATGGCCAGTGCCGCCGAAAGGACACCCAGGATGAGGCGGTCCTTCGCTCTACCTCTAGATTTCTTTGGGGCTTTGCGGGGCTTGGGTGGTTTGCTAATTTCTAGCTGTGCGGCGGCGGACTCCGTGGTGTTGGTGGACGTTTTTGTGCTCATTCGGAGTTTCCATGGATGGCTTGAGAGAGTGCCTTGATGATTTGGCCTGAGCGGGGGCCGAAGCTGAGCAGCGTGCCATCGGCCACATCAATCACACGCTTGTTGGCTCCGGCAGGCGTCTGGGCAATGCCTTGAATCTTGAATAGGCCTTCTGCTCCACCCACGCTTTCGAGGCCTCCGGACATAAGGAGCAGCACGTCAGGGGCGGCCTTGATCAAAGCTTCGGAGGTGAGAGGAGTAAAAGGCATCTTCAAGCCAATGTCTGTTCCGACGTCGGCAGCGCCAGCAGCCTTGATCATGTCATCGGCGCCGGATCCGGGGCCCGCCATGAGGTAGACGCCAGCGGTGCCGCGTACATACAGGAAAGCGATGCGCGCCGGGGTAGCGTCGCGGGGAACCATGCTCAGTGCGGCAACCATGTCCGCGCCAACCAGCTTGTTGAGCTCAACGCCGGCGTCAGGAATACCCAGGGCCCCGGCAACGGCGGTGATCTGGTGACTGACCCCGTTCATGGTGCGGGACGGGTCAAAAAATATTACCGGGATGCCTACTGCCCGCAATTGTTCTTGTACTTCCAGCGGGCCGATGGTGGTGTCAGTGAAGATGACGCTGGGGTTCAGTGCGGTAATAGATTCGGCATTGAGATCATGGCCTGTGGGGGTGACAATCGTGGCATTTTTCGCCTGCGGGAAGTCTGCTGCACGGTCCCGGCCAATGACGTTGGCTCCCAAGCCCAACCCATAAACAATTTCAGTCAACGTGCCGTGCAAATCAATGGTGACGATTCGGCTCACATCTGTAACTGACACTTGCACCCCGTCGCAAGAAAGCACGGTGGTGGGGAGTGCGGGGGTGGGGGTGGTGGCCACCATGGGCAGGGTGATCCCCGATGTATCAACTGTTGTGGGGCCCGCCTGAGTGGAACTGGTAGAGGTTGTGCTGCCGGCTGAGACGCCCGGGCTTGTGCTTACTGCCTGCCATTCGGTGGGGAGCGGTAGCTTGCCGGCTGTGCCGTCCGTGCATGCGGACACAGGAGCCGCGGTTGTGGAGGTGGCCGCGCTGGGGGAGTCTGCCGGGCCGTTAGTGCCGGGTGCTGCGGGAGCGCATCCACTGACAAGCCAGGAAAGCAACACCACTGACGCGAGCGTTGCAAAAGAGTGTTTCCGGGCGCTTGATCGGCGTTCGGGCGCAGCAAAGGGCTGAAAAGCAAAAGTCATTAGTTCCCCAGAGAGAGGCGGCGACGGTGCAAAAGCCGGTCCGCAGCAAGCCGTAAACCGTCCTTTTTCTTAACTAAGCCTACCCTAGGTTAGGTTATGTTTAGGTCAATCTAATCTTGCGTAATGTGCGTGCCTGAAAAGTTGCTACATGCTTCGCCGGGAATCCAAAGAATCAACGCGATATTGCGTCATCACAGCATGCGCACGGACAGTTCGTTCCGTGCGCATGGCGGGCTGCTTCCGGGCAGGCCCCCAACAAGGAGGATCATGAGGGGAATCACCAGCCGCGATGTGGCACAGGTGCCACAAAGGGGTGCTCAAACGCGCCTCACCCGCATTCTGGGTGTTTTAGTGCTGTCAGGCGGCTTGGCTCTGGCGTCAGGTGCTGGTGCGTTTGCAGCATCGAGCAGTGGGCCCAGCGGCCAGTCGCTGACTGTGGACAGGTCAACAGGGTTGGCCGAGGCAGGAGACTCCGTGCAGGTCAGCGGTGCCGGTTTCGATCTGAGCAAGGGCATTTACGTGGGTGTCTGCGTCAATAATGGTCCCGGCGTTGTAGCCTCGCCATGCCTCGGCGGTGTAGATATGACCGGTGGGAGCGGCAGCTCATTGTGGATTTCCTCCAACCCTCCGGCCTATGGTCAGGGACTTGCGCAGCCGTTTTCCCAGAGCGGAGGCAAGGGCTCATTCTCTGTCTCGTTGGCTGTGAGTGCGGCCGATGCGTTGACGAGTTGTCAAGATCCGGCCACGGCGCCCAATGGTTGCGTCATTGCCACTCGCGCAGATCACACCCGTAGTGCAGACCGCAGCGCTGATGTCATGGTTCCCATTAGTTTCGGGGCCGCAGCCGCGGAAAAGGGCGCCGGTACAGTCGCCGACGCCGCCGGGCAGAGCGGCGAGAAGAAGGCAGCCAAGGGTGGCCTGGCAAAAACGGGTGCCACAACAGGCATTTACATTGCTGGTGGCGCAGTGCTGCTGGCGCTGGGCGGCTGCGCCGTTGTCATGACCACCCGGCGTCGAGGTGGGAAATGAACCAGCCCAATTCCACAAGAAATTCTCCCCGATCACAGAGGAAGACCATGACATCGCAACAACGAGGCCTCTGGTGGCGGCGGCCTTTGGCCGTCCTTGCCGCACTCGCCATGACAGGAGGCGCCGTGGTGGTGAGCGCCCCGGCAGCTTCTGCCGCACCGGCCACCCCTGAAGTGAGTGCTGGCAGTCTCGATTGGGGAGTTAAGGAATCATTCCGCAACTACCTCAAGATGTCTTTTGCCGGGGGAACAACAACACTAGGCGGCGGGGCTAGCGAAAACGCTGATGGTACCTACAATTTTCCGGCCGCGGCTGTTGACCCTGCCGCGCAACTTGTCAGCTTTGGCGGGTCAGTAAGTTATTCTGCCCATGAGGGGCAGCTCGCCGTCGAGATTTCGGACATTCGTTTAGACCTGGCGCGTGGCTTTCTGGTAGCTGATGTGGTGAGCAAGTCGCGCGTGGGCACCGCAATGGTGACTTACGACGACGTGGACCTCACCACCCTGGGCGCTGGTGCGAGCGTGGCGGACGGTGAAGCCAGTGGGACTGCTTTGCCTGCGAAATTGACCGCCGGTGGAGTTCCTGCGTTTGCATCCTTTTACGGTGAGGGTGATCCTTTTGACCCCGTAAGTTTTGCGGTTTCCTATGTTGCTCCCGTTGAGGTGCCGGTGGTGACCGCGTCGCCGGCTGCGCAGGCAGTGGAGAGTGGCGCTCCGGTGACATTCACGGCCGCCGCCACCGGGCATGATGCGCTGCAGTGGCAGGTTCTTGCCGCTGGCTCCGCGGACTGGGCTGATATTGCTGGGGCTTCAAGCCCCACACTGACCATTACTGCCTCGGCGCTCGAGAATGGCAACCAATACCGTGCCGCGTTCACCAACGCAGGCGGTGTTGTCTACAGCGGGGCTGCGGCTCTGACAGTGACCGAAGCGGAGGAGCCTGTTCCTGTGTTTACGCCTGAGTTGAAGGTGTTTGCTGCTGATGGTGTGACGGTTTTGAGTGGTCCTGTTGCTGAGGGTGCGAAGGTTGTTGTTAAGGGATCTGGTTTTGATCCGCAGGCCAATATTGCGCCTGCTGGTTCGCGTCCGCCGATTGCTGCTGGGAATCCGGCGGGTGTGTATGTGGTGTTTGGTAAGTTCGCTGATAAGTGGCGGCCGTCTGAGGGGGCTCCTTCTTCTGCTCGTGTGGTGGGGGATCAGTTGTGGGCTTTGAGTCAGGCTGCGCTTGATGCAGTTCCAGCGGCGTACAAGAAGGTTGTTAGTGATCAGTGGGTTGAGATTTCCCCTGAGGGTAATTTCACTGCGACGCTGACGGTGGCGAAGAAGACTGACAAGAACGGTGAAGTTCAGTGGCCTGAGGCTGGCAATTTTGGTGCTTACACCTACCCTGCGGGTGGGACGAGCAAAGCTGCGCAGGAACTTTACGCACCAATCACCGTTGGCAAGCCTGTTCCTGTGTTTACGCCTGAGTTGAAGGTGTTTGCTGCTGATGGTGTGACGGTTTTGAGTGGTCCTGTTGCTGAGGGTACGAAGGTTGTTGTTAAGGGATCTGGTTTTGATCCGCAGGCCAATATTGCGCCGGCTGGTTCGCGTCCGCCGATTGCTGCTGGGAATCCGGCGGGTGTGTATGTGGTGTTTGGTAAGTTCGCGGATAAGTGGCGGCCGTCTGAGGGGGCTCCTTCTTCTGCTCGTGTGGTGGGGGATCAGTTGTGGGCTTTGAGTCAGGTTGCGCTTGATGCAGTTCCAGCGGCGTACAAGAAGGTTGTTAGTGATCAGTGGGTTGAGATTTCCCCTGAGGGTAATTTCACTGCGACGCTGACGGTGGCGAAGAAGACTGACAAGAACGGTGAAGTTCAGTGGCCTGAGGCTGGAAATTTTGGTGCTTACACCTACCCTGCGGGTGGGACGAGCAATGCTGCGCAGGAACTTTACGCACCAATCACCGTTGGCAAGCCTGCAGAACCCGTTGCCAAGCCTGCTCTGAAAGTTGAGCCGGCAACGGGCCTCAAGCATGCTAGCAAGGTCATGGTGTCCGGTTCTGGTTACACAAAAGACCGCTGGATTTATATTGCAGAAACCGCTCAGGGCCCCGGTGCTGACAGGGTGCCGGAGTCCTACGAGAACGCTGTTCGGCTGAAGGTGGATCCAGACGGAACCTTCGGTCCGGTGGAATTCTCGGTAACAACAGTATTCAAAAATGGTGGCTTTAATGCCATCGACAACACGCTCTACATTTCCACGTTTTCCTCACCGTTGGATATTGACAACATTGAGCACAACTACTCCGCGGACCGCAGTCAAGACGAATTCGTCAAGCTAGCCTGGGCCGATGCCTCAGCACCGAACGTCCCGGAGCCCGAAGTTCCTGCCAACGAACCGACTCTGACTCTCGATGCGGCCAGCGTTGACGCGGGCAAAACCGTCAAACTCACAGGCGCTGACTTTGCCCCGGGCAGCACACTTGCCTTTGACCTCAATGGTGAAGAGATTGCGCCAGGGGCTCCCTCCGCAGCCGTCGGCGGACTGGAGTGGGGTGTTAAGGAATCATTCCGCAACTACTTGGGCAGCTCCATCGCACAGGGCACCATCGTCACGGATGGTGGCGCCACGGACAACCCGGACGGCACTTACCACTTCCCGGCAGTCAGCTTCGATGCTGCGAACAAGATTGCTAGCTTTGCCGGCTCGGTATCCATGGTGGGTCACGACGGTGCGCTTCAAGTCACCTTGAGTAATCTCCGCGTGGACGTCAAAGCTGCTAGTTTGCTGGCCGATGCAACTAGCAAGTCATTGGACGGCGAGCTGAATAAGTACTCTGACGTTGCCCTGGTTTCAATCGATACCACTGCAGTCACGGGCGGCAATGAGGGCGTTTCCGGTAAAAATCTGGCCACGGTCCTAACCAAGGCAGGGGTGCCGGCTTTCGCTGACTTCTACCCGGTGGGCACATCCTTTGATGGCTTGAGCTTCGAGGTGCGGAGCCTGGCTCCTGCAGAGCAGCTGCTGGTTGATGCCAACGGAGCTTTCTCACTCGAGTGGACTGTTCCCGCCCGGCAGAAGTCAGGCAAGTACACCGTCACTGCCACAGCAACTGCTCCTGAAGTAGCCACATTGGCTCACGGGGTTGTTCAGACTGGTGGGGTGCAGAAAGCTTCGGCAGCCCTAGAGATTACAGCTGCTGCGATCACGCCGCCCACCACTGACAAGCCCACGGCACCGCCAGTGACTGACAAACCGACGCAGGCTCCAGAAGGAAGCCTAAATGCGGATGCGAAGTGCAGCAATGGCAAGGTTGTGGGCGGCACCCTGACGTGGGGAGTCAAGGAATCCTTCCGGAAGTACATCACCGGCAACATTGCCAAGGGTCAGATTACTTTCAACGGTTCTCCCGCAACGTGGGACCAGCTCTTCACCTTTACCAAGGGTGCCGGCAGCATTGATGCCGGCAAGCGAACGGGTGAGGTTGTCTTCGACGGCGTTGTCCGCTTCCAGGGCCACGATTACGGATCCGGCCCGGTCCTGTCCGTGACAATGCAGAAATTGACCTTGGTCATGGACGGCAACGTTGGCACGCTGCAGGCAGATGTGGTGAGCCGTTCCTTGGAATCGGCAACTGTTGGAGCAAAGCCCGGTGCCAACACCACCTACAACTCGGTGGTTTTGGCAACATTGGATCTGTCCGGCGCCGCACTGAACACTGCGGAGACCATGTACTCCGGAACCGCCGTCCAGACCACACTCGCAGCCAGCGGGGTTGCGCCGTTTGCTGATTTCTATGCAGCAGGGGAATCACTGGATGCCTTGAGCTTCAACCTTGGCTGCTCCGAAGGTGCTGTGTTGCCTGAGAACAATGCAGGCGCTTTAGCTGGTACTGGTACTGGTACTGGTGCTGGTGCGTTGGCGAAGACAGGCGCCATGGGCATGGATGCATCCGTCATTGGGGCCCTGCTGGTCCTGATGTTCGGTTCTGGCGTCATTGTAAGCAACCGTTTGGTGCGCCGCCGCCGCTACTAAAGGACGATGGTAATACCAACGTCTCAATAGAAACGTAGCTGTAAATAGCTAGGAAGGGGCGGCTTGTGCTGATGCACAAGCCGCCCCTTTGTTTAAGTTTGTCAGTGATTGTGCTTCTTGACGTAGCTGACGAGGAGTTGCTCGAGTGGGCTGGCGTTGCTTTCGGTATTCGTCCCGGATGCTGCAGGTTGTGAGGTCCCGTGCGCAGTTTCTTGTGCAACAGCGGGAGGTGCGGATGGGTTCAGGAGCTTCTCGAGCCACGTGGGATAACAGGGACGCTGATGGTCCTTGCGCCGGGTGCGGTGCTTCCTGCCCGATGGTGCCACCCAGTCAACGCTCCCGCCACAGTCCACGGTGGGGGTCCAGCCGCGCAGGCGAATGTTATGACGATCGGGATCGTCAATGCTGCGGCAGATTCCGTGCCGGTTTTTATCGTCCTTGTAATGCCGAAGTGCGTGGTGACGTTTGCAGGCGGGACGTAGGTTTTCCAGTAAGGTCTGCCCGCCGTTTCCGTAAGCCAACAGGTGGTCGGTTTCCGTATCCATGACGGGATTGGGGCAACCCGGAAAGTAGCAGCCGCCAACAAGCGCCCGCAGCACTGCCTTGTCCGCTTCGCGGAGCTGGTATCTCTCCGGATGCAACCCTAGAGGTTCACCCGTGGCCGGATCGGTCAGTACACGCAGGAAACTGCCCGCGTTGATTAGCAGCTTGCGGGCTATGTGCAGTGAAACCGGCCCGGAACAGGCCTCGGATCCTACTAATTCAGCGGGCTCATGGGTGATGCCCAAGGCCCCCAAGAAGGGCACAGTGATCAGGACCGTCGCTTCGGGTAGGGGTGGGTCAGCAACTGGCAGGTTGGCTTGGAGCGCTGCCAGCTGATCCAGATATTCCTGCGAAGCGTTTTCGTCGATTCCGTCCACCAACCCGTGTGCATACCCGCTGGGCCTTGCTTGCGAGCCTGGAGGGGTGCTGCTTGCCCCTGTGATGCTGGCGCTGTCCTCGGCGCCAAAACCAGGAAGCGGCGGCTGCCCGAGCAACAAAGCTGCGGCAACATCCACGCGCAGCTGCGTCAAGGTGCGGTTCTCAGTGTCACCGGCCAGAGCGCCGCTTGCCAGATCTCCGCCCAGATCCCGGCCTAGATCCCCTCCTGCTCGCGGACGGTTCTTGAGAGCGCGGGCAGTCCGGGTGCACTTGACCCAGATCCCTTCCGCCGCCAGCGATGGAACGTGAAGTGTCAGCCAGGACATGCCGTCCTTGCCCGGCGCCAAGGTCATGGACCGTGCTGCGTGGGCGGCTTTGCTGCGCGTGCTGATGGTTGCCGGATGGAGTGATTCTCTGGTCCTTCTGGCTTTTGGCGCAAAACTGGCGGCGCTGGAACCTGGTGCCAGCTGCAGAAGGCGCTGTTCAAAGGCAGCTGTTTGAGCGGCCGTTATGCCGGGGGTCTCAAGGAGCGTTGCCACCTCATCCACAATGATCCACGCGTGCCTGGCGGAGAGGGCCCCGGCCTGCAGTTGCGCGAAGGCCAAGGGATGGTTATTGAACAATTCCGTGGAGTGGTGGGCCAAGGTAGCTGCCGTACGTTCGGGGATGCACAGGGTTAAGGCGAGCTCACTATGGGCGCTGGATTCGCAGATTCCCGCCTGCCACGGATCCAGAGACATTGACTGACCTTCCACGGCGGCTGCCCCCATGAGCTGGGCCACCAAAGCGGCCTTGCAGGCGGCCACCCCGTCTTCAAGGCATTTCATGGCACCTAGCGCGGCTACCGCAGAATCGTAGACAGTCCGGGCCACGCTCAGTCTTGAACGTGGTTCCTGCGAAGGAGACTGAAAAGGAGCCGGAACATAGGCGGGTAGACCCTCAAGGGCAGGACTGTCAGTGCCAAAGGGTTCAATGGAAGGAAGAGTAATTGCGCGAAGGGCTGAAGCCACATCCTGTGTGGCTTCAGGGCCCCGGTCTCCGGGGTCAATCTCCGGAATACTCATATATCCATTATAGAGAATACGTTATAATAATGCTATAGTTCCCCATAAATTTATTCTATAAAATAGTCAGTCACCACCGCGGCTGGGAGAGTTGCTCTATGGATGCGCAGATCGTTTGGACAGTGGTTTGTGGGCTCGCTATTGCTGTCGGTGCCGTTGGGATTATTGTTCCGGTGCTGCCCGGCAGCATGCTCATTGCGGTGAGTCTGCTGGTATGGGCGCTAGCGGTGGGTGGCCCGGTAAGCTGGATTGTTTTCGGTGTGGGCCTGGCCCTCGTGGCTTCGGGTATGGCCTCCAGCGCCGTGCTGACGGGCAGGGCAATGAAGAAGCGGTCCATTCCCGGCCGTTCGGTGGTCATTGGCCTGGCGCTCGGCGTTGTGGGCTTCTTTGTGGTTCCCGTGGTGGGGTTGCTGTTGGGCTTTGCGGCAGGGCTGTTCCTCTCGGAATTTGCCCGCCAGAAGGAGTTCAAGCCGGCAGTGTCCTCATCCGTGGCTGCGCTTAAAGCCACCGGGTTGGGGATCTTGGCCGAATTTGGCTTCGCCGCGCTGGCTGCCGGAACGTGGGCTGCGGGAGTGCTGATCTACTTCGTGAATCGGTAGAGCTTCTTCGGCGGCCACTAGCAAGCCATGCGCCTAGGGGACGTTGAGCACCACGTTGATGGAAGCCATGCGTCCGCCGCAGCGCTCATCACCTGAGATACGGGTCCAGTTAAGGGCGGTGGACTGAGCAGCCACAACGTTCCACGCTTTGTCATAAACGCGGAACGTGACAGCTTTGGGCGGATTTGTAGCAACTTTGAAGAGCCAGGACCCATCCTTTTGCTGCGTCAGCATGCCGGAATTTTTTGCCGAGCTCTTCGCGAAGGTGGGTGGCAGTGGGACGCATTCCGTTCCGGAACAGGCAGTCACTGCACCCGCGTCAACGTTGCCCGTCAGCGAGAGTGTGAGCTGGTTGTTCCAGGTGGGAGCGGGGCAGGGCCCGGAATCTCTGTCAAGAACTATGGCACCAATGATGAAGGCCATGCAAAAGGCGGCCACTAGGGGAACTAAGACAAGTTCCACACGGCGGCGGGTAAGCGGAACGGCAGGCATGGCCACATGCTACCGAACCACTCTGACTGTTTGCCGCGAATTCGGCACTAGTATCTGTACATGCAAGCTGACACCTCCAAGATCCCGGTAGCAACTCAGCCCAACTACCCTTTCGTGCGGGGTGATGTTCGGCTGCGACCCGTTACCTTGGGCGATATCCCTGCTGTGAATGGCTACAGATCAATGGCAGAGGTTGCCCGTTATCTCCCGCACCAGCCGCAGACACTGGCAGACACCGAGCTGACAATCTCCTCCATGGTGGCCCAACAGGGCCTGACTATCCCTGGGCAATGGTTGGACCTTGCTGTGGAGGAGGGGCCGTCGTCGGAGGTGGTGGGGGAGGTGTTGCTCAAATGGGATGCCGAGAACTGGCGCCGTGGTGAAATTGGGTTCGTATTCAGCCCGGCAGCTCAGGGCCGGGGTATCGCCTTCGCTTCGTGTACTGCGGCCTTGGATATGGCATTCAACCACTTTGGTTGGCACCGGGTCGAAGGGATTTGTGATGAACGCAATGAAAAATCGTCCGCGCTAATGGCCCGGCTGGGGATGCGTTTGGAGGCCACCTTTGTAGAGTCGGATTGGAGCAAGGGTGAATGGGTCACCTTGGCGCACTATGCCATCTTGAACCGAGAATGGCAGGATCAAAAACAGAAAAGGAGCGCCACTCATGGCAGTGCCTGAGGGGATGCCCGACGCCGGAGTGCGGCTTACGCTCAATGTCCCCCTGCGCTGGGCAGACATGGATGCTTATGGGCACATTAACAATGTAGAGGTCCTGCGGATCTTGGAAGAGGCCCGTGTGCACGCCTTTGGCCAACCCGCTGGCACCGGGCTACCGGGAGTGGAGGTGGCCTTGCCAATATTTTCCGATCTTGCGCAGGACATCCAGGCGCTGGTGGTGGAGCACCGGGTGAAGTACTTGGCCCCGTTGAACTACCGCAATATTCCGGCGGTTGTTGAGGTGTGGGTCAGCGCCATCAAGGGCGCCAGCTTCACTGTTGCCTACGCCATTTTTGATCCAGTTACAAAGAGCAAATGTGTCATTGCTGAGACGGTCTTGGCGTTCTTCCATGAACCGAGTGGCACGGTGGTGCGGCTGGCAGAGTCCAAGAAAGCTCAGTTGGAGCCGCTCAAGGGAGTCAAAAACTTCAAATCCTGATCCTGGGAAAGTAAATCCCTCAACTGCATACCAGCCGAAATCGGCCTCAAGTAGTGTCCCGAAGGACTTTCCTTGCAAGGACGGAGGTTCACAGTCTTCGTCATGGGGTTCGGCGCTGACGATTTTGGTGATGTCGAACGAATGGTGCACGTCAAACATCGTTTCTCAGTATGCCGAGCCGAGCACGATCAGGATGGCTGATGTTAGGGTTCAGTGAAGGGTGGAACGTCGCGGCCACCACCTGGGCAGGAGGCGATTGGTGTGACGGCGGACGAGGTAACGATCGGGTCCTACCCACGGGATGATGTCTTCAATTCTTGGGTGAAGGACGGTCGGGTCAGGGCAGGAACAGCAAAGATCAGCGTCCGCATCGCCGACGGTTCACTCAAGCGGGTCGGTGAGCTGGTCCTCGGGAGTCTTGAGGTCCTGCATCCTGCCGTCGAGGTCGGTGCTGAGATCATCATCGACCTACACGGGCAGTTCGACGGTCTGGTTTTCGAGCGGCAGGTCACTTTCTTCGCCACCGGCGACGAGGGTCACGACGTGTATATCTCCGCAGTTGGCCCTGGGGCACGCGCAGAGCCTAAGACAGGTCGCCTATTTAGTAAGACGCGCTACTCTGGATTCGAATTCGGGGTGCTGGCCATGGCGGTGACGACACAGCAGGGCACTCGGGTCACGAGTCGATCAGGTCCGCTGATCGAGCACGATCCCGGTGATGGCGTAGCCCGAGCTGACAGCGCTCCAACGATCAAGTACACATCAGGTGTTCCCCTTGTAGCGCATCGACCCGGTGCAGACGTGTACTGATATTGGTGGTGCCGGGTGCGGCAACATGGCTAAGGCAGCTCCGCCGTTGACGGCACTGTATTCCAAACTCTCCACTAGTGGAATGTGCCAGGAGTGGCCATGCCAACTCCCGGATCGGCAGGTGATGCACAGACCATCGCTGGTCGCGAGCATCAAGGCATCAAGAGTGTAAATCCACGCAGCATGGGCCGCCACACTCCCAATGAGGTGGATCAATCCCCTTGACAATGTGTCGGGCTTCACACAAGATGAGACAACAAAAGTTTTCTTTCAGACAACATTTGTTTACCAATTTCGTCCGCTAGTGAATGTTGAGGCGTCAGTGCCCATGAATACCGAAGTGAGTGCTCAGCGAAGAAGCGGGCTCTCCCCCTGGGGCCGGCTCTCCAAGCGGCTTAACGCCGATTCCGATGGCTACGGCCCCATCAAGGGCACCCTTGGCGCCCGGCGCATAGGCCTTATTTGGCTGGCGGCCAATCTTGTGGTCACCACCCTCCTGACCGGAACGCTATTTGTCCCCGGAGTCTCATGGCCCCTAGCCATCGGGCTGATCATTGCCGGGTCTCTAGTAGGCGGCGTGGTTCTGGTGCTCATCGGCAACATGGGGACCCGAACAGGGCTTCCCACCATGTCACTGACCAAGGGAGCCTTTGGCCTCCGGGGATCCTTCCTTGCAGTGGCCGCCAACGTGGTGATCCTGATGGGCTGGAGCTGGGTCCAGGCCATGCTGGCAGGGGTGACGGTCAATTTCCTGGTTGAGCAGGCCACCGGCTTCTCGAATCCAGTGCTCTTCTCCGTCCTGTGCCAGCTGTTTGTTGTTGGGTTGGCAATATTTGGTCACGCTGGTATTGCCAAGGTTGAGCCATGGCTTGCGCTGGTAATTCTCGCCATCATGGCCTACATCTTCATTGTTGCCTTTACCTCGCACCCGCCTGCTGATTTCGCCGCCATCAAGGTGGACACCACTTTGGGCTGGTCAGGCATCACCGTGCTTGACGTCGTCATTGCCACGGCCATCTCGTGGACGGTGCTATCCGCCGAATTCAACCGGCTGGCCAAGACACAGGCCGCGGGGGTAGTGGGTTCAGGCATTGGGTACGTTGTCTCCACAGTCCTGTCGATGAGCTTGGGGGCCACGGCCATCGGATACGTGGTGCTGTCGGGCGGTGATGCGCTTGGATTCGACCCGACGGTCATTGTTGCCGCCTTTGGCGCTCCGCTGGCGATCGTCATTTTCCTCTCCGTAATGGCAACTAACACCATGGTTGTCTACGGCATGGTCTCCTCGGTGGTGAATATGGCTCCCTCACGCAGGATCCGGTTCCTGCCCACTGCGCTGGTTCTGGGGGCCATCTCCGTCCTAGGAGCAACATGGCTGGCACTCCTGGAACAATTCACCTCGTTCCTGACAGTTGTTGGCGCGTTGTTCCTGCCCGTGTTTGCCATCATGATCGTGGACTACTACATCGTGAACAAGGGCTACTACGGCTCGGACATCCTGCGTGGCCGCGGTGGGCGCTTTTGGTACCAGGGCGGGGTGAACATCGCCGCGATTGCCGTGTGGTTGGTGGGCGCCGGCACCTCAGTCATCTTGACCTATGTAGCGCCCAGTCCTATTGGTGCCACCATCCCCACTTTCGTCATTTCTTTTGCCCTCTACCTCGGGTGGGCGCTGCTCACCCGGAGCATCAGGACAGACAAACCGGTCTCACGCCACCTGACGGTGACAGAGCCCGAATCAAGCAACCCAGAAAGACAAGAAAATGCACATCGTTGACCTGAGCCAGCCCGTTTCCACCGGAATGCAGGTTTTCCCGGGGGATCCGGTTGTTTCATCGAATGAAGTGGCCACCAACGCCGCCGATGGATTCCAAGTCGCTGAACTCCATCTGGGCACTCACACCGGCACCCATGTTGATGCTCCCCTGCACACCGTCGACGGCGGCATAGCCGTTGACGAGCTAGATCTGGCGAGGCTGTACGGCCCCGCGCGGATCGTCCACGTGCCGGGGGCTGCCCCCCGCAGCATGATCGAGTTCAGTACGGTCGAAGCCCAGCTGAACAACCTCAAGCCAGGCACCATTGTACTTTTCCACACGGGCTGGTCCGCATACTTCAACACATCCGCTTACCTTGACCATCCCTACCTGGACCCGGACATTGCCGCGCACTTGCTGGCCCAAGGGGTTTCTGTCATCGGTGTGGACTCACTGAATCCAGATCCCACACCGGAGACGCAGACAGAGGCTCCGCTGCACTTGCCCGTGCACCAGCACATTCTAGGAGCAGGAGGTGCCATCATTGAGAACCTCACCAACTTGGCAGACATAACGTGGAAAGATCCACTGTTCTCTGCGCTGCCGCTGCGACTAATGGGCTTGGACGGTTCCCCAGTCCGGGCCGTGGCCATGCGTCCGTTCCCCGGATAGGGCCAAGGGAACAAGGCACAGGGGTAAAAAACGGTAGTGCACGTATCCATCTGACACACAGATTGCTGTGATGGTCTATGGGTCTGCTACTAACTTGGCAGGAGCAGCCAAGTTAGTAGCAGTTCAAACTCGCGCTCTTATTGTTGACGGATCTGATAAAAATGGGGCGCAAATTGCTCTGGCAGAGCACACGGCACCGCACATGAGAATCCCGTCAGTGCGGCGAGGGTTTACACCCTCTGTTATTTCTTTTCCTCAAGTTTTAGTGCCACACCTAGGGCGAAGAACGTAGGTGCCCAATGGCCAACAAAAATGCCCCACCGGTCCGATTGGGCCTTGGAATGGTCGGATTTGGCCCGGCTGACCAGCCAAGAACCTAGGGAGAGCGCGATGGATGCGAATCCCCCTGCGTATGCGTACTCGCTCTTGACGCCGGCATTGTGCAACATTTCGATCATGATGGCTTTCTCCACTCTAGAAATTACTGAGGTAACTCGACTCTGCCACAAGAGAAGCCGTATTTGAAGAGGCCTTCCGCTCGGAAGCGGATTGCTTTGGGCCAGGTTGCAGCGACAGGGCTCAGCGGTTCGGCCGCTGTGAGATCGGAGAAATGGTTATCCTCGCAGTCCTGTCCTGTCTGGAAAGTCTATCTACCAATGAGGACGTCCCTGCCATCTAGCCGGATACTAGAATTCCGTCTGGATCGGCATAGATCATGGCCCCGGGACGGATCTGAACGTCACCTAGACGCACGGTTCCATCCAGGTGGCCCAAGCCGTCCTTGGCGCTCTTGGCCGGGTTGGTGCCCAGCGCCTTTACCCCCAGGTCCAGGGTGCCGATGGCCACGGAGTCGCGGATGGCGCCGTTGATAATGACGCCCGCCCAGCCATGATCCACAGCAGATTGGGCAATCATGTCCCCCATCAGGGCGCTCTGGAGCGAGCCGCCGCCGTCCACCACAAGGACCGAACCGTTCCCTGGTGTGGCCAGAACCGCCTTCACTAGCCCGTTGTCCCGGTGGCATTGAATGGTCCGGGCCGGTCCGCTAAAAGTGGCCACAGCGCCAAAGTCCCTAAATTGCAGCGAGACGGAGGCCAGCTCCGGCCCCCGTTCGTCATACATATCTGCCGTGGAGATACCCAAAGTGTTCCTGTTCTGTGAGATCGTCTTTGGCCAGCATAAGGTGCAATACTCGTGGAATGCGAGGGATCTCTCCAACAGAAGCGAGGGCGCTGCGTTTCTGGCGCAGCGGAATTTAGCAGGGAATGCAAAGGGGTTGGGATGGCGGCGCAGACACACGGAATTACCGGGGACACAACAACGCTGGGCGGATTCTTAGAGCGGGAGATCCGCGCCGCTATGGCGGACCCGGCACAGACCCGGACCCGCGCCCTTGACCGGCACGCCAACGCGCATGACGCCTCCCATTTTCTCCTGATTCCACAGGCCGTGGCGGTCCCTGCGGATGCTGCCGAGGTTGCTAATCTCATGCGCGTCAGCGCCACCCATGGGCTGGAGCTGACACTTCGCTCCGGCGGTACAAGCCTGAGCGGGCAGGCCGTCAGCGGCGGGCTGCTGGTTGATGTGCGAAAGAACTTTCGCAGTATTGAAGTGCTCGACGGCGGTGCCCGGGTCCGTGTGCAACCGGGGGTTACGGTGCGGGATCTAAATGCACGGCTGCTGCGCTTTGGCTACAAATTCGGCCCGGACCCGGCCAGTGAAGCTGCCTGCACCATTGGCGGGGTGGTAGCCAACAACTCCTCAGGAATGGCCTGCGGCATTACCGATAACGCATACCGGACCCTTGAATCCCTGACGCTTGTGCTCCCCAGCGGCACCGTGATTGACACGGGCGCCCCGGATGCCTCCGCCCGGCTGCGCTGCCTAGAGCCCGAACTTTTCAAAGGACTGGGCGAACTTGCGCAGCGAGTCCGCAGCAACCCGGCCTCCCGGGCCACCATTGAGCGCCAGTTCGCCATGAAAAACACCATGGGTTACGGGCTCAATTCACTCTTGGACTTTGATGATCCTGTGGACATTCTGGCCCACTTGATAGTAGGCAGCGAAGGCACTCTGGGCTTTGTGGCCGAGGCAGTTTTCAGAACTGTTCCCCGACTGGCCCATGCCACCGCCGGGCTGTTGGTGTTCAAGGATCTGCATGCCGCCAACATGGCCTTGCCAGCGCTGGTGGACAGCGGCGCCGCCACCGTTGAATTGCTCGATTCGCTCTCATTGAAAGTGGGTCAGGGACTCACCCAGGTGCCCGGTGTGGTGCGGGATCTGCGTGTGGAGCAGCACGCCGCCCTGCTGGTGGAATATCAGAGTGGCAGTGCGGCGGAACTTGTGGACCTCAACGCCAAGGCTGTGGCGCTCGCAGGATCGCTGGGGCTGGACGGGCCAGCGGATTTCAGCTCAGATCCCACGATTCGAGCGGAGCTCTGGCACCTGCGTAAGGGGTTGTACACCTCGGTGGCCGGCGCCCGCCCGCAGGGCACCACTGCGCTATTAGAGGACGTGGTGGTCCCGGTCCCGGCACTGGCCCGCACCTGCCTAGAATTGAACACCCTCTTTAATAAGTACAACTATGCTAATTCCGTCATTTTTGGACATGCCAAGGACGGCAATATCCACTTCATGTTGACTGACAAGTTCTCCAGTGCGGACGAGCTGAGCCGCTACTCATCTTTCACCGAGGACATGGTGGATGTGGTGCTCGGTGAGGGTGGCTCACTCAAGGCCGAGCACGGCACTGGCCGCGTCATGGCGCCCTTTGTGCGCCGCCAATACGGCGATGAGCTCTACGGTGTTATGCGCAGAATCAAGGAGCTGTGCGATCCCTCCGGCATGCTCAACCCCGGCGTTATTTTGGACGACGATCCAACAGCACACTTGCGCCATATAAAATTGGCACCGCCGGAGGTTGATCCCGAAGTGGACCGCTGCGTCTCCTGCGGATATTGCGAACCCGTATGCCCCAGCAAGAACCTGACCTTGACCCCGCGGCAGCGTATTGTCACCCTGCGCGACATGGAGGCGGCCCGCCAGCGCGGGGACACTGAGCTCGCCGAAGCCCTCGCCAAGGACTATGACTACGCCGGTATTGACACCTGCGCAGTGGATGGCATGTGTCAGACCGCCTGCCCCGTGGATATCAACACCGGCACCATGGTCAAGCGCCTGCGCACCAAGGACGCCGGCATGGGAGAAAGTGCTGTGTGGGGGACCGTCGCCAAACACTGGGGTGCGCTCACCCAAAGTGCCGGGCTGGCACTGAGCCTTGCCGCGAAGGTGCCCTCTGTGGCCATGCAGCCTGTGAATAGATTGGGGCGGAAGGTGCTTGGGGCGGACACGCTGCCGCTGTACTCCTCCGAATTGCCGTCCGGTGGGAAGGCGCGACGCCGGCCAGCACCGTCCGGTGTTCCGGCGGCCGTGTACTTCCCCGCCTGTGTCAACGTGATGTTCGGCCCTGCCGGTGACGGCAATGCCGGGGTGCAGGCAAGTTTTGAGCAATTGTGCACGGCTGCCGGGGTGGAGCTGTTAGTTCCGGAGGGTATTTCCGATGCGTGTTGTGGAACGCCGTGGTCCTCCAAGGGGATGGCGGCCGGGCTGGAGACGATGCATGCACGGACACTGAAGTTGCTCCGCAAGGCAACCCGGGACGGCGAGCTGGAGGTTATTTGTGATGCCTCAAGCTGCACGGAAGGGCTGCTACACACCATTGAAACCGAGGTTCTGGACCCTGGCCAGCGGCCGTTGAGGGTGGTGGATGCCGTGGAATTTACCGCTGCGGCGCTGCTGCCGCTACTACAGGGGACCTGGAAACGGGTGGAATCGATGGCCTTGCACCCCACATGTTCATCCGCCCGGATGGGCCTGAACCCCGCCCTCTTGCAGATCGCCGAGGCCGCTGCAGAAACAGTTCAGGTGCCGGAAAGCTGGGGTTGCTGCGGATTTGCTGGAGACCGGGGCATGCTGCATCCGGAACTCACGGAATCAGCTACGGCCGCACAAGCCGGCGATGTAGTGGCGATGGGCGCAGCTGTGCATGCTTCCTGCAACCGGACCTGCGAGCTGGGAATGACCCGGGCCACGGGCGCAGACTACCGGCATGTGCTGGAAGTGTTGGCCGAGGTGGTTTCCCGCGAGATTCCCGTAACAGGGCAGTAAGTTCGCGCACGTTTAGGCCTATTTGTGCAGCTTTGTGACTAAAGTAGGTCAAAAGACTGGTGTCAGTGCGCAAAGCATGGGCGCCTTGGATCAAATAAGGGGATTAAGCATATGGCTGGAATCATCATTGTCGGCGTAGACGGCAACTCAACGTCCATGAAGGCTGCCCGTGTTGCCGCGGAACTGGCTAAGGCAACGGGCCGCACCCTGCGCGTTGTGACAGCATTTGGCGAGGACAAGACCGAGAAGGTCTCTATTGGCAACGACGAATGGTTCCTCTCCACGGCGGATGAGGCTGAGCGTGTGGCCCAGCGCGTTGCCGAAGAGCTGAAGATCAGCGGCGTCAAGACCGAGTACTCATCATCCCTGGGCAAGCCTGCCGATGTCCTGCTGGAAGAAGCCACCAAGCTCCAGGCGGACATGATTGTTGTGGGCAACGTCCGCATGCAGGGCCTGGCCCGCGTACTGGGTTCGGTTGCCAACGCGATTTCACACAACGCCCCGTGCGACGTGTACATCGTCAAGACCGACGGCTAATAACTGTTGTTTGCAAAACCCCCGCGGCCTGAATAGCTGCGGGGGTTTTGTGTTTTGGTGCGGCAGCCTGAGTGTTATCAGCATTCAGCGGTATGTGCGGTGCTGATTTTCCCGCTGTGATGGGCCCGGCGAGGCATCAGCGATCCAAGGACCCGTGCCCTCGGAAGGGTCCAATACGCCGTCCTCCAGCCAGTTGAAGTTCCCGGCCAGCACGTCCTGGGAAAGTTTCCTGTCAGAGTCATCCGTGTTGTTCCACAGCTCGGCGAACAAAGTCTCTACGCGCAGCCTCGACTGCCAGGAAAAGGCATCCGCGAGTGCCAACGCGGACCGGCCCTGGCCGGCGTCCTTGAGGCGCAGCATTTCCGCCCGGGAGCAGCATGCTGAAATGGCAAACAACTCGGCGCCGATGTCCACAATCCGGGCCAGGAACGCCTGCTTGTATTCAAGCTTTCCCTGCCAACGGCCCATGGCGTAAAACGTCTGGCGGGCCAACTTGCGTGATTGACGTTCCACAAAGCGCAGGTGCTTGGCAAGCGGCCCAAACTCGTTATAGGAGCGTGGATCCATACCCTTGCCCACAACAAGTTGTGGCAGCCACTTGGCGTAGAAACCGCTGGCACCCACGGCAGCCCTGCCCTTCTCGGCCAGTGTTGCCGTAGTGGAGGCTAAATCGCCAGCCGCAGCAAGATGGGCATCAACTGCCTCGCGGGCAATCAACAAATGCATGATCTCAGTTGATCCCTCGAAGATCCGGTTAATGCGTAAGTCCCGCAAAAGCTGTTCAGCGGGGACGGCACGCTCGCCACGGTCAGCCAATGACTGAGCTTTCTCATAGCCCCGACCGCCACGAATCTGCACCAGCTCATCCGCACACTGGTAGGAGAATTCAGAGGACCAGAGCTTGGCCAGCGCCGCTTCAATGCGAATATCCTTCATCCCTGCATCGGCCAGTGCTGCCGAGAGCTCAAACACTGCTTCCAACGCGAAGGTGGTGGCCGCCATGAATGCCAGCTTCTTGCCTACGGCCTCGTGCTGGCCCACCGGATGGCCCCATTGGGTTCGGGCGTTTGACCATTCGCGAGCGATCTTCAGTGACCACTTTGCAGCACCGGCGCTCATGGCTGGGATGGACAAACGCCCGGTGTTCAGTGTTGTCAGGGCGATTTTTAGGCCCTGCCCCTCCCTGCCCAGCCGGTTTTCCGCGGGCACCCTCACCTGGTGGAAGCGGGTCACCCCGTTTTCAATGCCACGAAGACCCATGAATTCGTTGCGGTTCTCCACCGTGATGCCAGGGGAGTCCGCTTCAACCACAAACGCCGTGATGCCTCCCGTTTTTCGGCCGGCCGGATCAAGCCCCCGGGACGGCACTAGCGCCATGACCACAACAAGTTCAGCAATGACGCCGTTGGTTGTCCAGAGCTTCACACCGTCCAGGACGTACTCGCTGCCGTCTTCCGTGGGCACCGCAGCGCACCCCATACGGGCGGGGTCAGAGCCCACATCGGCCTCGGTGAGCAGAAATGCCGTTACGGCGCCCGCGGCGCAACGAGGCAGAAACTTTTGTTTTTGTGCAGCTGTGCCAAAAACCTTTACGGGTTCCGGCACACCAATGGATTGGTGTGCGGAGATGAGGGCGCCAAAAGCCGGGTGGACGCTGCCCAAGACGGCCAGTGCCCGGCCGTAATAAGTCAGGTTGAGCCCCAGCCCGCCATACTCCTGAGGGATTTTCATGCCGAACACGCCCAGCTCTGCCAGCCCGGCCAGGTATTCCTCCGGAATTTTCGCCTCCCGCTCCACCCGGGCCCCGTCCAGGGTTTCGGCATAGGTCTTCACCTTGTCCAAAAACTCCTCCCCACGCTCGGTTTCTGCGGCGGTGGCTTGCGGGTGTGGATGGATCAGGGAGATCTCAAAATCACCTAAATACAGTCCCTTGGCGAAACTGGGCCTCTCCCACGTTGCTTCCCTAGCTGCTTCAGCAGCGTTTCTGGCATCCTGGGCACTGACCTGATGAGCGTCAACACCCGGATCAGCGGTGTTGGTGCTCTCAGCAGCTGAGTTATGGCTCATGGCAACCTCAATTCCGCCGGCACAACGGTGTCCGCATTGCCGGCTTGGGGCGAATCCCGGTATTGCCTCGATGCTACGCGCCGGTAAGTGTGCCCGCTAGGGTGCGTGCGTCCCGGAGCTAGTGCCATGCGGCACCGGGTACACCAGTGGTGAAAGGGGTGCCAGGGTGCATCAACTCGCCGAGTCTGCGTAAAAGTCCTGCACCACTTCCCTAAACAGCGGGCGCAACGTGGCAGGGTGGGCTCCGTTCTCCCACTTCCCTGTGATTCTTGCGGCCAGTTCATCCGCCAACGAAAGCCCCTCAGTCCAGCCCGTTGGGACCCGCAAGAACCAGTCAAAGCCGGAGGGGCGGGCAGGAATTCCAGCCGCCAGTAGATACTCATTGACGGAATCTTCTATGGTGCACCGATCCTCTGGGGTGAACGGCGCCGCGCGGGTGGTCGCGGTCTCACCCTGATGGCATGTCACCTGGACAGTTTTGGCCGAGTCACACTGAACCGCTTTGCGGGTATTGCCGGGCCCTGCAGCCCAAGCCATCATGGCAAACCAGCCATTTTCACCCAGAAGCTCCCAACCGTCTGCGGATTCCTCAGAGGCCGCCGTGTCCCAGCGTGATATCTCATCCCAGTACGCCACTTCACTGAACATGGACGTCCCTTCCGTTCTAGTTGACCACGTCGGTGATGCCGCGGGCGGCGAGGTAATCGGCGTCGGAGGTCTTGGTGGAACGGACCAGGGTGGGCTTGGTGCCGGACGCTGCGCGCGCCAGCCAGGCCGTGAACAGCTCCCCCGAAGGGTCCGCAATGCTACGCCCAGCACCGGTGGCCTCATCGCCTGGTTCGAAGGACAACGCCGTGGTGCGTTGTAGCGGCGCCGTGGGGTTGGCTTTCTCGGCGGCAATCAGCTCAGCCAGGCGCAGGCCCGCGGGTTTGGGGCGCCGGTCCGAATCCAAAAGGCCCAGCGTGTATTCCAGCTCAGGGAAATCGGCCAGCTTGCGGCTGACATCATGCGAGCACCACCACGTGACACCCCATAGGTTGGGGGTGTCCAGCACAGGAAGCAGGCTTTGCTCCAGGAAGTCGGCCGCGCCGTCGAAGGGCACCGCTGGATAAGGGGCACCGATCTCCTGCAGCCAGATGGGCCGGGCGGGATTCTCGGCGTAGGCGTCGGCAAGCTGGACCAGGTAATCGGCAAAGAGCGTCCTGGCCGGGTGGCCCTGCGGGAAGAGGTGCGCCACGGCAACAAACACCCACGAGTGCACCGTGGTGGCATCGCCCAGGGTTGCGGCATGGCGCGGCGTGACGGGGCAACTGTCCACAAACCAGGCGTTGTCATCAAAGCTGTGCTGATGCATGCCGGTGGGCCAGGCCTTGCGGGCGGCCGCGAGCAGGGTTGTGAACCATTCGCCCATCTCTGCCGGAGAGGTGACTTGCTGGTCAGGGTGGCGTTCCACCGCGAACTGGTTGGTCTCATTACCTACCGTCATGCCGAGCACGTTGGGGCGGGAGGTGACCTCCTGGGCCAGAGCCGTGATGAGTGCCGCCTCCGCAGCCACAACCTGCGGATCGGTGTAGATGTTGCGCCGGTGCCAGCTCGTCACCCAGGACGGCAGGAAATCAAAGCTTGAAAGGTGCCCCTGCAACCCGTCCACCGAGACGTCCAAGCCAAATTCGGCCGCCACATCCACCACGGCGCCCACATCGGCAATACCTGCCGGGCGAATGAGCGACCGGTTGGGCTGCAATAGCGGCCACAGCGGAAAAATGCGCACATGGTCAAGTCCCAGCTTGGCGATCGAGGAAAAATCGGCCCGCACCGCATCCAGATCGAAATCCTGCCACGAGTGGAACCAGCCCTCGCTCGGGGTGTAGTTCACACCCCAACGCAAAGGCATCTTGCGGGCGGGTGCGGCGTGGTGTGCGGAGGGAGAAACAGGGAGGCTCATTGGCCAGCTTTCTGCAGACGGAGGGTGAGAATTTGGAAGGGACGCAGCTTCAGCGTGATTGTGGGGTTACCAGATGTGCCGGGATCTCCGGGGGCGCCGGCTGCGCCGGGATCACCGGGGGCGCCCACGGCGAGGGATCCGGATGCGTACGGCTGCTCAAGGAGGTTGTTCTCCGCCACGGAAGCCACGGCGAACGACGCGCTCAGGGTCAGCTGCGCGCGGGCACCGAGCGGTTCGTACAGACGCACGATGACGTCGCCGCTGCGGTCATCGGCCAGCTTGACGGCCTCGATGATGGCGGACTGCGAATCCGTGCGCACCAGCGGCTCAATGGGGCGGCCGGTCCAATCGCCCGGCACGCCATGCCACGGCAGGTTCATGGCGTAGCCGGCAGCCACGGCGTCGGCCACCTCGGCGCCCACCACCAGCCCGTACGTGAAGGAATGCTGCCCCTGATCGGTGGTGGGATCGGGGAAGCGCGGCCCGCGCAGCAGGGAAAGCCGCACGGTGGTGAAGCTGGAGCCGTTGGTACCGGGGTGGCGGGAAACGTCGTGGCCGTAGGTGGAATCGTTGATGACCGCTGCGCCAAATCCGGGCTCGCCCACATGGACCCAGCGGTGCGCACACACCTCAAAACGTGCGTTGTCCCAGGACGTGTTCTCATGCGTGGCACGCTGAATGTGCCCGTACTGGGTCTCAAAACGGGCATGGTCCGCGTGCACATCGAGGGGGAACGCGGCCTTGAGTAACGTCTCCTGCTCCCGCCAATCAACCTCGTTGTACACGGTGATGACCTTGGAATCCGGGGAGATCCGCACCCGCTGGGTAATGTGCGAGGCCCGGAAACTGCGCTTAATGGTAATCTCCGGCTGATGGCCCAACATGGTGACCTCCATGGAATCCAGCTCACGAAGATCCGTCACCGTGTTCTTGTAGAAGGCGTCAATGTCCCAGGCATCCCACATATTGGGGAAGTCGGTGTGCAGTTGCAGCAGGTTGGCGCCCTGCCCGGCTGGCACCAGCTCACGATCCGCCGCCACATCCACAATGGAATTAATGACACCGTCCGCACCGAACCGGACCGTGATCAGCCCGTTGCGTACGACGACGCCCGTGCCGTCCCGCTCCACCGTCACCTCCGCGGTGGCCGTGTCCGGGACACCAGCGCTGAGTGGGGCGATGCCGCGGCGCGGGTAGGGGGAGGCGTTGAAGTGCAGTGCGGTGTCGAAATCCTTCTCAGTGGGCGGCCCGGACGTCAGCTCCGAGATTGCCTGGGGATCCAGGGGCGCCAAGGCGTCCACCGCCGCAAAGATGACTGCTTGGAGGTCTTTGGCGATCTGGGCGTATTGCTCAGCAGCTTCGCGGTGCACCCACGCGATGGCGGAGCCGGGGAGGATATCGTGGAACTGGTTCAGCAGCACCAGCTTCCAGATCCTATCCAGCTCGTCGTAGGGGTACGCGATGAGTGAGCGTGCCGCGGCCGTGGCACTCCACAGCTCGGCCTCACGCAGCAGGTGTTCGCTGCGCCGGTTGCCCTGCTTGGTCAGCGCCTGCGAGGTGTAGGTGCCGCGGTGCAGCTCAAGGTACAGCTCACCCTTCCACACAGGGGCATTAGGGTATTCGGCCTCGGCTGCCGTGAAGAACTCTGCCGGGCTGGCGATGGTGACCTGAGGTGAGCCTTCTAAATCACGGGTGCGCTTGGCCCGGGCCAGCATTTCACGCGTTGGCCCGCCGCCGCCGTCGCCCCAACCAAACGGGATAAGCGAATTTTTAGCAGCACCCTTGTCGCGGAAATTCCGCACGGTATGCGCCAGCTCGGCGCCGGAAAGTTGGGAATTGTACGTGTCCGCGGGCGGGAAGTGCGTGAACACGCGGGTGCCGTCAATGCCCTCCCAGTTGAAGGTGTGGTGCGGGAACTTATTCACGGTGTTCCACGAGATTTTCTGCGTCAGGAACCACTTGGCCCCGGCCTGCTTCACAATCTGTGGCAGCGCTGCCGAGTAACCGAAGGAATCCGGCAGCCACACCTCCTGGCACTGCATGCCAAAATTTTCACGGAAGAAGCGCTGGCCGTACGTGAACTGCCGGGCCATGGCCTCCGAGCCCACCATGTTCGTGTCCGATTCCACCCACATGCCGCCCACGGGGATGAAACGGCCCTCTGCCACGGCGGCCTTGACCTTGGCGAAGACCTCAGGGCGTTGCTCCTTGAGCCATTCGTACTGTTGGGCTGAGGACATGGCGTACTGGAATTCCGGGTTATCTTCCAGCAGCTTCACCACGGACGACGCCGTTCGGGCCACCTTCCGCACGGTCTCGCGCACGGGCCACAGCCACGCCGAGTCAATGTGCGCGTGCCCAATGGCGGTGATCTGATGCGCGCTGGCGTTGGCCGGCTGGGCCAGCACAGCCGCTAGATGTGCCCGGGCCGCGGCAGCGCTGCCGGGTATGTCGGTGAGGGAGACGGCGTCGAGCGCGCGTTCCAGAGCGTACAGGATGTCCCAACGCCGGGGATTGCCCAAATCCAGCTCCTGCTGGAGCTGGTCCAGCACCTCAAGATCTTGGACCAACTCCCACACTTCGGTGTGGAAAATGTTGATGTCGGCGCGGGCCATGGTGTAGCGCGGGGTGTCCCCGGCCGTGAACTTTTCGCCCAACGGAGTGGGGACGAACGGGTTGTCGGTGAAGACAAACGGGTTCGCAGCCGCCTCCACATAGAGATCGATTTCCTCCCCGCCCTGCGCCGGCGCTCCGGGAGCGATCCCATCCACGGGCACCCAGGTGTTCAGCGGGTTCAGGGCCTTCACGGTCTCCCCATTGGGACGGTAAATTAGACCTTCGGCCTGGAAGCCGGGCCACGACTGGCTAAATCCCAAGTCCACCACGAGCTCCACCCGTTGCCCGCGCGCCTCTTGGGGGACAGTGCCCGTGAGATGAATCCAGCTGGTGCCCCACGGTGGACCCCACGCCTGGCCCACGGCGAATGGCTCAAAAACGACCTCAGCGGCAGGTGGGGCTTCCGCGCGAGCCGCGTGTCCGGCGTCGTCCGGCAAAGTGCTCTCAGCCAACCCGAGTGCGATGGCTGGCGCCACAGGTTCGCCCTGCCCGCCCTCCACATGCCAGGCGCGTAACTCCAGCGGCGCAACGGGGGTGTGGATGGCCGGAACAATCCGCTCCATGAGGACTCGCTTGAGCCGGTCCTGAATCAAGGCGTGCTTGTCATGCATGGGCAAAAAACCTTCCGGGAGGGGAATTGTTCGCTCGGTACGGCCAGTCTAGTGCGGCGCCACGCGCGGGTGGCTTCAGCTGTCCGAACCGCCCCTGAGGGTGGCGGCAAAACCTTGTCCTGACCGGAGCATTCTTTGTGCCGTTGGCAACCGCTGATGCTCGTAGGCGCTGCGGACTTGGCTGCCGCGCAGCCCGATCACCCCGTGGAGAGTGAGTTCGCCTAGGGATTGAGCATCCCCCAGCCCCGTGTCGAACCCGGCGCGGGACGTATTCGGCGATGGTCTTCGTCTCTCCCACGATCATGGCCCCGTCCTGGTTCGGCAGGGAGCTCATGTCCATATAGTTGTGTCCCTGCTGCCATCCGGGGGGCCGCCTCAAAGGGTGCTTTCCCGGTCCAGATCGTGTACCCCGCATCCGGGTATCCGGGCATCTGGGCATCCGGGTGTCCCGGGTCCACATGCTGGCGGACCAGGCTGCGGTGCCCGTCAGCACCGAGCCGGATGTCGCTGCGGTGCCCGTCAGCACCGAGCCGGATGTCGCCGCGGCGCCCCCGGCATCAACGGCCCACGCCGAATCGGTGCCCTGCCCGATTTTCACGGCCTCATTCCCATAGTGAATGCTGAGCCCCGGCTCCTGCTCCGCGGCTGCCGCGAGCCGACGCCGGACTGTGGCCCAACCTTCGGGGCCGGTGGTGCCGGGGAGAGCTCAGGGCGTTTCACGGCGGGCGCACCGGCCGGCCCCGAGTGGGGATGGTGCCGGGACATTGCTGCCCATAAGTGTCTAGAAGTCCTTAGAGTGGAGGCATGACACATTCACTGCCACGCGGCGCCGGTGCATCCCAAGGTTTGACCACAGAGAAGTTCACCAGCGTTCGTGAACTTTTTGATTCCATGCTCGACGCCGACCCTCGCTACAGTGCGCAACTGGCCGTCTACGTTGCGGGGGAAAAAGTAGTGGACCTGGTGGGTGGCCCGGATTCCTCTGCCAATTCCCTCACGGGCGTGTTCTCCTGCTCTAAAGGCGTCTCCGCCCTGGCATTCAGCCTGCTGGTCCAGGACGGTTTGGTGGATTTGGACGCCACAGTTGCTAGTTACTGGCCCGAATTTGCGCAGAACGGCAAGGCGTCCGTGACGGTGCGTCAACTGCTCTCACACCAGGCGGGATTGGTGGGGGCCCAGGGTGGCTTCGCCATGGAGGAATACAGTGACCTGCCCGCTGTCGCTGCCCGGTTGGCCGCCATGGCGCCCATGTGGCGCCCCGGCAGCGGCACGTTTGGTTACCACGCGCTGACCATGGGCGTGTTCCTGGAGGAGTTGTGCCGCCGGGTTTCGGGGGAGCGGCTGCAGGATGTTTACAACCGCCGCATCCGTGTGCCCTTCGCCGCCGACATGTTCCTGGGGCTGCCGGAGTCGGAAGAGCCACGTTTCCGTCCCGTACTCTTTGATGAGGAGGCTCCCCCGGCCTTTTTTGACCCGTTCTCCCTTGCTGGAGTCTCCGGCAATGTGCAGGCAGGAAACTTACTGGAACTGCCCAATGTGCGCAGCGTCCGGGCCGCAGGCAGTTGCAGCGGAGCCGGCGTAGGCTCCGCTGACGGGCTGGCCCGCGTGTATGCGGGTGCCATCACCGGAATTGAGGGCCAGCCGGCTTATCTAACCCCGGAAACGATTGCCCTCATGAGCCAGGAACAGGTGTGGGGGCTGGACAGGGTCTTTTGCGACACTGGTGCCTTCGCCATCACGTTCATGAAAGCCCACCCGCGCATGGACTTTGGCAGTGCCCAAGCCTTCGGCCACGATGGCGCCAACGCAGCACTGGGCTACGCTGACCCGCTGTACGGGATTGGATTTGGCTACGTGCCAGCCTGGAATGAGGAAGGCTCCACCACCGGCCGGGCCATGCAACTCAGCGCAGCCGTCCGCCAGGTGTTATTAGCTGGCAACTGATCTCCAGGCTCCGCATCTGCTGCCATTGCCTCTGGTGCCATGGCCACTGCTGCCATTGCCTCTGGTGCCATGGCCACTGCTGCCATTGCCTCTGGTGCCATGGCCACTGCTGCCATTGACACTGTGGCGATGTGCCCCAGCGTCTAGTCCATGCTGCACGGGAGCATCAGTGAAGGTTTTTGAGGGCTTCCGGGATGGCCCGGTGGAACGTGGGGTAGGCGTAAATCATGGATTCCAGCGTGGAGACGGGGATCCGCGCATGCACGGCCAGTGCCAGCATGGACAGCACCTCCCCGCCCATGGGCCCCACAGAAGTGGCGCCCACTAAAACTCCCGCATCGGCGTCTTCAATGACCTTGATGAATCCGTCGTTGCCTGCGCCATGGATCCAGCCGCGGGCGGACTCGCCCACCTTTGTCAGGCCCACCCGCACCGACAGGCCGGCGTCCCGGGCTTGGCTCTCGGTCAGGCCCACTACGCCGATCTCCGGATCCGTAAACGTCACGCGCGGCACGGCGTGGTTGTCTGCGGTGCCCCGGTCCGCTTGTTCTAAATGGCGGGCCAGGATGTGCCCTGCAACAATATTTCCTTGATACATGGACATGTGGGTGAATGCTCCGGCCCCTGCAGCGTCACCAATCAGGTAGAGCCCATTCGCTAGTTGTAGGTACTGATCGAGCGCGGGGGCGCCCTTTAGATCGCAGCTGATTTCTGCCGCTGACAGGCCCACCTCTGCCAGAGCCTGGGCGCGTCCGGTGGCCACGAGCAGTTGATCGGCCCGCAGAGATGAGGGGGAGATGCCGTCGGAAAAGCTCAGCTGGAAACGGCCCTGCGCATGCGTCACCGACGTGAGCGCCTTATTTGTCAGGATCTTCACGCCCTCGTTGCGTAACACCGAGGCCAGCAGTTCGGAGGTCTCCGGTTCCTCCCGTGTGAGCAGGCGTGACCCGCGCAGCACCATGGTCACCTTGGTGCCAAAACGGGTGAAGGCCTGTGCCAACTCAACAGCGATGGGTCCCCCGCCCCACACAACCATGGAGGCAGGGGCATCCGCGGCCTGGACCGCCTCCCGGTTAGTCCAAAACGGCGTCCCAGCAAGGCCCGGCACCTCCGGAACCGCAGGATTCGTGCCCGGGTTGAGCACTATGGCTAGCCTGGCGCGGAAGGTGCGGTGGCCGCCGTCGTGCGTGGAAACAGTGACCTCACGGGGACCCGTGAGCCGGCCCGTGCCACGCACCAGCACGCCGCCCTTAGCCGTAAACCGCTCGGCGGCTACCGTGTCATCCCAGTTATCGGTGCCCTCGGTACGGATGCGCCGGGCCACTTGAGTGAAATCCGGTGCCACCTCAACGGTTCCGGCGAGGTCTGGGATACGCAACGCCTCGGCCATGACATTGCCTGCCCGGATCATCATTTTGGACGGGATGCAGCCATAGTACGGGCATTCCCCGCCCACAAGCCGGGCCTCAACACCCACCACGGACAAGCCCGCGGCAGCCAGCTCACCGGCAACCGATTCGCCGCCCGGACCCATGCCGAGCACCACAACATCAACAGTTTCGGGCTTGTTCTTGGAGGCCATGAGAGTTCCTTACTTGGTGATGCCCTTGTCCTTGAGCCACTGTGCCGCGGCATCCTTGGGGTCCATCTTCGCTGTGCCGCTCACCTGATCGTTGAGTTTGATCAGATCTTCCGTGGTCAGGAGGGAGGAAACCTTGTTCAAAGCGTTCTTGGTTGCGTCATTGACCGAGGCGGTCTTGATCACGGGCAGAACTTGCTGTGCCAGCCAGTTGTTCTTCGGGTCGGTCAGGACCACCAACTTGTTGGCCGGGATGGCAGGGGACGTGGTGAAGATGTCTGCCACCTGGATCTCATTGTTCAGGAGCGCCTTGATCGTCAGCGGCCCGCCACCGTCACTGATCGGTGTGAACTTTTTTGGCACGCAGTTATAGTTTGCCTTCAAGCCGGGGAGCCCGTAGGAGCGGGTGGCGAATTCCGGAGGGGCACCGATGGTCAGCTCGCTGCACACCTTCGCCAGATCCTCAATGGAGGTCAACTTGTACTTGGCGGCGGTCTCTGCGGTGACCACCATGGCGTCCTTGTCCTCTGCCTTGGCGGCATTCAGCACGGAGAGGCCCTCGGGCATGGCAGCCGGCAAGGCAGCGAGGACCTCTTCGGCCGTGGTGGCCTTGGTGTTCTCATCAAAATAGCCCAGCAAGTTCCCGCTGTAGTCCGGGATGATGTCAATGGAGCCGTCTTTAACCGCGGTGATGTAGGCCTCACGGGCGCCAATGTTCAGCTTTGTGGTGGCGGTAACGCCTGCGGCATTGATTGCGCCGGCATAAATTTCTGCCACCGTGGCGCTTTCGGGGAAGTTGGCGGAGCCCACAACTACCGATTCGCCGCCGCCAGCGGGTGCGCTGCTGTCACTGGCCAGCGGATCTCCGCCGCCACAAGCCGTCACTGCTAGTGCCACGGAGAGGCCAGCTGCCGCCCCCAGGATGGCCCGGCGGGTGGGTCGCAAGTGCTTGTTCATGTTCTAACTCCTCTAGATGAGACTGCATAAATCGACGTGACTAACGGGTTGGTGCCGGTTCTGCCAGCTGTGCCTGTGGTGCCGACACTTCGGTGGGAGCGGCGGAACGCTGCAACCCGGGAGAAACAATAAGCCGTTGGGCCAAGACTAGTAGCCCGTCCAAAGCTATGGCCAACCCGGCAATTACCACTGCGCCGCCAAGAACTTGACCGTAGTCCTGCACCGCCAAGCCGTCAATGACGTACCTGCCTAAACCGCCAAGGCCCAAGAGTGCCACCACTGCCACTGTGGAAACAACTTGCAGGACCGCTGAGCGGAAGCCGCCAAGCATCACTATCAGCCCGTTGGGTACCTCTACTCCGAAGAGGATCTGCGGCTCGGTCATGCCCATGCTGCGTGCGGCATCAACCAAGTCCCGCTCAACGGAGGAAATTCCGGCATAGGTGGCACTCACAATGGGCGGCACCGCCAACAACACCAGTGACCAAATGGCTGGCATGAGAGACAAGGTGGAGGTGGCAATCAGGGCAAACAATGTCATGACACCCAAAGTTGGCAGGGCCCGGAGCATGCCGGCGAGGGCAATGATGATGGCACGCCCCCTGCCCGTGTGCCCCACATACAGGCCCACCGGAACCGCGATCACTAAGGAAATTACCAAGGTCAGTCCGGTATAACCCAGTTGTTCCAACACGCGTGTGGGCACTCCCATGGGTCCTTGCCAGTTAACCGGATCGGTGAGCCACTGCCAGCCCTGGGCGAAAGCGCCAGAAGCAGTGTATTTCGTGGCCGGAAGCAGCATTGCTGTGGCACTCATGCGATCACCTCCATGGTCTGCGGGGACGCCTTGCTGGCCCGCAACCACGGTGTCAGCAAGCGCTGCAAGAGCACCAAAAGCACGTCCATGAGCAAGGCCAAAATGAGGGTAATGACAATTCCGACCACAATTTCAGTGGGAAAATTGCGTTGCAATCCATCTGTGAAGAAGAAACCCAAACTGGGGATGCCCAGCAGTGAACCCACCGTGACAAGGGAAATGTTACTGACGGAGATAACGCGCAAACCGGCAAATAACACCGGGATTGACAACGGCAGATCCACCGTGAGGAAGCGTTGTAGCGGCCGGTAGCCCATGGCGGTGGCGGATTCGCGGATGGTGCGCTCAACTGAGTTGAGCGCGTCCAGTGTGGAACGGACCAGCAGGGCTACGGCGTAGATGGTCAGGGCAACAATGATGTTGGCGAAGTCCAGTATTTTGGTGCCAAGAATGCTGGGCAGAATCACAAACAGTGCCAGCGACGGGATGGTGTACAGCAGGGAGCCCACGGACAGAATGGTTGCGCCTACGGCCTTATTCAAGCGGGCCAGCTGCGCGAGCGGGATCGCGATGATGACGCTCAAAACAAGCGGCACTACGGACTGAATCAGGTGGTAGCCGGTCAGGTTGAGCACCTGCGGCAGGTTTGCCAGGAACCAGTCCATCAGAGCCGGCCTTCCCGAGCGGCCTCAATGGCTGCCAGCACTTCGGAGGCAAGGACGACGCCGGTCACGCGCCCTTCGCTATCAACGGCAACTCCCAGCCCGGAGGGGGAGGACAACGCCGCGTCAAGGGCGTTGCGAAGGGGATCGCCCGCACGGAATAGGGAGCCGCCGGGAATCAGGCCCGTGGTGGCTTTGGCGTTACCGGGACTGGCGGACGTGCTGGGGGCGTGCCAGCCCAGCGGCCGCTGCTCATCATCTACGGCCAGAGTCCAGCCGGATTGCGGTGTTGTTGAAAGCGGTGCCAGGTGCACGGGTATGGAGGCGCCCGGACTGAAGGAAAGGTGCCTGAAGCCGCGGTCACGGCCAACAAAGTTGGCCACGAAGTCGTCCACGGGGGCGCGCAGGATTTCTTCGGGCGGCGCATATTGAGCAACCCTGCCTCCGGTGGCAAAAACAGCCACACGGTCACCAAGGATGGTGGCCTCGTCAATGTCATGCGTGACGAAGATGATGGTCTTCGCCAGTTCTCGCTGCAGCCGGAGCAGTTCTTGTTGGAGCTCTGCACGGACCACCGGGTCCACCGCGGAGAAGGGTTCATCCATGAGCAGCACGGGAGGATCGGCGGCCAGAGCACGGGCCACTCCAACACGCTGTTGCTGTCCGCCGGAGAGTTGGTTGGGGTAGCGCTTTGCCATCGAGGCAGGCAACCCCACGGTTTCTAGCAGCTCCAAGGCGCGTTGGCGGGCGGGCGCCCGCGGCACTTTGTTCAGGCGCAACACGGTGGAGACGTTATCGATGACTGTGCGGTGGGGGAGTAGCCCTGCTTGTTGCATGACATAGCCCATGGAACGGCGCAGCTCATGGGCGGGGATGCTGCTGACATCGCGCCCGCCCACTGTAATGGTGCCGGAAGTGGGTTCCACCATGCGGTTGATCATGCGCAGTGACGTGGTTTTCCCGCAACCTGACGGGCCCACAAAGACAGTGATTTTGCCCGTATCCACGCTCAGGGTGAGGTCCTCAACGGCGGCTTGACCCGGATAGATCTTACTGACGCCGTGAAATTCAACCATGGCACGCCCTGCCTTGCCGATGGTTTCCCGCGCGGAGATGCTGGTGCCGTGCGTTGCTGCCGTGGCTTCTTGTGGCGCCATGGATAGTCCTGACTGTTGCTGATGCTTAGCTTCTGCCAATAGATCATAGGCAAGGGAAAATTTCAGAGTAAAGAGTCATTGTCTGTGACAGCGAACTTACCCCGGATGGATTCAGGCAGCAAACATCGCGGGAGGGGTTCATGAGCTATTCGGAGCGGTAGGTGTGGCCGGATTGGATAGCTGGGGCATAGGCTAATTTTATGGCCACAAAAAGCACCAAAAACGAGACAGAATTCAGCACCAAGGGCGCCTACGTGACGGGAGCACAGTTCACGCGGGACACCAATTATATTGAAACCCGTATTACGCGTGATGGCGCTGATGGCTACCCCGTTGAAGCTGGCCGCTACCGGTTGGTGGTCTCTAGAGCGTGCCCGTGGGCGCACCGCTCCACCATTGTTCGGCGCCTCTTGGGCCTTGAAGATGCCATTTCTATCGGTGTGTGCGGTCCCACTCATGATGTCCGCTCCTGGACCTTCGATCTAGACGAAGGCGGGGTTGATCCGGTTCTGGGCATTGCACGTCTGCAGGAAGCGTACTTCAAACGCACCCCCAACTATCCTCGCGGCATCACCGTCCCAGCCATGGTGGATATACCCAGCGGGGCAGTGGCAACCAACAACTTCCCGCAAATCACCCTCGACTTCTCCACAGAATGGAGTGAATTCCACCGTGAGGGCGCCCCGGACCTGTACGCGGAAGCCCTGCGCGAGGAGATGGAAGTAGTCAACAAGCGGGTCTTCACCGAGATCAACAACGGCGTGTACCGCTGTGGGTTTGCCGGTAGCCAGGAAGCCTACGAGGCAGCCTACAGCCGCCTGTTCACGGCGCTCGATTGGCTCGAGGAGCGCCTGGCAACCCAGCGTTTTCTCATGGGTGAGAGCATTACGGAAGCAGACGTGCGCCTCTTTACTACGCTGGTTCGCTTTGACGCCGTCTACCACGGTCACTTCAAATGCAACCGGAACAAGCTCACCGAGATGCCCGTCCTCTGGGCCTACGCCCGTGATCTCTTCCAAACCCCCGGGTTCGGTGACACCGTGAATTTCGAGCAGATCAAAGCGCACTACTACATTGTCCACACGGATCTGAACCCCACACAGATTGTCCCGGTTGGTCCGGACACCTCGGGCTGGGCCACGGCGCACGGGCGTGAAGCCCTGGGAGGTCGGCCGTTCGGAGCGGGCACTGCGCCAACGCGTCCCGTGGATGCCTGAGAGCGTGTGCAGTGTTGAGGGCGCGGGGGGTTTCCGTGTTGTTGGGCGGGGCGTGAAAAGATGGCGCCATGACAAACACGGAGCCCCGCTGGCTGAATGTGCAGGAGCGCGCCGCGTGGCTCTCCCTGTTGTCCGTAATGACACTGCTGCCAGGTGCGCTCGAAGGGGCGCTTCAGCGGGAAGCTAAGCTCTCTCTTTTTGAGTACAACATCCTGGCCATGCTCTCCGAGGCGCAGACCGAGGCGCAGATGCTGCCCATGAGTGAACTGGCCGCCCGCACCAGCGCATCCCTTTCACGCTTATCTCATGTGGCCAAAAAGTTGCAGGCCCGCGGCCTCGTGGAGCGTTCCGTCCATGCCGAGGACGCCCGGGTAACCGAGGCATCCATTACGGAGTCAGGGATGGAACTCATTCGGGCCTTGGCGCCGCTTCATGTGGAGTCCGTGCGGGCCAGCGTGTTCGATCAACTGAGCACGAAGGACGCTGCTGACCTGGCCCGCATTGGCCGCAAGCTGGTACAGGGGCTGGATGAGAGCCATTGGACGTTGCGCCCGGCTCAACCCGCACCTAATTGCCGCGCCGATCCCTGAGGTGCCGTCCAGCTGACTCGGGAGCGTGATGCTAGGCACATTTCAGCGTAAAAATGCCCGAGTTTTTGCCACCACCAAGCCCCGACCGTCAAATAGGCCAGCAAAATGTTGCCTAATCACTTCAAGGTGCCGTAACGTAGCTAAGGCTTGCCTAACTCTGGCGAGCGTAGTTTTGGGGGTTTACGGAATGGGAAGTGCTATGGAATTTACTCGCCGCCAGGGTCTCAAGCTGGGTCTGAGCGCATCGCTCGCCGTATTGGGAGTTGGCTTGGCCAGCTGTTCCACGGGCGCAGTGGGTGGAACTGAGCCGCAGGACACGCAGGCCGCAGCGGATAAATTCCCCGTCACCATCAAGCACATCTACGGCGAGACGCTCATCAAGTCCGCCCCGCAGCGCATCGCCACCGTCTCCTGGGTCAATGACGATATTGTCATTGCCCTGGGTGTGGTCCCCGTTGGCATGCCCACGAATGAATGGGGCGGCAATGCCCAGGGCTCGGCGCCGTGGAAGGATGCCGCGCTGGAGAAGCTCGGCGCCGCCATTGGCACCGAAAAGGCGCCCGTACAGTATTCGGAGGCCGACGGCGTGAACTTCACCGAAATTGCCAAGACCAGCCCGGACCTGATCCTTGCCGCCTACTCTGGCATCACGCAGGAAGACTACGACAAACTCAGCAAAATCGCCCCCGTCATCGCCTTCCCGAAGGACCCTTACGCCACCGCCTGGCAGGATTCCACCACCATGATCGGTGCAGCACTGGGCCGCTCGCAGGCCGCCAAGGACCTCATTGGTGCCACGGAAAAGACCGTTGCCGAGCAGGCCGCCAAGTACCCCGCCATCAAGGGCAAGACGTTCATTTACGGCAATCTTGAGCCGGCCAAGTCCGACGGCGTCAACGTCTACCTCTCCGGCGACAACCGGCCCAAGTTCCTCACCAGCATCGGCATGGAATTGGCTCCCGTTGTTGTAGAGGCCGAAAAGGGCGCCAAAAACTTCTACCTCCCCTGGTCCGCTGAGAAGGCCAACGAGCTGGTCTCCGACGTCTTTGTCAGCTGGGTGCCGGATGACAAAACCAAGGAAGTCATCGCGAAGGACCCACTGCTGGGACAGATCCCGGCAGTGAAGACGGGCGCCTTCGTGGCCGATTCCGATCAAACCCTCACCCTGGCTATTTCTGCGGCATCACCGCTGAGCCTGCCGTGGGCGCTGGATGCGTTCCTGCCGCAGATCAACACCGCTGCCGAGAAGGTTTAAGGGCCGTATCTTATGGCCAGCGCAGCAGTGTCAGTGAAGGAAGGTACGGAGCCGGAGCCAGCCTCCGTGCCCTTCGCCGCTGCCGCTGTGCCCACCCCGGGTCGCACAACTGCCGCCAGCCAGGGCTCTAGCCAGCGTTTTTCCACGGTGCCGGCCAAGACGTTTGGCACGCGCCGACGCCTGCTGTGGCTGACTGCCTTGGTGCTCGTCTTGGGCGTGGTGGCCCTGGTGTCGCTGGCCATCGGCGCACGTAGCATCGCCCCCGGCACGGTGCTGGATGCGCTGTTCCATTTTGATCCGGCCAATGGCGACCATGCTGTTGTGCATTCGCGTGTTGTTCGAACCGTGGCCGGGCTCATTGTTGGCCTGTCACTGGGCTTGGCCGGCACCTCCATGCAGGGCGTGGCCCGCAACCCGCTGGCCGATCCGGGCATTCTGGGCATCAATGCCGGCGCCTCATTGGCCGTGGTGGCCGGGATCTTCTTCCTTGGTGCTGCGAACGTCTCCAGCTACCTGTGGTTCGCCTTTGCGGGGAGCGCGGTGGCCGCCGTCGTGGTTTATGCCGTGGCCAGTCTGGGTCGCAGCGGCGCAACTCCTGTGAAACTCGCCCTGGCCGGGGCTGCCATTGCGGCCGGCATGGGCTCGCTCATGAGCGCCATGCTGGTCACGAGCCAGGATTCGCTGGAGCTGTTTCGCCGCTGGCAGGTGGGCGCCTTGGCCGGGAAGTCGTGGGATTCAGTGGTGGCGGTGCTGCCGTTTGTGGCCGTCGGCGCCGTGATCCTGCTGTGCACAGGAAGGCTGCTGAACATGCTCGCACTGGGCGATGACATGGCCCGCGGTCTGGGCCACCGGCCAGGGCTGGGGCGTGCCATTTCCGCCGTCGGCATTGTGCTGCTCTGCGGCTCCGCGACGGCGCTCGCCGGCCCCATTGGGTTCATTGGACTTGTGGTGCCACACCTGCTGCGCGGACTGGTGGGCCCGGATTACCGCTGGCTGCTGCCGCTTTCACTGCTGGGCGCACCCGCCATTTTGCTGGCTGCCGATGTTGTGGGCCGGGTCATTTTGCTGCCCAGTGAGGTGCCTGCCGGGATTTTAGCCGCACTCATTGGCGCCCCGGTGTTCATTGCCGTGGTGCGGCGCGGAAAGCAGGCAGAGCTGTGAGTGTCCAGACTGCTGTCAAAGGGCATGGCAAGACTGCGTCCACTGTGGTGGGTGGCGCCTGGGTGAGGGATGCGCGGAAGGCGCCGCGCCGGCGTCGTGCCTGCCTTATGGGCACCATGGCTGCTCTGGTGTTTGCGCTGTTGGCCGTGAACATCCTGCTCGGCAGCTACACCGTCACCATCCCCGACTTCTTCGCCATGCTCGGCGGGAAGACCATCCCCGGGGCGAGCTTTATCGTCATGGAAAACAAGCTGCCGCAGGCGCTGTTGGGAATGCTGGCTGGGGCGTCGTTCGGCGTGGCCGGTGCCGTGTTTCAGACCATGCTGCGCAACCCGCTTGCCAGCCCGGACATCATTGGCATCAGCTACGGGGCAAGTGCCACCGCGGTTGCCGCCGTGGTGCTGTTCGGGGTGCGCGGGGCGGGTGTTTCGGTGGCCGCGATCATTGGCGCGCTACTTGTGGCCTTGGTGATTACAGTGCTCGCACGGGGACGCGGCGGCACAGGCCTGATCCTGATCGGGATCGGCGCTGCAGCATTCATGCAGGCCGTGGTCACGTTCTTAATGTCGCGCGCGGACGTCAGCAATGCGCAGGAGCTCATGGTGTGGCTGACCGGTTCGCTGAACTCCGCCAACTGGGAGCGGGTGGGCCTGCTGACCATTGCCCTTGTGGTGCTGGCACCATTCGTGGCGGTGGGTTCGCGGGAGCTGCGCGGGCTCTCGCTGGGCGGTGATACGGCCGCGGGCCTGGGCTTCAATGTGCCGCGTGCCCGGCTGCTGCTGACCATTCTCGGCGTGCTGCTCGCGGCACTGCCGACGGCGGCTGCCGGGCCCATTGCCTTCGTGGCGTTCCTGTCCGGACCCATCGCCAAGCGGTTGAACGGGGGAGCGGCGTCGCTGCCTCTATCCGGTTTAGTGGGGGCCGCAATAGTGCTCGCAGCCCACTTTGTCGCCGTCAATGCCATACCCGGAACGTCCCTGCCCGTGGGTGTTGTCACCGGTGCGCTCGGTGCGCCGTTCCTGCTGTGGCTGCTCATTTACACCAACCGTGCCAACCAAGGAGGCTGACATGGCCATGCGCCCAAACAACCCGGATGCGATGCCCCCGGTAGCAACCCTGAGCGCCACCGGCCTCTCGCTAGGCTACGGCGAGAGGACCATTGTGGCGGACCTGGACGTGGAACTGCCGGCAGGGAAGGTGACCATCATTGTGGGCGCCAACGCCTGCGGCAAATCCACGGTGCTGCGCGGGTTGGCCAGGCTGCTCAAGCCAGGTGCCGGCGTCGTCCATCTGGACGGGGAGGATATTCACAAGGTGCCCACCCGTACCCTGGCCCGCAAGCTGGGCATCCTGCCGCAAACGCCCACCGCCCCGGACGGCATTAGCGTGGCCGACCTTGTGGGGCGTGGGCGCAGTCCGCACCAGGGCTGGTTCCGGCAGTGGAGCACGGCGGATGATGACGCTGTGGCTGCCGCGCTGAACGTCACAGGTACGGCGGAACTGGCCGGGCGCAGCATTGACGAACTCTCCGGCGGGCAGCGCCAACGCGTCTGGATTGCCATGGCGCTCGCGCAAGAGACCGATGTGCTGCTGCTGGATGAACCCACCACGTACCTTGATTTGGCGCACCAGGTGGAGGTGCTGGATGTGGTCTCGGAATTAAATGCGCGGCGCGGGATTACGGTGGCCATTGTGCTGCACGATTTGAACTTGGCCGCGCGCTACGCCGATCACCTGATTGCCATGAAGGACGGGGCAGTGGTGGCTCAGGGTGCGCCCGAAAAGGTCATGACGGCGGAGCTGGTGCAGAAAGTGTTTGGGCTTGAATCCGTGGTGGTGGCCGATCCCGTGGTGGGCACGCCCATGGTGGTGCCCATTGGGCGCCGGGCCGCGCTGCTGGCGGAAGCTGCGGCGGCGAAATTGCAGGGTCTTGAGAGTGTGCCCGAAGTGGAAGGAGTGCAGGCATGAGCGCAGCAGTTGAGGAACAGAACGGGGAAGTCGGCACCGTGCAGGCGGACGAGATCCGGCCCATCAGGGCGTTTGACCTAAAAGTCAGTGCGGTGGCACAGCTGAGCCCGCACTTCCGTCGCATCACCTTCCGTGGGGATGACCTGGCATTGTTTGGTGCCAACGCAGCCGGGCAAACGCTGGATTTGCGGATCAAGGTCATGATCCCCTCGCCCGGGCACGCATTGCCGCAGCTGAGCCATATCCGCGGCTCCCTGCAGAACGACTGGTACACACAATGGCGCGCCCTGGACGAGTCGGTGCGCGGGGTTATGCGCACCTACACCGTCCGGGCCTTGCGCCGTGCGGTGCCCGCTGCCGGTGGCCGCCCTGCCGTTCCGGCCGAGCTGGATGTTGACTTTGTGCTGCATCTCGACGGCGGCTCGGGTCCGGCCGCCGAATGGGCCGCGGCTGCCGCGCCAGGGGATCCCATGATGATCATTGGTCCGTGCTCCCGGTGGGGAGATTGCGTGGGCATTGAGTATGCGCCGGGCGAGGGCCGCCGGATGCTGCTGGTAGGGGACGAAACGGCCGTACCCGCCATTGCCGCCATCCTGGAAAGCATGCCGGAGCACGCCACCGGCCACGCAGTCCTAGAAGTGCCCACCGCCGAGGATTTCCTGGACCTGGCTGTCCCGCCTGGGGTTGAGGTCCGCTGGTTTGCTCGGGGGGAGAAGCCGCACGGTCAGGCGTTAGTGGCGGATGTGGAGGCTCTTATTGCCCCTGCCGCCTGCGAACGCGGAGAGGAGCCCGAGGACGTGGACATCGACGCCTCCATCCTGTGGGAGACCCCGGCCGCAAGCCCCGGCCACGGGCTTTACGCTTGGCTTGCGGGGGAAGCGGCCACCATCCGGACGCTACGCCGCTACTTAGTGCGGGATGTGGGGATGGACCGCAACGCCGTCGCCTTCATGGGCTATTGGCGCAAAGGCCAAGCGCTCCCCGGCTGACCCGAAGAACCGACGCTATCCCACCTTCGGGGCGTTTCTGACAAACGCTCTCCCACCTTCGGGGCGTTTTTGACGAACGCTATCCCACTCAATGGGTGACGTGGGCAGCCCTGGGGAGGGCAATCTCAACGGTCACTGTGAATCGCCACCCCGCAGGAGGAATGCCATGACTGTGCGACCGAACCCCTACCTGAACTTCCGCGACAGCGCTCGTGCCTCCTTGGAGTTCTACCACTTAGTGTTTGGTGGGGCACTAGAGCTAAGTACCTATGGGCAGATGCCGATGTTTGAGGACCCCGCCGAGGCAAACAAGATCATGCACGGCATGCTGACCAGCGAGCACGGACTTGTGATCATGTGCGCCGATGCCCCCAACGGCATGGACTTCATCGCCAATTCGAACGTTTCCCTCAGTGGGGACGACGGCGCCGTGCTGCGAGGCTGGTGGGACGCGCTCGCCGACGGGGCAATCATTTCCGAGCCGCTCACCACAGCACCCTGGGGTGACACGTTCGGCATACTCACGGACAAATGCGGCGTCCCATGGATGGTTAATATCCCCGGACCCCCGCAGGGCTGAGCCCAGCCGGGTGATGCTCCGTGCGTTTTTGGTTCCGGTGGCCTATGAACCCGGCTGCCTATGAGACGGTGGCTGGCTCCCGCAGCAGAGCCAGCGCCGCATCAACGGTGGCCAGTGCCTGCGCCGTGTCGATCCGGGATAGCGTCGGCCGAAAACGCACCATTGCTGGGATAGGGACGGTAGTTGGGTGCGGAGGGTGCGGTGAAAACCCCCCCGTAAGGTAACCGACGGTCTCTAGGGAACGCCCCGAAAGTGCGGGAGCGCACCCGTCAGTGAGGGAGTTGGGACAGGATTCTGGCCAGGTCGGTTCGGTCCGCCTCGTTGAGCCGGGCAAAGTATTCGCTGGATTTACCGCGCCGCTCCGCTTGAACGTTAGCGAAAAGTTGTTCCCCGGATGCCGTGGCCACAATGTGTGTGGCCCGCCTATCGCCAGGATCCGGTTCGCGGCGCACCAAACCCTTGGCCTCGAGCTGATCAACCACTTCGGTGGCCGATCGCGGGGCTATCCGCAGCCGCTGCGCCAAATCCTTTAACCGCACATCACCGGAACCGGTGCAGTCTGCGGCCGGGGCGCCACCTCCGGGCCGCATGAGGGTCAGCAGCGCTCGCCACTGGTGCGGGGTCAGACCCCACGGGGCAAGTTGCTCGGACCAGGTGCGGCGTAAGCCCCGGAATGTGGCGTGAAAGAGCTCGCCGAGCTCGGGAGCATCGTCAGGGGAAGCCATAGGCCCAAGCATAACAATTTGACCTGAAACCACATAGTGAGGTAACCTCTGTATCAGTTGGCGCGAGTCCCGTGCCCCGCACACCATATGGAGGTGTCGCCCATGACGGAGAACATCCGCCCTCAAAAGAACCGCTCGCAAAATCCAGGCCGTGAAGACACCGGCCCCTCAAATTTCACCATCCGCGGCCCCGCCCGCATCAACCCTGCGGACAAGAAGCAGATCCAGCTCCACCCCGTTGGCCTCAACCGCATCGCGGCACTATTTGCACCCCACAAGGGGACCATCGCCGTCGTGGTGCTTCTCATCAGCGTCTCCAGCATTGTTGGACTGGCGCAACCATTTTTGGTCCGCGGCATCATCGATCAAGCGCTGCCCGCCAAGGACCTGCAGCTGTTGGGTCTGCTGGCAGGCGCCATGATTGCCGTGGCCGCGGCAACCGCTTTTATCGGCGTGATTCAGACGTGGATGACCACGGCCATGGGCCAAAAAATCATGCACACACTGCGCACCCGGCTGTTCACACACCTGCAAAAACAGTCGCTCGCATTCTTTACGCGAACCCGCAGCGGCGAGGTGCAATCGCGCCTGAACAACGACATCTCCGGCATGCAATCAGTCATCACCTCAACGGCCACGGGCATTGCCTCCAATGTAACCACCGCCGTTGCCACTGCGGTGGCCATGGTGGTGCTGTCCCCGCAACTGTCTCTGCTGTCCCTGTTAGTGATCCCGCCCGCCGTCTGGTTCTCCCGCCGCGTGGCCCTGCTGCGGCGCGACATCACCTCTACCATGCAGGCCGAGCTCGCCACCATGAACACGTACGTCGAGGAGGGGCTGAGCATATCCGGGGTGCGCCTGGCCAAAACGCTCGGTACCACGGGCCGCGACGCCGCCCGGTACACCGAAAGCTCCGAACGGCTCATTGGCCTGGAACTGCGCTCGCAGCTGGCCGGCCGCTGGCGGATGGCCACCATGAGCATCATCTTCTCCGCCATTCCCGCGCTGATCTACTTCGTCGGCGGCCTGCCCGGGACCACGCTGAGCATCGGCACCATCGTGGCGTTCACCGCCCTGCAATCCACTATTTTCCGCCCCATCATGGGCCTGCTGAACCTCGGCGTCCAGTGGGTCAGCGCCATGGCCCTGTTCAGCCGCATCTTCGAATACCTGGACATGGTTCCGGAGATCACCGCCCCCGAGAACCCGGTTCCTCTGGATCCCGCCACAGTGCGGGGTGAGGTTCGCTTTGAAAATGTCCATTTTGCGTACGACGGCGGAGCTGACGTTTTGCGCGGCATCGACCTTGCGCTGTTGGCTGGCACCAGCACCGCCGTGGTTGGCCCTACCGGCTCCGGCAAGTCAACGCTGGGCTCTTTGCTGCCCCGGCTGCACGATGTCACGAGTGGCCGCGTCACAATTGACGGTGTGGACGTGCGCCAGATTGCCCCGGATGTGCTGGCGCGAATTGTTGGTGTGGTTTCGCAGGAAAGCTACCTAGCCCACGCCAGCATCCGCGAAAACCTGTTGCTGGCCGCTCCGGATGCTGACGACGCAACCCTGTGGCAGGCGCTCGCATCAGCCCAGATTGCGGACCTCATTGCGTCTCTGCCGGAGGGGCTGGACACACTGGTGGGCGCCCGCGGTCACCGCTTCTCCGGGGGCGAGCAGCAACGGCTGGCCATTGCCCGCACTATTCTGCGCAATCCGCGGGTGCTGGTGCTGGATGAGGCCACCTCGGCGCTGGATAACACCACGGAAGCGGCAGTCCAGCTGGCTCTGGACCATCTGGCGGTGGGACGCACCACGCTGATCATCGCGCACCGGCTTTCCACGGTGGAAGACGCCGAGCAGTTGGCAGTGCTCGCCGGTGGTTTGCTCGCCGAAGTGGGCACACCGGCAGGGCTGCGGGACGCCGGAGGAGCATATGCGGCGCTGCGGGCCGCCCGCGAAGAAGAACACGCGGGCGAAGAACTCGAAACGGTCGCCTAAATCGGCCCAGCCGAGGAGCCCCGACCTGCGAAAGGCTCATCTAAGTTCCGCTTGTTCCTGCGGCGCTGCGGTACCAGCTAGCTCACAAACTGGCTGGCGAGCCCACTCGCAGAAAAAGTGGAACCCTAGAAAAGTGGAACCAAGTCATAGGATTAGCGTAGTTAATTTATTGGCGAAACAAGACCGCAGGTGATCGGCTATATGCTTGATTGGCGGCGAGGAGCAGCGTGGATTTCTCGGCACGGTACGTGGCATTGGGCGACTCATTCACAGAAGGCCTGGGTGACGCCGACCCTGCCCTTCCCAACCAGGTCCGGGGGTGGGCGGACAGGACCGCAGAGCAACTGGCCCTAGCCCACCCGGAAGAGTCCTGGGGTTATGCCAACCTCGCCATCCGCGGCAAGAAAATGAACCAGATTCTCGCTGAGCAGATAGATGCGGCCGTGGCCATGAACCCCACCCTGGTCACCATTTACGCCGGCATCAATGACATCCTGCGCCCCAAGGTGGACATTGACGCCATGATCGCCAAATATTCCGACGGGCTGGGCAAATTGGCGGCCACCGGTGCGCGCCTGCTGGTCTTCACCGGGTACGACGCCAGCTCGTCCAAGGTCTTCGCCAGCATCCGCGGCCGCACCGCTGTTTACAACGAACTTGTCCGCGAGGTTGCCGAGTCCCACGGCGCCGCCCTTGTGGACTACTGGCGTTTCCGCGAGTACAACGACTGGCGTCTCTGGGGCATTGACCGCATGCACATGTCCACCCCGGGCCACATCAACATGGCCAACCGGGTCCTTGAACAACTGGGTGAAACTGTCCGTATTCCGCTGCCGGATTTGCCGCCCATCCCGGTGCGCACCACGGCTGTCACCATCAAGGAAAACGCCGCCTGGACCAAAGAATACGTGGGTCCTTGGGTGAGCCGCCGCCTGCGCGGGGTATCTTCAGGAGACAACCTCAGCGCCCGCTGGCCGGCCTTGCAATCCCCGCTGGCCTGATTTTTTCGCAGGCACCAAACCATGCAGTGGTGCCCCTCCGGGTGAAAGATACGTAGTAATTACCGATGCCGTGCCTCCGGCCCGCCCGTAGTGTCTAAAGCAACGATCAAGGGAAGATCAAAATGCTGGGGATGCTGGAAGGAATGCGCCATGAGCGTTGCAGTGGGATCGGTCTTGAATTTAGTACAGAGGCAATTAGACGTGCCTGAAACGCAAAAATTTATTGGTGAGCAATTCTTTGCGGATGAAACTGAATCCGTTTTAGCAATGGCGGTGGATCAGCCGGCTGACCACCAAGAAATCCGGGGGATTTGGCCCGTCCGTTTCGCCCGTAATTTTTGAGCCTAGGGCCCTGTTCCTAGGGCCCTGGGCGTGGAGCACTGAAGGATTTGGGGGACAGGCGGCCGGGGCGCGAGGATACCTTTGCGCCACCGTCTGCCCGTTTGATGTGCGCCATGATATGGGCCAATTAGGGATAATCGAGCCTTTCCAACTAGACTGGGTAGGCGCTAGGTAGCGCGGAGCGTGTGCAATTGCTCCGGTTTGCGGTGATTATCCTCCCGCTGGCCGGTAGTTAGGGGCTCAAGTTGCGTGCATTCGGGTAGTCGCTTCGATGGCCTTTTCCCCAACATCATGAAAATGACGGTTGGGAATCATGCTGTCCAAGAGCGGACGCTGCCTATTCGCACGGTTTACACCAGTGAACCGTATCCACATATTTATTAGGAGTGATCATGGCAGCTCATTGCCAGGTGACTGGAGCCGAGCCGGGCTTCGGACATAGCATTTCGCACTCGCACCGCCGCAACAAGCGTCGGTTCGATCCGAATATCCAGAAGAAGCGCTACTGGGTACCGTCCTTGCGCCGCAACGTTACGTTGCAGCTTTCCGTCAAGGGCATCAAGACCATCGACGTTCGCGGTATTGACTCCGTCGTCGCCGACATTCTCGCTCGTGGGGTGAAGCTCTAGTGGCAAAAGACAAGGACGTACGTCCGATCATCAAGCTCAAGAGCACCGCGGGCACTGGTTTCACGTATGTAACACGCAAGAACCGTCGTAACACTCCGGACCGTTTGGTTCTGAAGAAGTACGATCCCAAGATCCGTCAGCACGTTGAATTCCGAGAGGAGCGCTAAGACTATGGCTAAGAAGTCCATGATCGCGAAGAACGAGCAGCGCAAGGTCATCGTAGAGCGTTACGCCGAGAAGCGTCTCGCCCTCAAGAAGGCCCTCGTTAACCCGGCCTCCACTCCGGAAGAGAAAGAAGCAGCCCGCCTGGGCCTGCAGAAGCTCCCCCGCAACGCCTCGCCGGTACGTGTTCGTAACCGCGACGCCATTGACGGCCGTCCGCGTGGAACGCTCCAGAAGTTCGGCATCTCCCGTGTACGCTTCCGCAAGATGGCGCACGCTGGCGAACTGCCCGGTATCAAGAAGTCCAGCTGGTAATACCGGCTTAGGCTGGTAAAGCTAGTCTGAAAAAGGCGGTGACCTTCGGGTCGCCGCCTTTTTGCTGCCCTCTTAATTTGCTCAGACCACCTTCTGGGTGGCTGCGGTGGCGGGTGTTGCGGCCCTGTTCTGGCCCCGGACTTCGCGGCTGGGGGAGGTAAAAAGCTCGGCTGAGAGCGAAATAACCCTAGAATCCGGGGAATTTGTCTGCGAAATCACTGAAAAACGCCCAAATTTGCCGGATTTCCGCGGAAATACTGGTAAGTTCGCTAGCAGTGGTTGACACTCAACCGCGTGGAATTGGATTCACTTTACGTCCAGGAGGACAAACATGGCTAAGAACCGTAGCGAATTGGTTGCTGAAGTTGCTGCAAAGGCTGAGACCAGCCAGACCGCAGTTAACGCTGTTTTGGATGCACTCTTCTCCGTCTTCGAGAGCTCCGTTGCAGCTGGCGAAAAGATCACCATCCCGGGCTGGCTCTCCATCGAGCGCACCGACCGCGCAGCACGCACCGGCCGCAACCCCCAGACGGGTGAGGCAATTGAGATCGCAGCAGGCCACAGCGTGAAGCTCTCCGCTGGCTCCAAGCTGAAGGCTGCTGTCAAGAAGTAATTTCTGCACAGTTTCCCTGAAGGCGGCCGGCAACAGCGGGCCGCCTTCAGACATTTAAGGCCGGTTCCTACCCGGCTGCGGCGCCGCTACCCAACGTTCGGGGGAAACGGTGGCCAGTTTTTATTGGCTCCGGGACATTCCTGTGAGATCCCTGATTCGCCCGATGTTCACAAGGTGCAGGAGAATGGGAGGGTGTCACCCAAAGAGTCTTCCTCAGCAGCCACAGTCCGCACCCCTGCTCCAGCGCGTGGGGGTACTTTTGCCGACGGTATTCCCAGCCCCTGGTGGTGGCTGGGTTTGGCAGCTGCCATGGTGGCAGTGGTGTTATCGCTGCTGTGGACCGGGGCCACTGCTGTGCAATTGCTCGCCGATCCGGGCGCGTTCACGCGCTGGGGCCTGCCCGTGGCTACCACCATTCATAATCTGGCCCTTTCCGCGGTCATTGGTGCGTTGGTGTTCGCGGTAGTGATTCTGCCTAAGGACCTCAAGGCGCACCGTCCGCATTCGGGTAGCCAGAAGATCGACGCCGCCAAGCGCGTCACAGTGCCGGAACATCCAGCTTTTGCCCGGGCCATGACGCTTGCCATGGTGGCTGGCGGAGTATGGACCCTTTCAGCTATTGCCGTACTGGTACTGACGTACTCCAGCATTTCGGGTCTAGCCTTGAACGGCAGCAGTGACTACACCAACATGTTGGTGTTCTTCATCACCGATCTTCCTGTGGGACAAGCCTGGTTGATCATCACGATTGTTGCCGCTGTAGTCACCACCTTGACTTTTGCCCTGCGCAATATCAGCGCATTGGCTGTGCCTCTGGTGCTGGCGGTACTCTCCTTCATCCCGCAGGCCCTGATTGGGCATTCGGCCTCCAGTGCTGACCACAAGGGGGCAGTGAACTCGCTGTTCCTGCATGTTACCGGCGCCTCCCTGTGGGTGGGGGGCATCATTGTCCTAGTGGTAATTTCCGGGGTTTTAGGCAAGATCACGGCCCAAACCTTGAAGCGTTTCTCCGCGCTGGCACTTTTTGCCTTCGTGGCCGTGGCCGGCTCGGGCGTCATCAACGCGGCCATCCGCATCACCAGCTGGCATGACCTTTTCTACTCCACCTACGGACAACTCATCGTGGCTAAGTCCGCGGCAACAGTAGTGCTGGGAGTCATTGGTTACATGCACCGGGAATGGATTATTCCACGGTTGGCAGGCGGCCGGAAGGAGACGGCAAATTCCCGCCGCTTGTTGTGGCAGCTCATTTTTGTGGAGCTGTTGGTCATGGGCATTGTCAGCGGTATTGCCGTTGGCCTTGGCCGCTCGGCACCACCGCAGTCCCGCGAGTTGAGCGTCGAGGCTCTCTCCCCTGCACAAATCCTCACGGGCTACCCGCTGCCGCCGGAATTGGTGACCTCGCGCTGGTTCAGCGAATGGCGGATGGACTGGCTGTGGGTGGCTTTTGCCGTGCTGGCCGGTGCCGCCTACCTGATGGGCGTCATAAAATTGCGCAAGCGTGGAGACAAGTGGTCTGTGCTGCGCAGCGTCTCCTGGTTCGCTGGCCTGCTGGCCCTGGTTTACATCACCTCTGGTGGTCCGGCCGTTTATGGTGCCGTAACCTTCAGCGCCCATATGGTGGAGCACATGGCACTGATGGCGGTGGCCCCGCTGTTCATGGCGATAGGTTCACCTATCTCGCTGGCCTTGCAGGCGCTCGCGCCACGCAGGGACGGATCGCGGGGAATCCGCGAATGGATTCTGGTACTGGTTCACTCCAAGTACTCCAAAGTCATCACGCACCCGTTGTTTGCTGCCGCAAACTTTTCCGGCAGCCTGTTCCTGTTCTACTACTCGCCGGCTTTCAACTTCGCGATGCGCTACCACGTGGGTCATGAACTCATGATTGTGCACTTCACCATCACCGGTTACATCTTTGTGCAGAGCATGATCGGTGAGGACCCCCTTCCCACCAGGGCGCCCTACCCCTTGCGGTTGGTTCTGCTGTTGGCCACCATGGCCTTCCACGCATTCTTTGGCGTGTCATTGATGATGTCCACCTCACTGCTCAGCGGTGAGTACTTCGGCAACATGGGCCGGCCCTGGGGTGATTCCGCGCTGGTTGACCAGCAAACCGCAGGTGGCATTGCGTGGGGGCTGGGAGAATTCCCCACTCTTCTGATCGCCATGGGTGTGGCCTATATGTGGTCAAAGTCTGATGCGCGGGAGACTAAACGCAAGGACCGGGCAGCGGACAGGAATAAGTACGCCGAACTGGGTGCTTACAATGACATGTTCGCCCAGCTGGCGGCCCGTGATACGGCCATGGCGAACAGCGGCCGGGTTCCGCACCTACCGCAGCGCCACCGTGCCACCGCGGGCGCCACCCACGGAGACTCCGGTCTGGGAGTCGCTGAGCAGGAGCGGCCCGCCGAGACCGGAGACGCCGAGAACAGGGCGGCGAAGAACAGCACCACCGAGAACAGATATATCCGTGAGTCGGAGACCCCGGCCGGAACACAAGGAGAAGCGAACTAGTGGATTCCGCAACAAAAACCACCTCCACCTCAGCCAACCCTGTCAGGGTGCGGGCATCGGAGCTTGAAGGTCGCGGCTGGTTGAACACCGGTGGCGTTGAACTGACTCTGGAAAAGCTGCGCGGCAAGATCGTCATTTTGGACTTTTGGACCTTCTGCTGCATCAATTGCCTGCACGTCCTGGATGAGTTGCGCCCCCTGGAGACCGAATTCAAGGACGTCCTGGTGACGGTTGGTGTGCATTCTCCCAAGTTTGAGCATGAGGCTGATCCGGTAGCCCTTGCCTCTGCCGTAGAACGTTACGATATCCAACACCCGGTCCTTGACGATCCCGAGTTGGTCACTTGGCAGGCGTACGCCGCCCGGGCCTGGCCCACGCTGGTGGTTGTTGACCCGGAGGGCTACATTGTGGCGCACCTATCAGGTGAGGGCCATGCCGCTGGCCTGGCCACCCTGATCCCCGAGCTCATTGCCGAGCATGAGGCCAAGGGCACTTTGCACCGGGGAGATGGCCCCTACGTTGCGCCAGAACCTGTTATTCGCGATCTTCGATTCCCCGGCAAGGTGCTGCCCCTGACCAATGGCAACTTCTTGGTCTCGGACACCGGCCATCACCGCCTCGTGGAAACCGGCCCGGATCTGACTACCCTGGTCCGCACCATAGGCTCGGGCACCAAGGGCTTCCTGGACGGCACGGCCGAGGACGCCATGTTCAATGAACCTCATGGTTTGGCACTGCTCCCGGAGCAGCTCGCCGCCTCGGTGGGTTACGACGTTGTTGTGGCGGATTCGGTCAACCACCGCCTGCGCGGGATTACGCTGGCAACGGGGGCGGTCCGCACGTTGGCTGGCAACGGTATCCAGCGGCTCCTGGATGCTGGCCCCGCCCGTGTGACTGACCACGGCGAAGCAGCCTCGGAGACTTACCTCGGCACCGCGCCGCTTGAGATAGCACTGTCCTCTCCGTGGGACGTTGCCTACTCTTCGGCTCTGGAGACAGTGGTGGTGGCGATGGCTGGAACCCACCAGATTTTTGATTTTGACCCGCTCAGCGGCGCCGTCACTGTGATCGCTGGCAATGGCCTTGAAGGCTTGCTGGATGGCCCGGGAGCGCAGGCCTGGTTTGCCCAGCCCTCAGGTGTCACAGAAGACGCCAAGGGCAATATCTGGGTTGCTGATTCTGAAACATCCGCCTTGCGCGTGCTCAAATTCTCAGACGGAGGCGCGGTGGACGTTGAGACGGCCCTTGGCGAGGGACTCTTTGATTTCGGTTTCCGTGACGGCGAGGCAGCCCAAGCGCGCCTGCAGCACCCACTGGGTGTGGCGGTGCTCCCTGATGGTTCAGTGGCAGTTGCAGACACCTACAACGGTGCCGTGCGCCGCTATGATCCGGCCACAAAAACCGTCAGTACCCTGGCCCGCGGTTTGGCCGAGCCCAGTGATGTTCTGCTGGATGAAACGGGAGAGGTGCCGCTGCTCATTGTGGTTGAGTCCAACAAGCACCAGCTGATCCGCCTTCCCCTGCCCAAGAACGCCTTGCAGGTAGATGAGGGAGCGGCTCAGACGCAGCGGCCCAAAACCGAGGTTGCCCCCGGTGAACTGGAACTCACCATTAACTTCTCCGCACCAACCGGGCAGAAACTCGATGACCGCTGGGGGGACCCCACCCAGTTGAAGGTCTCTTCCACACCGCCGGAGCTGTTGCTAAGCGGCGGCGGAACCTCCGTGGGCCTGCACCGGACACTGGTTCTGGCCGCCGGCATTGACGAAGGTGTGCTGCACCTGACCGCCAGGGCCGCCGCGTGCGACGGTCCCGAGGACGCTAACGGTGAGATCCCTGATCATGCGGCCTGCCACCTGTACCAGCAGGACTGGGGTATCCCGGTAGTGCTTTCAGCAGCAGGGGCCACAGAGCTGGTGCTGGATCTACGCGGGGTCTAAACGCTGCGCTGTTGTACTAGTTTTGCAAGTTAGATAAGAGGACCGGACCCGGCAAGGGTCCGGTCCTCTTATTCTTGGAATGAGCCGGTGGGCGCATGTGGCAAAAACACTGCCCGGCGAAGACGCTCTTAGAAGTCGAGCACCGGGGTGACCAACACGTTGTTTGCCGTGATGGTCAGCTTGGTGGTGAAGCTGAAGTCTGACGTTTGTTTGACGGGGGAGACCTGGCCCGTGAAAAGGTCCTGTTCTTTGAACGCCACCTGAGCCTTAAACTTCAGCGGCGCCATGATCCATTGCCCACCAAACGGTGTGATGGTGATGGCTGGGTACTCCACAATTGACCACGCAACGGAGGAAAGAACCCTATTGTTGGTGGCCGCGTTCAGGGGGCAGCCCGTGGGCATCAAAACAGCCTGTTTGGCGCAGGCATCCAAATACTTGCGGATGGTTCCATCTACCTGGGCCAGCAGATCGCTGGTGGGTCCTGTTGCCAGGCTGACAGGGGAGACTGCTTCGGTGGACCCGGTGACGGTGCGCGTCACGGGCGGAGCCGCGAATAGTGGCGAGCGGTATTCCAGCTCATAGTTGCCGGGGTAGAAGACGGCAAAGGAGTTCTTACCATCAGGCATATTGGCTTCGACGCCGTTGATGCTGGATTGATGGGCGTTGACCACGGAGGCGTTGATGACCGGCAGCGTGACGGGAACCATTTCCCAACTGTCAAAGAACAACCAGTGTTTGGGGCCCTTTTGGAGCACAAAATCAGTGCTCAACGGGACATCAGTAACCGTGTAACTGACAGTGACACGTTCTGTGTTCTCGTCGGTAGGGACGGAAGGAGCAATAGAAAGCTCCTTGACGTCCTTCTGGGACTGCGCCAAGGCTTTGCCGTCCAGGGCTGCTGCGTTTGCACCGGGGATTTTGGCGTTCAGCAGGCCCCTTGCGGTCCCGCCATCACCGGCCTTGAGCGCGTCCAGATACCTGGCCACAGTCTTCTCAGGCCCAAAATCCTTGGTGTTGACAACCGCAATGGTCACGATTGACGCGGCAACACCGAGCAGGAAAATCAGCAGCCAGACGGCGGCGATCTTGATGAGTTGGGTCCCGTTCTTCACGCGGTCAACTGTACCGGGTTCAGGGGCAGGGGCTTGAATCAGGGCTCTGTACTCAGTTGTCATCAACCCGGCCCTCCCGCCACGTCAGCGTCGCCGTTTCCGCGGCGCAGTCCCAAACATGTCCCGCATCAGGTTCCGGCCCAGGGATGAGCCCATGGAGCGGACCATGCTTTTTAGTCCCCCACCCAACGCCCCGCCCAAGACTCCAATGACGTCGGAGGCCATGCCGCTTTCGTCCGCGGGGGAGGGAAGCGCCACAGGGGGAGGTGGCGGCAGGGGTGTCCCCACGGCAGGGCCTGTGCTGGGGGCGGCTTTGGTGGCAGACGCCAGCTTTTCATAGGCGGAGACGGGATCCACGGCGGTCCCATAGGTGGCCAGCAAGGCCGAAGCTGCGATGACAGCCTTGACGGTGTCCTCCGTGCTGGGACCCATGAGAGAGCCCGGAGCGCGCAGCCTGGTCAAGGCCACGGGGGTGGGAGCACCGTTCTCATTCATGACGGTGACCACGGCCTCACCAATGCCGGCACTGGTCAGGATCTCGCCCAGATCGTAACTGCTGGTGGGGAACGTGGAGACGGTTGCTTTGAGCGCTTTAGCATCCTCGGGGGTGAAGGCGCGCAGGGCGTGCTGGACGCGGTTGGCCAGCTGGGCCAAAACCTCGCCCGGCACATCCTTGGGCGTCTGGGTGACGAAGAAAATACCCACACCCTTGGAACGAATGAGCCGCACCGTGCTAGTGATGGCGTTCAGGAAGGCCTTGCTGGCGCCATTGAACAACAAGTGCGCCTCATCGAAGAAGAACACGAGCTTGGGCTTCTCGGCGTCGCCCACCTCGGGGAGTTCACGGAAAAGATCCGCTAGCAACCACATGAGGAACGTGGAGAACAGCAGTGGCTTGTCTTGGATGCTGGGCAGTTCCAGGCAGGTGATGACGCCGCGGCCGTCCGGGGCCGTGCGCAGAAGTTCGGCGGTGTCGAACTCGGGCATGCCAAAGAATTCACCCATGCTCTGGGCATCCAAGGTGATCAGATTACGTAAGATGACTCCGGCCGTGGCCTTGGAGAGCCCGCCGAGTTCGCTCAAGTCCGCTTTGCCCTCATCCGAGGTGAGGAACGTGATGACAGCGCGTAGATCCACCAGATCATAAAGTTCTAGATTTTTGGTATCTGCGTAGTGAAAGACCAGCTGCAGACTGGATTCCTGGGTGGCATTCAGGCCCAGTACCCGGGCCAGCAGGATGGGGCCGAATGAGGTGACGGTGGCCCGCACGGGAACACCGTTGCCGTTGCCACCCAGAGCCAGAAATTCGACGGGGAACGCTGTGGATTCCCACTGCTGGCCGAGAGCCTGGGTGCGTGCCGTCAGCTTCTCGCTACCCGAAGCCGCCGTGGCCAGGCCCGTCAGATCACCTTTGATATCCGCCATGAAGACTGGGACGCCCGCAGTGGAAAGCTGTTCAGCCATCATGTGCAGCGTGACGGTTTTTCCCGTACCGGTGGCCCCGGCCACCAAACCGTGCCGGTTCATCATGGCCAGCGGCAGTGACACCTGCGCTTCCGGGTGGATGGCGCCGTCGATCATGGCCGCGCCCAAGGCTATGGACGGGCCCTCAAAGATGTAGCCGGCCTGGATGGTGGTGAGCAACTCTGCTGCGGAATTGGTAGCCATAACGACAGCGTACCGTGACTCACCCGCACGTGACTCACCCGAGGAGGAGGGCAACCACGAACATGGCCGGGATGGCCAACACGGTGGTAAGCAGCGCGGTGTCCTTGGCCACTGCAAGGCCCACCTGGTAGCGCTGGGCGGTGACATAAATGTTCTGGGCCGTGGGCAGGGCTGCGGCAACCACCACGGCGAACAGCGCGGCACCGTCCAGCCCCAAGGCAAAATGTCCCAAGAGAAAAGCAGCGAACGGGTGCAGGATGAGTTTGAAGCCCGTCCCCAGCAAGATATCGGTACGCCGTTCATCGGCGGCATTGAGCGGTTTAGTGGTTCCCAGGGACATGCCAAAGGCAATCAAGATGGCCGGGATAGCGGCACCGGCAATGAGGTGGAGGGGTTCTGCCACCAGTGCGGGCAGCACCCATCCTGTGCTGGCCAGGATCAAGCCGGCAGCCGTGCCTGCAATCATGGGGTTGCGCACAACCTGTACGAGGATGCGTCCGGGCGTGGCGCGGTGGCCGCTGGTCAGACTGTCCAAAAACATGAGGTAAATGGGAGTGTAAAAAGCTAGCTGAAACACCAGCACCGGGGCAATCAGGGCGGCATCACCTAGAACGTATGCCGCAATGGGAATGCCCAGATTGGCGGCGTTGGAGGTGGAGGATGACATGGCCGCCAGCAGCGACTCAGCCAGGGAACGTTTGAGCCAAAACTTCACAATTAGCAAGAACAGTGTGGCCGTGATGATTGCGCTCAGTGCAGCCACTAGGAGCGGTTGGGCAAAAACAGTGCGCAACTGTGCGCGGGCCAGGGTTTCCACGAGAAGCGCGGGGCTGGCCACGAAGAAGGAGAGCCTACTGAGTACGGTTTGGGCGTTCTCGCCCAGAACTTTTTTACGCCCCACAAACCAGCCCACCAAGATGATGAGCCAAACTACGGAGAATCCCTCAATAACAGCCAGCACACATCACAGCATAGTGACAGCAGGCCTAGTGTTAAGGGTGCAGGGTATTAAGGGTGCAGTGCGTTAGGGGCGCAGGGCGAAGGCGGGGCGCAGCAGCCCCTCGGTGATGGCCTCGGCGGGATCGGTGCCCAACTGCACTATTGCGTTTTGCGCATCAACGTGGACCACGGTGGGCACGTAATCGCGCGCCTCGGCGTCGTTCATCTGGGCGTAGGTGATCAGGATGACCAGATCTCCAACGTTGACCAGATGCGCGGCGGCACCATTGATGCCGATGACGCCGGAGCCCCGCTCACCGGCAATGGTGTACGTTTCCAGGCGGGCACCATTGGTGATGTCCACTATGGAGACCAGCTCGCCGGGGAGGATATTTGCAGCGTCCAGCAGATCGGCGTCAACTGTCACGGAGCCAACATAGTGCAGGTCAGCGTGGGTGACGGTGGCGCGGTGGACCTTGGATTTAAACATGGTTCGCATCATAACGGGCTCAAGTCTACCGCTCCCGGTCATGGGTTGGCTGTGAGCTTGCTAACCTGGCCTCACTCGAGAGTTCTAGCGCCTGCCCAGCGGGGTGAGCTTGCGGCCCATGATGGCTTGGGTCAAGGCATCCACCACTTCCGTGTTGGCCAGTGGGTTGCGGATCAGTGTGAAGTCCACATCACCCACGGGCGGCAGGTCAAAGCGCTTGGTGATCACCTTGAGATCCTCCGGCACCAGCGAGGTGGGCATGACGGCAATGCCAATCCCGGCACGGAGCGCGGCCAGAACGCCACTGATCTGTTTGGTGGTGCAGGTGACACGCCACGTGCGGCCGGCCTGCTCGAGGGCATCCAGTGCCAGTTTCCGGCTCAGGCTCGGGGCCGGATACACAATGACGGGGACGGGTGCGCCAGGCTCCAAAACTGTCTGCTCCAGCCCCACCCAGGCGAAGGTGTCCTGCTTGACCACTTCACCTTCCTGGGCGCCAGAGACCCACTTGACGAATACCAGATCCAGGGCGCCAGCCTTTAGCCGGCGGTGCAGTTGATCGCTCTGACTCACCGTGAGTTCGAGGTTGATTTGTGGGTACAGTTGGCGGAACTCACGCAGGATCCGTGGCAGGCCCGTGATGGCCAGATCATCCGCGGTGCCAAAACGCAGCCGCCCGCGCATGGCGGCACCGGAAAAGTAGCGTGTGGCGGCGTCATTAGCGGCCAAGATGGTTCGGGCGAAACCGGCCATGGCGTCCCCATTGTCCGTCAGGCGCAACACGCGGGTATCTCGGGTGACAAGCACCCTTCCCGCGGCCTGCTCCAACTTACGCACATGCTGACTCACGGTGGGCTGGCTAATGCCCAGGCGCTCGGCTGCCCTGGTGAAGTTGCGGGTTTCGGCAAGCGCAAGGAAGCTTTTGAGCTGGATGGGGTCAAAAGTAGGTGATTCGGGCATGCGCATCCTCAGAACTATTACGTACCTCAATAGTATTTATAGGCATCATACTCTTTCGGCATAACTTGGTGCCGTCTAGGGTTGAAAAGGTAAAGTCCCCTCCGCCTTTTTAGCCCCATCCACTTTTCGAGTCCCAGGAACAACGCGTTGACGCCCCCACCAGCTGAATTGAACGCTTCCCCAACCGCCCCCATCAACCTAGTTGCCACGTGCCCGCCGTGGAGTCAGACATTTTCCTCGCTGAAAATCCGCAATTACCGCATCTTTGCCTCCGCCAACCTCCTTGCCGTCATTGCCCTCTGGATGCAACGGGTGGCCCAGGACTGGGTGGTTCTGGAGCTGTCAGGTTCGGTGACCGCGGTTGGAATAACCGTCTTCATGCAATTTCTGCCCTCCTTGCTACTCATGCCATTGGGTGGGATCTTGGCCGATAGGTACTCCAAACGGCTCATCCTCATGATCAGCCAGGGCGCTGCCGGAGTGCTGGCAACACTCATGGCCGTTTTGGCGCTGACCGGCAACCTTCAGGTGTGGCACATCTATGTGATTGCCTTTGTTCTTGGCTTGGTGGTGGTGGCCGATCAGCCTGCACGTCAAGTATTCGTCAACGAACTTGTTGGTCCGCGGCAATTGCGCAACGCCATCAGCTTGAACTCTTCGATTTTCCAGATGGGTGGCATGATCGGCCCCGCCGTTAGCGGCGTGCTGATCATGGCAGTGGGCGGCGGCTGGGCCTTCGCGGCCAATGCGCTGGCCTGCACCATCACCGTGATCTCGCTGTGCCTGATCCGCAGCAGCGAACTGGTCAAGATGCCGCCCGTGCAACGTGCCAAGGGCCAGCTCATGGAAGGCGTACGCTACGTGCTGCGCAAGCCCACCATTTTCTGGCCGGCCATGATGGCAGCGGTTTTTGCCGTGTTCGGCTTGAGCCTGGCCGTGCTGCTGGCGGCCTATGCCAACAACGTGTTCGACGCCGGGGCCGGAGGCTACGGCCTGCTGAACACTTTGGTTGCGCTCGGCGCCCTGTGCGGGGCGATCGCCTCCACCCGTTTTGCCACGCTGCGACTGCGCGGGGTGATGGCAGCTGCCGGTAGCTACGGGGTGGTGCTCATGATTGCTTCGCTGGCCCCCAATATGGTTACCTTTGGCGCCGTCATGGTGGTGGCAGGGTTCGCCTCCCTGCTGTTTCTGACCAGTGCCAACCAGCTGGTGCAAATGTCAACCAACGTGCGCATTCGTGGCCGTGTTATGAGCCTGTACATCATGGTGCTCATGGGTGGTCAGGCTCTGGGTGGCCCGCTCATGGGCTGGCTGGCCGAGCATTGGGGTGTCCAGTGGGCAACGGTGGTTGCTGGCGGCATGCCAGCTTTGGCCGCCGTGGTGATCGGATTGGTTCTGGCCAAGCGCGGGCAGCTAACCTTGCAGATCAACCTGCGTAGCGCCAAGAAGCCCGTGTTTATTGTCCCGAAGACGAGCTGAGCAGCTAAAAAGTAGGTGGGGGTGCGCCTCGCACACCCCCACCGTTTAGCCAGCCACCGGCAGGTGCGGGTAGCTTTCCTGGCGATTCTGGAACTCGAGGATCGCCGGGTTGACGATCACGCCGTCGGATATTTCAATGGCGCGGGTGATGGTGTCGCTGCCAGTCCACGCCTCGGGGCCTCCCAGCACCGTTTCAAGGAAAGGCATGAGCGCCTCGCTGATTTCCCAGGTGGCCGAATTCCAGAGGTAGCTCGGCGTGTGGTCTACGGCGTAATAGTTGATGTTCTCGCCCACCGTGAACATGGGGTCGGTGAACGTGGTGTTGCGGGCCCAGCTGAACCCCATGCCTTCGTCACAGGACACATCCACGATCAGGCTGCCGGGCCGGAATGCCGCAAGATCGGCCTCGGTCAAATACGTCATGGGCGCGTTCGGGTCCTGAAGGGTGCAATTGACCACGATGTCCGCCTCGGCGAGGAAATCGGCCAGCGGCACCTCACCGTCATCGAGCATGACGAAACCGGTGTACGGCGGTTCTGGGGCGAAATCGAACTGCACCATCTCTGCCGAGTGGATGGGTGAGGCCACGGCTGCCACGTTGCGGCTGGTCAGCACCTGCACCTCATGGATGCCCAGCGCGCTCAATGCCGTCACCGCGCCACGGGCGGTGGCACCAAAACCAATGACGACGGCGTTCAGGCGGCGGCCATAGTCTCCGGTGGAACCGATCAATGACAGCGAATGCATGACCGAGGAGTAGCCTGCCAGCTCATTATTCTTGTGGAACACGTGCAGGCCGAAGCCGCCGTCGGAGGCCCAATGATTCATTGCCTCAAAGGCAATCAGCGTCAGCTTCTTGTCAATGGCCTGCTGTGTGATGGCACGGTCCTGGACACAGTGCGGCCAGCCCCACAGGACCTGCCCGTCCTTCAGATCGGCCAGATCGGCGGCTTGGGGTTTGGGCAGGAGTATTACGTCTGTTTGCGCAATGACCTGCTCGCGGGGGGCCACTGTGCCCACCAAAGTGGCCAGCACGGCGTCGGACATGCCAAAACGGGTGCCGTAACCCTCCTCCACCACCATTTTGGCGCGGATCTCAGGCTCAATCCGGGAGAAATGGTCGGGGTGGATGGGTGCGCGCCGCTCATCAGGCTTGTGTGACTTGCCCAAAACTCCAAGACGAAGTGTGGGTCCATGGTGAACGGTGTGTGGATCGTGGGTCATCGTTGCTCCTCATCGAAGAACCCGCCAGGGCCCTTTCTTTTTGACCCTACACGCATGGGGCGTCGATGTGGGTGCTCTCATGCAGCGGTGAGCAGTGGCTTTTGACCTCCGCTTCGATGTGCGTGGTTGCAACCGGGCACCTCGAGGTAGGGGTCAGAATTTGGATTGCAGGTTGCAGGTTGTGGGTTGCAGGTTGCGGGTTGCTGAGTACGGGTTAGCGGCACGGCGCCACTGGCAGCACCAAATGTTAAAGCAGTTTGGCCCCCGAGATGTCGGGGGCCAAACTGGGAAACTGAGCGGGCGACGGGAATCGAACCCGCGTATCGAGCTTGGGAAGCTAGCGCTCTACCATTGAGCTACGCCCGCAATGGAACGTCCACAGCAAGCTGCAGCATTTGTTCCGCTATTGATTCTAGCCCGAGCAAGGCCATGGTCATGACCAATGACACGGGGTTGCTTGCGCCGATCTTGCCAGCGGCATGCATAGTTAGCTGATGATGGAGGCCTTGCCGGCGGCAAACTCGGTATCGGTGAGGGCGCCTGAAGCATGTAGTGCCGCAAGCCGTTCCAATTTACTGAGCAGATCATCCGCTGCTGCAGGTGCGGTAGCCGCTTCCGGAACAGGCAGCAGCTGCGCCTGCTGGGGGAGGTGTTGCTGCTCAGCTTCCTGTTGGGCGGCTGCTTGCCGGGCAGCTCCGAGCCGCTACTTTCTTCATGCCGCCGCACCTCACAAGTGGCACTGATACCGCAACCGGTGTGAGGCCGTGGTACTGAACAAGAATGGTTGCTCTGGGAAGAGGGTGGGTCTAGAAAATCGGCTCAGGCTCTTGCTTTTTGCCCTGGATCAGCCGCACAAGAGGCTCCACATAGCGGGCTGCGATGGGGCCGCTGACGGCCATGATCAGCACATAGGTGGTAGCTAGCGCGGCCAGTTCAACGGGGACGGCGCCCGAGGCCACAGCTAGCCCGGCAATGACGATGGAAAACTCGCCGCGGGCAATCAAGGCGGCGCCGGCACGGGCCCGGCCCGGTATTCCGATGCCTTGCCGCGATGCCGCCCACCAGCCTGTCACCACCTTCGTGATGGTAGTGACCAGTGCCAGCAGCAGGGCGAACCCGAGCACGGGCGGGATGGTGTGGGGATCGGTGTTCAAGCCGAACAGGACAAAGAACATGGCGGCGAAAAGATCTCGCAACGGCTCCAGCACGCGGGCGGCGTTCTCTGCCGTACCGCCGGAGATCGCGATGCCCAAGAGGAAGGCGCCCACGGCCGCTGAGACCTGCAGCGCCGAGGCTACACCAGCCACCAACAAGGCGGCGCCCAGCAGCTTGAGTAGGAACGATTCCCTGTCAGGGCTGTCCAAAACAGTCGAGACCATATGTCCGTAGCGCAGCGCACCCAGCAGCACCAAGGTGATCACGGCCAAGGAAATTCCGACTGCGGTGAGCCCGCCCAGGAATGAGACTCCCGCTAAAACGGCCGTCAGGATGGGCAGGTACGCGGCCATTGCCAGATCCTCGATGACCAAGATGGCCAAGATGACGGGCGTTTCACGGTTACCCAGCCGGCCTAGATCACCTAAAACCTTGGCGATAATCCCTGATGATGAGCTATAAGTAATGCCAGCCATGACCAGTGCCCCCACCGGGCCCCACCCCAAGATCAATGCCACGGCAACACCCGGAAGCATATTCAGCACCAAGTCCAGCACCCCCGCCATCCACGACTGTTTCAGTCCCGTGACGAGTTCCTTGGCCGTATATTCCAAACCGAGCATAAGCAGCAGTAAGATGACACCAATTTCACTGGCAATATGGGCGAATCCATCAATGCCGCCAAGGTTGACCAGGCCGCCCTTTCCAAAGGCCAGACCGCCTAAAAGATAGAGGGGGACGGGGGACATGCCGATCCGTCCAGCCTGACGACCCAAAAAACCGAGCCCGAAAAAGACGATGCCGAGCTGAACCAGGGAAAGGGTCGTTGAATCCATGGCGGGCTAGGGTCTGGACTGCAAAATATGTGCAGCCTCTGCCAGTCCATCTTCAGTGCCGACAATGACCACCATGTCCCCAACATGGAGGACCTCATCAGGGCGCGGAGACCCCACCACGTCACCATCGCGCAGCAAGGCCACAATGGAAGCGCCCGTGCGCGTGCGCATCTGGGTCTGCCCCAGCGTGCGCCCGGCGAAGGTGGAGCCCGGACGGATCATGAATTGGTGCGTGGTGATGCCCGTGAGGTTTTCTTGTTCCGTGCTGAGTTGGGCAATGAGCTGCGCCGATCCCAGCAACTGTCCCAGCCCGGCGGCTTCCTCGGCGGTGAGCGGGATGGAAGCGGCACAAGCATCAGGGTCATCAACACGGGACAGGATTAACTCAGCGTGACCATCCCGGTGGGTCACCACGCCTACGCGCCGTCCGGTAGCAAGCCGCAATTCCCTACGCACACCAATGCCGGGAAGAGGCGTCTCTTCAATATTCATGGTTCTTACCTTAGCTGCGCTGCGCGGATCTATGGGCTTTAGTACAACGCCAAGAACGCACATATTAGTCCTGCCGCGTTGATCCTGGCCCTTTCCGGCCCGGCCAAGGGGATCATTCTGCTGATCTTGGTCTAGATACGCTATTTTTAGAGGGTGCTGATCTCTGACCGCGACATACGTGCCGAAATTGACGCCAAGCGGATTGTCTTGGACCCCTACGACCCTTCCATGGTGCAGCCATCGAGCGTTGATGTGCGCATCGACAGGTATTTCCGGCTCTTTGACAACCACCGTTACGCCTACATTGACCCGGCGGAGGAGCAGCCTGAGCTGACCCGGATGGTGGAAGTTGAACCCGACGAGTCATTCATTTTGCATCCGGGTGAATTTGCGCTGGCCTCCACCTATGAGACGGTGACGTTGCCCGATGATGTCGCTGCACGCCTCGAAGGCAAGTCCTCTCTGGGCCGCCTAGGCCTGCTCACACACTCCACCGCCGGCTTCATTGACCCGGGTTTCTCCGGTCACATCACCTTGGAGCTCTCCAACGTGGCAACCTTGCCGATCAAACTCTGGCCCGGTATGAAGATTGGCCAGCTGTGCTTCTTCCAGCTCAGCTCCCCGGCTGAAAACCCTTACGGTACGGGCACTCATCAGAACCGCTACCAGGGCCAGCGCGGCCCCACAGCCTCGAAGTCATTCCAGAATTTCCACCGCACCAAGATCTAGGGTTCGCAGTGGTGTTTAGGGCTCGGGGACTATCCTCCCCTAGCCGGGCCGCTAGTGTGCCCCCGCACCGTGTGGCGGGGCCTTGACGGGCAGAAGTAGCAACAAGCCGAGCAACAGCACCACCAAAATGCCAATGATGCCCCACCGTTGCGCTCCGAAGATCACAATGGCGAGCCCAAACAGTTGTGGGGCCAAGAAGGATACGGCGCGGCCTGTGGTGGCGTACAGCCCAAAGATCTCCCCTTCCTGCCCTTCCGGCGCTAAACGGCCCATGAAGGTTCTTGCAGAGGACTGTGCCGGGCCCACGAACAGGCACAGGATCAGCCCGAAGACCCAAAACGCGTTCTTCCCATCCAGGAAGAGCAAGGCCCCGCCGGAAATGAGCAGGCCTATCAGTGAGGTCACAATGACGGCCTTGGGGCCGAACTTGTCATCGAAGAATCCGGCGGATAAGGCGCCCACTGCGGCCACCACGTTGCCGGCGATGGCGAAGATCAATACGTCACCGGTGGCAAAACCAAAGGACCCCACCGCCAAGACCGCCCCAAAGGTGAAGATGGCGGCCAGGCCGTCACGGAAAATGGCGCTGGAAATCAGGAAGTACAGGGTGTGCCGTTCAGTGTGCCAGAGCCGCACAATAGTGTGAACGAGCTCCATGTAGGACTGGATGAATCCCACCTTGGGCATATTTGGATCGCGTTTGGTTTCGGGGATGGCGAACATGATGGGGATTGAGAACACCAATATCCACAGGGCCGAGAACACGGCCACGGCCCGGTACGTCATGCCGTCGGCGCTCGTGATGCCGAAGATGCCTACCTCGGGCTTGATCAACGCGAAGTAGACAATGAGCAAGGCCACGATTCCGCCGAGGTATCCGGCGGCCCAGCCAATGCCACTGATCCGGCCAATGCTCTTCTTCGTTGAAATCTGCAACAGCATGGCGTTGTAGTTCACACCCGCGAGCTCAAAGAAGACGTGGCCGGCAGCAATGAGCATGCACCCGAAGAGCAAAAAAGACTCTTGGGGCTGAACAAAGAAGCACGCTGCCGTCAGCACCACCACAATCAAGGTGTTGATGCCCAACCAGAGCCTGCGGCGTCCGCTGTGATCGGTGCGTTGCCCGGCAACCGGGGCCAGCAAGGCGATGGCCAAACCAGAAATGGACATGGCAAATGCCAGTGTGACCGTTGCCTTGTCGGCACCACCAAAGTCATCGCCCGTTAGATAAAGGGCGGTGAAGATGAACGTGGTCATGACGGCGTTGAAGGCGGCGCCGCCCCAATCCCACAGCGCCCAGGCCGTGATCTGCCACTTGGTTGCCGGTGTTTTGGCCGGAGTCGCGGTGAAGGCGGCGGCAGAGGGAGGGTACTCAGTCATACGGCACATGCTATCCGGCGGAATCAACGGGGCGGGGTAAGGCACCGGAACATTTCGCGCAGGTGGTCCCGGGCAGCCGCATTCGGGACACCGACATGGAGCCAAAGCTCACCCTGAGAAGGGGCAGGGTTGGTAGACTAGCGGTGTCGGGAACCGACTTTAACCCCCGTGATTCGCTCATTTCCAGCCCGAAACATGTGGAGCCCTTAGTGTTGTTTGTCCTGTGTGCACACTTCCTTGTGGCCATTTTCTCGCCCATTTTGTTCTCCAGATGGGGTCGCTCGGCGTTTTACATCCTTGCTGCGGTGCCCGGGATCAGTTTCGTCTGGCTTGTGGCGCAGTACAACAATGTGTATTCGTCCACGTTGCCCAGCCCGTCGCTGGAGATCCCGTGGGTTCCCGTCCTTGATCTGAACCTGAGCTTCAAAATGGACCAGCTGTCCTGGCTCATGTCACTGCTGGTGCTTGGGGTTGGTGCCCTGGTGCTGGCCTATTGCGCCAGATATTTCAAGACCAACGACGCCGGCTTGGCCGGCTTTGGTGCCCAGCTGCTCGCCTTCGCAGGTGTCATGTTTGGTCTTGTGACGGCGGATAACCTCATCCTTTTGTTTGTTTTCTGGGAACTGACAACAGTGCTTTCCTACCTGTTGATTGGTTACGCCCGCACTCGCATCGCCGCCAGGCGTGCGGCCCTGCAAGCCTTGATCGTGACAACCTTCGGCGGGCTGGCCATGCTGGTGGGCTTGATCATGGTGGGTGAAAGCGCCGGCACATACAGCATCTCCGAGATCTTGGCGAAGGCACCCGAGCTGATCTCCGCCGTGGGAAGTCCCCAGCTGATGCTGGATATTGGCATTGCCCTGCTCCTTGTGGGGGCCGTGACCAAGTCGGCGCTGCTACCGTTCCACTTCTGGCTGCCGGGCGCGATGGCAGCCCCCATACCCGTGAGCGCCTACCTGCACGCAGCAGCAATGGTGAAGGCCGGGATCTACCTCATTGCCCGTCTGTCTCCGGGCTTCTCCGAGACCGAATATTGGCAGCCCATCATTGTGGTGCTGGGGCTGGGCACCATGCTGCTGGGCGGATGGCGGGCCCTGCGCCAGCACGATCTCAAGCTGATTCTGGCCTATGGCACTGTCAGCCAGCTCGGTTTCATCGCCCTGGTGGTGGGCTTTGGCGGTCAGGAAGCTGCCATGGCCGGTATGGCGATGGTCCTGGCGCACGGCTTGTTCAAAGCCTCCCTCTTCCTTGTGGTGGGGATCATTGACCACCAAAGCGGTACCCGCGATATTCGTGAGCTTTCAGGGGTCTTCAAATCGGCTCCGAAGCTGGGCATCGTTGCCCTGATCGGGGCCGCATCCATGGCCGGGCTGCCGCCCATGGCAGGTTTTGTGGCTAAGGAGGGCATCTTCCAGGCGTTCATTGCCTCTGCCGCTTATGGGCCAGCCGGCCCCGTGGTGGGGTGGACTGTCTTGGCCGGGATGGTTCTGGGCTCGGCGCTGACCTTTGCCTACAGTGCACGGTTCCTGTGGGGCGGTTTCGCCGCCAAGTCCAAGGGCATGTCCACAGCCTTCAAACCCGTCAGTTGGCTTTTCCTGGCAGCCCCTGCCCTATTGAGCCTCCTGACGCTGGTTTACGGATTCTTCCCGCACCTCGTTGAAACGTGGATTAGACCCTATAGCGATCAGTTCCCCGCCTATGACCCGGACGGCATGCATCTGGCGTTGTGGCACGGCTTCTCACCCGCGCTGGGACTCAGCGCGCTAGTGATTGCAGTGGGAGTCATCCTGTTTAAACTGCGGGATAAGTTTGAAGCCTTCCAAGCTAAGTTGCCTGCGGGGATTGATTTTGAGCGTGCCTACCGGAAAACAATTGTGGTGCTGGATGCCGTAGCCATTTGGGTTACGGGCCGCACCCAGCGTGGTTCCTTGTTCTTTTATCTTTCCGTGATCCTCTCCACCGCGATAGTTTCCGTGCTAGCTGTCTTGCTCCTGAATGTGCAGGACTGGACAGAAGATATTTACTTTGTTGACCCAGGCTCGCCGTTCCAAATCATTGCTGGGGCGGTTGTTATCATCGGCGCACTTGCTGCGGCCAGGGCGAACAAGCGCTTCATGGCCGTACTGTTGGTGTCCGTCACCGGGTACGGGTTAGCGCTGATTTTTGCTTTGCAGGGAGCACCGGACCTGGCTTTGACCCAGATGCTTGTAGAAACCATCATTTTGGTGGCTTTTGTGTTGGCCATGCGCTCACTGCCGCCTGGATTGCTTGAACGCAAGCAGGCGGGCAGTCACCGCCTGGTACGCCTGATCTTAGGCATTGGCTTCGGCGCAACCATGGTGGTTGTGGCCGTCGTTGCCATGGGGGCCAGGATCCATGAGCCCGTGAGCCTTGTCCTGCCCGTGCTGGCCTATGAGGGCGGGGGTGGTCTCAACGTTGTCAACGTGACCCTCGTAGACATTCGGGCGTGGGACACTTTTGGTGAGATTTCCGTCCTGGCCATCGCCGCTACAGGTGTAGCCAGCCTGATCTTTGTCAGGGGCCGCGGCCAGCGCCTTCCCCGGGCAGAGACCGTGGAAACGGGCAGCATTGGCAAGCTGCCCGTGTCCCAGTTTGAACCCACCATTCACCTTGCCAAGAAATTCACTGCCTCACCGAGCAACCCTTGGCTCGTGGCCGGGCGGACGCTGGCACCAGAACGGCGCTCCATCATTATTGAAGTTGTCACCCGGCTGTTGTTCCACAGCATCATCATCATCTCCATCTACTTGCTGCTGGTGGGGCACAACGGCACTGGTGGAGGCTTCGCAGGAGGGTTGATAGCAGGGCTTGCCCTGACCATCCGCTACCTTGCTGGCGGACGTTTTGAACTAGCCGAGGCCACCCGCATCTCAGCGGGAACTCTTCTGGGTCTGGGCCTAGCCATGGCGGCGCTGGCAGCACTGGCACCACTGTTCTTTGGCGGGGAAATCTTCCAAAGTGCCATTATTGCTTTTGATCTGCCGGTTTTTGGCCATGTGAAGTTTGTGACCTCCACGGTGTTTGACATTGGCGTCTACCTGGTGGTTGTGGGGCTCGTGATTGACGTTTTGCGCAGCCTGGGCTCGGAGATTGACCAACATGAAGAGGACGGTCTGGACTCCATGGAGATGATTGAGGACGACGAGCCGTTGGAGGTTTCTCGATGAGTGTCAACCTCACACTGCTGCTGGTGATGGGTGTTCTTTATGCCGTGGGAATTTACCTGTTGTTAGAACGCAGCCTGACACGCGTGCTGCTTGGGCTGATGTTGCTGGCCAACGCCACCAATCTGCTCTTGCTGGCCACGGGCGGCTATGCCGGTTTAGCACCCATCTTCAATAAAGACATTCCGCCAACGGAATATAATGATCCCTTGCCGCAGGCCTTTATCCTGACCTCTATTGTGATTTCCTTCGCCGTCACAGCGTTTATGCTCAGCCTGATCTACAGGTCCTGGCTGCTCAGCCGAGCCGATGACATCCAGGTGGACAGGGAAGACCTTCGGGTTGCCAAGCAGGCGCTGTATGACGATGAAGAGGACTCCGAAATCCCCATTGAAGTCTCCGACTTCCATGAGAATAACCAGCCCGCAGCTAAGCGCGAAACCATCCCAGGTATAGGGCCGAAGAGGGCAGTGCAGCTACTTTCTGAACCTGCCGTCCCCCACAAAAAGCCCAGAAAGGATAAGGCATGAATGTTGCAAGTTTCGCCCCGCTCGCGGTAGTTCTGCCCTTCTTGGGCGCCGCCTTGGCTTTTGTGTTGATCAGAAAACCGCGCGCTCAACGCCGTGTCAGCCTGGCAACCCTCACCCTGACCCTTGGTTTGGAGGTCTGGGTATTGGCCAGTGTGTGGACAGTGGGGCCCATTGCCGTCCATCTTGGTGGCTGGGCGCCGCCCTTTGGGATCGTCATGGTGGCCGATCAGTTCTCCTCGTTGCTGTTGGTGATTTCTTCAGCGGTGAGCCTGGCCGTCCTTGCCTACGCATCAGGTCAGGGCGCGGCTGACGGTGAACAGGGTGGCCCCCTGTCTGTTTTCCACCCCACCTATCTGATCCTGGTGGCAGGTGTCTCTAATGCTTTCCTGGCAGGGGACCTGTTCAACCTTTATGTTGGCTTCGAAATCCTCTTGACCGCGAGTTATGTGCTGATGACACTAGGTGGCACCGGATCGAGAGTCCGGGCTGGCATCACCTACGTTGTGGTCAGTGTTGTTTCCTCGCTGCTGTTCCTGATCGCCATCGGCATGGTTTACGGTGCCACTGGAACTGTCACTCTGGCGGATCTGGCCGTGAAAATTGGCGAGCTGGACTCGGGAACTCAAGACCTTTTGCATGTTCTTTTGCTTGTAGCGTTCGGCATCAAGGCCGCCGTCTTCCCGCTATCATTCTGGCTGCCTGACTCCTACCCCACCGCCCCCGCCCCCGTAACTGCAGTGTTCGCCGGGCTGCTCACAAAAGTTGGCGTCTATGCCATCATCCGCACGGAAACCCTGCTCTTTCCCTCCGATAAGTTCAATGCGGTGCTGCTAGTTGTTGCCCTTTTGACAATGATCGTAGGAATTCTTGGGGCGCTGGCACAGACGGACATTAAACGTATGCTCTCCTTCACTCTGGTCAGTCACATTGGGTACATGATCTTTGGTGTGGCACTTTCCTCCGTGCTGGGGCTGGCCGCCACCATTTTCTACGTCATTCACCACATCACCATTCAAACCTCGCTATTTATGGTGACAGGGTTGGTGGAACGCCGTGGCGGAACATCCTCGATCATGCGTCTGGGTGGGTTGGCAAAGCTCTCCCCGATCCTTGCGGTGCTTTATTTCATTCCCGCCATGAATCTGGCCGGCATTCCACCCTTCTCAGGGTTCCTGGGGAAGTTGGGGCTGCTGCAAGCGGGGGTGGCTGACGGCTCACCCATGGCCTACGCAGTGGTGATTGGCGGTGTTGTGGCTAGCCTGCTGACGTTGTTGGTCATGGCCCGGGTATGGAACCGAGTATTTTGGCGCAGCACTGCCGACGCCGAGAACCCGGACCCCGTCCTTTTGGCCACGGCACCTGACTCCTCCGGCCAGCCCAGCATGAGCGCATTGCGCACTAGCAAACATGTGGATGCCACCGAAGGACGTTTTTCTGGAGAGAACGAGATCCCCATCCTGCCCAAGATGATGGTGTATTCAACCATGGGTTTGGTGGTTTTGGGCCTTGCAATGAGCATCTTTGCGGGACCATTGTTTGAACTGAGCCAAGATGCTGCCACCAGCATGCTGGCCCGCACTCCTTACATTGAAGCCGTGCTTGGCGAAGGGGCAGGTACGCCATGAGCCAGAGCATCAACGCCAGGCGCAAGCTGAACCCTTTGCAAAAACTACCGCTGCTTATTTGGCTGGTCCTTGTCTGGGGCGCCCTGTGGCAGGACTTCAGTGCCGGGAATCTTCTTTTTGGGGCCCTCATAGCGCTAGCAGTGTCACAAGTTTTTTACCTGCCGCCCATTGAGCTCAGTGGACGCTTTAACGTGCTGCAGGCCGTGATCTTCCTTTTGTGGTTCCTCAAGCAAGTCACCGTTGCCAGTTGCCAAGTGCTGTACTGGGCGGTTGCCAAGGGGCCCAAAATCCGCAACGCAGTCATTGCCGTCCCGCTTCGTAGCCCCTCGGATCTACTCATGACCGCGGTGGGTCACGTGCTCTCACTGATTCCGGGTTCCTTGGTGGTTGAAGTGGATAGGGGTTGCGCCACTCTCTACGTCCACGCAATGAACGCGCCCACTCCAGAAAGCGTGGAGCGGGTTCGTACAGGGATCCAAGACATTGAAGCCAGGCTGATCACTGTGATGGGGACCAAGGAAGAGCTGGCGGAGCTGCGCTCTGAACGCACTGGGGCATCCATGGTTGCGTATGCGGATATCCTCAAAAGTCCCGATCAGCAAGATTCTGATCAGCAAAGTCCCGATCAGCAAAAAGACCTAGGTGAGGGGCAGTGAGCGTCATGGATGTTGTGGTCATTATTGTTGCAGCGGTGCTCACGCTCGCGGCTGCCGGAACTATCTACCGGATTGCCTCCGGGCCGTCATTGCTGGACAGGGTGATCGCCGCTGATGTTTTGCTGGCCATCTTCGGCGCCGCACTGGCCACGGACATGGCCGCAAATAAACATACGGACAATCTGGCCCTGCTGGTGGTCCTGACGGTGATTGGGTTCATTGGATCAGTCACGGTGGCTCGTTTTGCGGCCCATAAGAGAGGCGACGGATGAATACGCTCATTGATGTTTTGACGGTGATCGCCCTGCTGGGTGGCGCACTCATGAGCCTTGCCGCCGCCATTGGGCTGCTGCGGTTTCCGGACTTGATGAGCCGCATGCATGCTGCAACAAAGCCACAGGTTTTAGGTTTGCTGCTGATGTTGACGGCCATTGGCTTGCAAATGCACGTCTGGTCTTTGCTGCCGGTTCTGCTTGTGGCCTGGCTGTTCCAGCTACTCACGGTGCCGGTATCGGCGCACATGGTGGGCCGGGCCGGCTACCGGACCAAACACCGCCGCCCTGAGATGCTCAGTGTTGATGAGCTCGATCAGGTGGTTGCCGCAGTGGTGGAAGAGGAAAGCAAGCCCTAGCCATCCGCCGTCGTAGTTTCACGGAAGCCGCAGTAATGGAAGCCTCAGTAACGCGGAAGCCTCAGTAACTTTTGGGGGAGGGACTGCTGCGTTTTTGGGAGGAGTGGGCTCAGATTTCTTCGGGGTGCTTGTTAAAGCGTGCAATGGCCTTCTGGGTGGTGCGTGAAGCCAGGGTCTGAATGATGGCCGCAACCACCGAGGAGACCAGCGCAAAGGTCAGTGCTGACCGGAGACTGTTATTTAGATCCGCCCCATCCTTGGGCGGCTTGTTGCCGGTGCTCTTTTCCCAGACGGAATCCACGAGCTTGCTGGCAACAAAGCCGGCACCGAGGCTGATGCCGGTTCCGAGCAACTTAAAGACGATGTTCATAAAGGACTCCTTTGTGGGGATTCACGCTGGTGCGGGAAAGCACTGTAGTTCAGCCTAGCGCTTTCACTGCCTTAGCTGCAGCGGGTAACCCGGGAGCTGGCGAGATTCACTGGCGCTTTGCGTGCTCTCACAAGGCAAGCCGGGCCCTTAACCAGTTGACGTGATCCGCGCCACATCGTTAGAGTTGCGAGCGAATGTGATCCATATCAAACAAGGTTTGCCGTGAGCGTGGAGCACCAAGGGGAACAGATTGAAACGAGCGTATAAGAACGTCACTTCCGGGGCTCTGGCCCTGGCGATTATTGCCGGAGGTGGGATGGCTGCGTTGTCTCCGTCAGCGATTCCGGCCGCTCAGGCAGCGGTTTCGGCCGCCGAAATTTTGCCCACTCCCCAGGAAGTCAGCACCGCAGGCGTTGCTGTTCCCTTGACAGGCGCAGTAAAAGTGGCAGTCGGTGAAAATGCGGATGCCGCAGCCAAGAAGCTGCTAGCGGAAGTAATTACCGCTGCCGGTGGTACCGCCACCTTTGTCAGCGGTGTGGGCACCACCGGCGCCACAGTCTTCCTTGGCACCGTTGCGGACAACCCGGCTGTATCCACCGCGCTCACGGCCGTGGGATCCGGCAGCGCAGCTGGACTGGATGCTGACGGATATGTCATCGCCACCGGAACCGTCAGCGGCAAGCCTGCGCTGGTACTTAACGGCACCGATGCCACAGGTACTTTCTACGCCGTGCAGAGCCTGAGTCAGGTTGTTGCCAACGGTGTGGCGCCAGCCATGACGGTCAAGGACTGGCCGTTGATGTCCATCCGTGGCGGCATTGAGGGCTTCTATGGCATCCCGTGGTCTCATCAGGCCCGCCTGGATCAGTTTGATTTCTACGGCAAGCACAAGATGAACACTTACATCTACACGCCCAAGGACGATAATTACCTGCGTGCCAAGTGGCGTGATTTGTACCCGCAGGCGCAGCTGAACGATTTGAAAGAACTCGTGGATGAGGCCAATGCCAACCACGTTAATTTCACTTTTGCACTCTCACCGGGCAATGACGTCTGCTACTCCGACGATCAGGATTTCGCCGCCACCGTGGCCAAATTTGATCAGCTGCGCGCAATCGGTGTCAGCAGCTTCTACATTGCGCTCGATGACATCAACCCGTACCTGAACTGTGCCGCGGACAAGGCAAAATTCACCTTGCCGGGATTCCGTTCACTTGCCCAGGGCCAGGGGTTCTATTTGAACCGGATCGTCAAGGACTACATTAACGTCCATGGGCTGGCACCGTTGCAGACAGTGCCCACCAACTATGCCGGTTCCGGTCCAGACCCTTACAAGGGTGAGTTTGGTCTGCAGACGGATGATTCGATCCGTATTCAGTGGACCGGTGAAGGCGTCTTCTCCAACACCATTACGGAAGCTTCAGTAACCAAGGCGGTGACTTCCTACAACGCCGAGCATTTCTACATCTGGGACAACCTGCCCGTGAATGATGGACAGCGCGGACGCCTGTTCCTGAACCCGCTGGAGGGCCGCGACGCCAACCTGTACAAACACATTGACGGCATCACTTCCAACCCGATGATCGAACCGTATTCTTCGATGATCGCCCTGGCCGGGTTCGGCGACTACTCCTGGAACGGCCCCCAGTATGTGCCCGCAACAACACAATCCTCCATTATCAGTGAGCTTGCCGGCCCCAATGAGGCCATCAGGGCGTCTCTGGAAACCTTCGTGGACCTGAACCAGAGCTGGAAGCCCTACCGTCCGGAATCCAAAACGGCGCCGGCCCTGAGCGCAGACATCGCAACCTTCTGGACAGCTTTCGACGCCGGAAACACGGCCGGAATGGCACCGTTGAAGGCTCGTTTGGCCACCATTGCAGCAGGCCCGGAAACCTTGCCTGACATGGCCATGACAGGCTTCTACGATGATTCCAAGCCGTGGATTGACGCCGCAGCACACTGGGCCACGGCCATGGAGAAGCAAATCAGCATGCTGGAGGCCATTAAGGCGGGAAATGGCGTAGCCGCCACGGATGGTGCGCTTGCAGCCAATGGAGATATTGCTCTGGCCAAGGCGGCCACCGTGCCCGATGTTGGGCCGAACAACATTGGCATCACGCCTAACGTCATTGTTCCTTCGGTGGGAGATGGACTCTTTGAAATCTTTAGCAAAGAGGCACAGGGACGGTACAACACCTGGCTGAACCTGAGCCCCGTGGCAGCGTCCAGCTACTTCCCCGCAACGGCTACTTCCTCACTTCCCACCTACCAAAGCAACGCGCTCACACGCATGGTTGACGGCGATCCCAGCACTCTTTGGTGGTCCAGTGCACCTCCCGTGAACGGTTCCACCGTCACCATTGACTTAGGCGCCGTGAAGACGGTGGGCAAGGTGCTGATCCAGCAGGCCGATTCCGACACCAATAACGGTGACATGTTCTACCACGCACGGGTGGAGTATTCGGCGGACAATGCCACCTGGACACAGGCCGGAGTGTTTGAGAGCAAGCCGCGCATTGAGCAGAACTTTGATACTCCTGTAAGCGCACGGTACATCCGTCTGGTGTCCACGGGCACCAACCCGGGTGGCCAGTGGGTGAAGATCCGCGAGTTCCAGGCCCTGGAAGCAAATGAACGGCTGGCCAGCAACCTGCCGGGCGCAAATGGTACTGGTGCGCAGAGTGCCTTTGACGCAACCATTGCCACAGCCTTCGAGCCTGCCCAGGCCCCGGTAGAGGGTTCATACCTCTCCAATACCCTGGATGCACCGGCCGCCATGAAGTCAGCCGTTGTGGTGGGCCATGTGGCAGGGGACCTGCAAGTTAAGGTCGACAGCGAATGGGTCACCGTGGGTGCCTTGGATCCGAAACGCAGTTTCCAGGAAGCTGTTCTGGAGCAGGAAAGCATTGAGGGTATCCGCATCCTATTCACTCCGGGCGCAGCAGCCATGGGTGAGCAGACCTTGGCCGTTTATGAGCTTGGTTTGCGCGCCACCGGTCCTGTGGCTGGCGGCCCGTACATTGGTGAGGAAGTGGTGGAACCGACTCCGACGGCCACGGCGACCCCGACTCCGACGGCCACGGTTACTCCGACCGAATCGGCCACCGCCAGTACCGCACCCAGTGACACCCCGTCACCGAGTGCCTCGCCCACGAAGGACGGTTCAACCACACCTTCCGCCAGTGCCAGCGCCACGGCAGGTGCCGGTGATGACCTCGCCAGCACCGGGTTCAACCTCGGTGCAGCAGGTGGGATCGCTGTGATTCTCATGCTCGGTGGGTTGATCATGGCTAGCCGACGCAAGGTGCGCCAGCACTAGCAACAGCAAAAACTGAAAAAGGTTCCATCAAGTACTGCAGGCCTCCATCTCACGGTGGGCGTCTGCAGTACTTTTTTCATGACGCATTTCTTTCCACGCATTGGCTACCGGGTGTGAGCGGGGGTAAGCTGAAGCCGCAATTCAAACACGACAGGGGAGCGTGCACCCATTTATCGGGTGTCGGCGCTGAGAGTGCGGTTCGCCGCAGACCCTCGAACCTGCTCCGGCTAGTACCGGCGAAGGGAGTCGAGTTCTCTTCGGCTGCGCGGAAAGACCGCTGCAGCCGCCCCTCCTGAAAAGGAGGAAACATGAGTAAGTCAGTTACGGGCACGTCCGCCCCGAAAAACACGCAACAAAAGAACAAAAGCACCTGGCGGGTTGTCGACATTGTTGTCGTCTCGGTTCTGGGTGTTGCCGTTGGCGTTATCTTTTGGCTCTGGTCCGCCGGCTACGGTTTCATCGCAGCCTTCACCGTAGCCTTCCCACCCGTTGGTGCACTTTACGTTGGCGGCTGGCTGATTGCCGGCGTGCTGGGTGCCTTAGTGGTCCGCAAACCGGGCGCGGCGTTATATTGCGAATTGATCGCCGCCACCGTTGAAGGACTGCTGGGAACCCACTTCGGGTTCACGGTGCTGCTCTCAGGCTTGATTCAAGGCCTAGGCGCCGAGCTGGCCTTCGCCGTATTCCGTTACCGCAAATTCAATCTTCCCGTTGCCATCTTGGCCGGAACCTTGGCCGGCTTGGCGCTGGGCGTCTATGAAAACCTTATCTACAACGTGGCCTGGGCCTTGGAATGGAAGCTCGTCTACGCGGTGCTGGCCATGGTCTCCGGTGCTCTCATTGCGGGGGTAATTTCTTGGCTGGCCGTGCGCGGGTTGGCACGCACAGGCGCGCTGGCGAACCTGCCCTCACGTGGGGCCGCCACCGAAAAGGCAATCTAGTCATGGCCATCGTGCAGAACCGCGGTGCACCAGTACAGGTCTCTGTCAGGGGGTGGGGCTGGCAGCATTCGGGCCGGAACAACCAAGCCCTCCACGGCCTGGATTTGGAAATCTCCCCGGGTGAACGCGTACTGCTGCTGGGCCCTTCGGGTGCCGGAAAATCAACCTTGCTGCACGCCCTAGCCGGTGTGCTCGGGGATGACGAGGACGCCAATGAGATGGGTGAGCTGCTCATTGACGGGCGCCCTGTGCACGAATCGCGCGGCCGTACCGGGCTCATGCAGCAGGACCCTGATGCTCAGGTGGTGCTCTCACGCATTGGTGACGACGTTGCCTTCGGCGCTGAAAACCTTGCCGTGCCGCGCGAGGAAATTTGGCGCCGCGTCCCGGCTGCCTTGGAGTCGGTGGGCCTGAACCTGCCACTGGACCACTCCAGCTCCGCACTCTCCGGCGGGCAGAAGCAGCGCCTGGGACTAGCCGGTATTTTGGCCATGCGGCCCGGCCTGCTGCTGCTCGATGAGCCCACCGCCAACCTGGATCCGGCCGGTGTGGTGGAGGTCCGTGACGCCGTGCGCCGCAGCCTCGATGAAACCGGGGCCACCCTGGTTGTGGTGGAGCACCGCGTCTCCGTCTGGCTGGAGGTGGTGGACAGGATAGTGGTGTTGGCTCCGGCCGCCCTGGGAGAGCCCGGTGGCGTGCTGTTCGACGGTCCTCCCGCCACGGTTCTTGCCCAGAGCCGGGACTTACTGGCCAAGGCTGGTATTTGGGTTCCTGGCCACGTCCCGGAAGTCCGTGCCCGCATCACCAACCCGTCCGACGCCGGACGCCCCCTGCTGCTAGAGGCGGAGGCTTTGGCGCTCTCCCGCACCAAGGGACGCAAGCGCCGCCCGGTGGTGCCGGCAGCCGTGGTGCCTTCAGTGCAGGTGCGGGCCGGGCATGCGCTGAGTGTGACCGGGCTCAATGGATCCGGAAAGTCAACGCTCGCACTGACCCTGGCCGGACTGCTGGCCCCAGTGAGTGGCCACTTGGCTGCGCTGGAACCCTTGGCGCGCGGTGCCGGGCCCGAGCCGCTGAAATGGCGTGGACGGGATTTGATCAGCCGGATTGGCACCGTCTTTCAGGAACCCGAGCACCAATTTGTTGCTGGTACTGTCCGGGATGAGCTGTTGTTTGCGCCGAGGCTGCTAGGCCGTGGCGAGGATACCGTGGATGAACTACTGGTGCGCCTGCGGCTGGAACACTTAGCGGACGCCAACCCGTTCACACTTTCGGGTGGGGAGAAGCGGCGGCTGTCAGTGGCAACAGTGCTGGCGGCGAGCCCACAACTCCTGGTCTTGGACGAGCCTACGTTTGGACAGGACGCGAACACGTGGGCCGAGCTGGCCTCCTTGTTAACGGAGCTGCTGGATGCAGGCACGGCCGTGGTGTCGGTGACGCATGACGCCGCGTTCAGCGCAGTGCTCGGTGGGGACCGGCTGGTCTTGGGCGCACCAGCGGACCTTGCCGGAGCGCAGGCGGCTGCAAGGATGGCGCAGCGATGAGCGTTGACATTATTGCTACACCGCGGTCCACCGCACTGCTGGCCCGGGCCAACCCGTTGGCGAAGCTCGGAGCCGGAATGGCCCTGACCGTGGTGTTGCTGGTGAGTGTGGACTGGGTCTCTGCCACGGTGGCACTCGTACTCGAATGCATACTTCTGCCGCTGGCTGGATTGAGCCTGCGAATGCTACTGACCCGCGGCTGGCCCATCCTGCTGGCTTCCCTGGTGGGTGGCTACGGAACAGCTCTTTTGGCGCCCAAGACCGGTGAACTGCTGCTGGCCTTGGGCCCGGTCACCTTCAGCACCGGATCCCTGGAGGCTGGCGTGGCTATCGCCTTGCGTGGTCTGGCGATTGCCCTGCCTGGGATCATCGTACTGGCCTCCACCGACCCCACTGATTTGGCCGATGCGCTGGCCCAAAAGCTGCGCCTGCCCCATCGCTTTGTACTGGGCGCGCTCGCAGCGATGCGCCTAGTGGGGTTGCTTGTGGCCGAATGGCAAACGTTGGGGATGGCACGCCGCGCACGTGGTGTGGGCGGCGCTTCCGGGCTGTTCAGCCGGTTAAAGGCGCAACTGGGACAGGCCATGGCGTTGCTGGTGCAGGCTGTTCGGCGGGCATCGCGGTTGGCAGTGACCATGGAGGCGAAGGGCTTCGGTACGGGTGAGCGGACCTGGGCCCGTGAATCGACCTTTAGCCATATCGACATCGCGGTGGTGGCCACAGGATTGGTGATCGCCGGCGTGTCAGTGAGCGCCGCCGTCGTACTGGGCACCTGGAATCCAGTGTTCTGATAGTTCCGGCTTTAACGCACCGTTCCCCGCGGCGTGCACGCGGGGAACGGGATTTGCGCTCTGGCTGAAGTGCTAGGACATAATCCGTGTCTGGCCGGCTGGGCGGGGATACTGGGAGCATGACTATCCCTCGCAGTACCAAACTGACCATTGTTGGCGCCGGCAGTGTCGGGACCTCACTGGCCTACGCCGCCCTGATCCGTGGATCCGCCCGCGAGGTGGTGCTCTATGACATTGCCACGGCCAAAGTTGATGCCGAAGTTTTGGATTTGGCCCACGGCACGCCCTTTACCGGATCCTCACGAATCACCGGCGGCAGTGACATAAATTTGGTGGCCGATTCGGACGTCATCGTCATCACTGCGGGGGCCAAGCAGGAACCGGGGCAGACCCGGCTGCAGCTGGCTGAGGTCAATGTGGGCATCCTGGAAAAGATGCTGCCGCCCATGGTGGCGCTGGCGCCCAACGCCGTTTTCATCCTTGTCACAAACCCGTGCGATGTGCTCACCGCTGTAGCGGAACGCATCACCAACCTGCCTCCCGGGCGGATTTTCAGCTCCGGGACGGTGCTGGACTCCTCCCGGTTGCGCTGGATCGTAGCCGAGGCGGCGGCCGTTGCGCCGCAGAGCGTGCACGCGCTGATCATTGGCGAACACGGTGATACCGAATTTCCGTTGTGGTCCTCTGCCACTATTGGGCAGACTCCACTCTCGCAGTGGACTGATGGCGCTAAAGGCTTGCTCTTTCCCCGCGAACGGCTCGAAACCATCACTCATGACGTGGTCCACGCCGCCTACAAGGTCATTGCCGGAAAGGGTGCCACGAACTACGCCATAGGGCTTTCCGGTGCCCGCATCGTGGAGGCTGTGTTGCAAAATGAACGCAGTATTCTGCCTGTCTCCAGCGTCCTCCACGGCTACCGCGGTATTGATGGTGTGGCCCTGAGCGTGCCCTCAGTTGTTGGAGCTGGTGGAGTGCAGCGGGTCTTGGACACCCATCTGGATGAGCGCGAGGCAGAACAGCTCCAGCACTCGGCGGAAACCTTGGCCGCAAGCATCGCGCTCTTTTCCTAGACCCCGTAATTTTCTGTGCCCGCTGCGGTTCAAGGGCGGCAGCGGGTCAATGTGGGCAAGTGTTTGGTTAAGCGTTGGGCGTGTAATGGGCGTTGTGTGGGGCAGCTGGCACAAGCCGGGGTACCGTAAAGGGAGAGCCTGCCAGCTTGGACTGGAGCGGCCTGGATTTATCGCATGCAACGGTTAATTTAGAGGTTTTTTGCCATAATTGACCATCAGGTCACATAATTCTCCTATAATATGCATCCTGTGATATAAAAGTTGTTATGACTCAAGTGGCTGCAGAAACCGTTGGCGTGTTGGTGCGAGACGCACGTAATGAAAAAGGTTGGACCCAAGGCGAACTGGCAACCCAGTTGGGGACAAGCCAGAGTGCTGTAGCCAGGATGGAACAGGGCAAACAGAACCTGAGCCTGAAAATGATCCAACGCATGGAAGCGCTCTTGGAGGCCAATCTGGTCAGCCTGGGGGCGGTCAGTAAGAACGAGGTCACCCATTTGCGCGTGCGCGGTGGGCGTGAACTCTCCGGCAGCGTTGATGTGAACACCAGCAAGAATGCGGGAGTGGCCCTGCTGTGCGCCAGTCTGCTCAACCGCGGCACCACCACGTTGCGCCGTGTAGCTCGCATTGAAGAGGTCAACCGCATTGTTGAACTTCTAACGTCCATCGGTGTCCAGTGCCGTTGGCTCGAAGACAACGACCTCCAGATCCGCCGCCCTGCCGTTTTGAACTTAGCTGCCATGGATGTTGCCGCAGCCAAGCGCACCCGGAGCGTCATCATGCTGCTGGGCCCACTCCTTGATGAAGCTAACCCGTACCGTATCCCTTACGCCGGCGGCTGCGACCTTGGCACCCGCACGGTGGAGCCGCACATGCAGGCGCTGCGTGAATTCGGCCTCATCGTCAACGCACATGACGGTTTCTACCAGGTACAGGCACCTGTCAGCGATGCCGAAGACCGCACTTTTGTCCTGACCGAGCGTGGGGACACTGTCACGGAAAATGCCATCATGGCTGCGGCACTGCGTAGCGGAACCACTGTCATCCGCAATGCCAGCCCCAATTACATGGTCCAGGACCTCTGCTTCTACTTGCAGGGTCTGGGCATCTCGGTGGACGGTGTTGGTTCCACCACGCTGACCATCAAGGGCAAGTCAGTGATTGACGTTGACATTGAGTACGCCCCATCAGAGGACCCCATCGAGGCCATGAGCCTAATCACCGCCGGCATCGTGACCAAGTCCAAGGTCACGGTCCGCCGCGTGCCGATCGAGTTCATGGAAATTGAGCTGAAGGTCCTCGAGCAGATGGGTTTTTGTTACCTTAAATCGGCTGAATATATGGCCCGCAACGGCAAGACACGGCTCGTGGATATCACCACTTTGCCGTCCGAGCTAAAGGCTGCCCCGGATAAGATCCATCCCATGCCATTCCCGGGCCTGAACATTGACAACCTGCCGTTCTTCGCCGTGATTGCCTCCTGCGCCGAGGGCACCACGCTCATCCACGATTGGGTTTACGAGAACCGGGCCATCTACCTGACGGAACTGAACCGCCTCGGCGCCGGCGTCCGCCTGTTGGATCCGCACCGCATTGACATCAAGGGCCCCGTTGCGTGGCGTGCCGCCGAGATTGGCTGCCCGCCGGCACTGCGTCCGGCCGCCTGCATCCTGCTGGCCATGCTCGCCGCCAAGGGCACTTCTGAATTGCGCAACATATATGTGATTGAGCGCGGCTACGAAGATCTGGCCGAGCGGTTGAACACCATTGGCGCCGAGATCGAGTACTTCCAAGACTGAGTACAAACGCCAGCGGCCTTGCCACTGCTGTTTTGGCCAGCCTAAATGGCCGCCAGGGCCACCGCGAGATCCAGCTTCAAATCATCCACATCCTCCAATCCCACCGACAGGCGCAAGAACCCGTCGCTGAGACCGATCGCGGCGCGCCCCTCGGGGCCCATGGCACGGTGCGTGGTGGTGGCCGGATGCGTGATCAGCGACTTCGCATCCCCTAAGTTATTGGAGATGTCGATGATGGACAGCGCGTTCAGCAGCGCAAACGCGGCATCCTTGCGAGTGCCCGACGCTGGCTGAGCCAGCTCAAATGTCAGCACCGTGCCTCCGGCCTTCATTTGTTTTTTGGCCAAATCATACTGCGGGTGGGACGGCAGATGCGGGTACAGCACGCGTGCCACCTGCGGTTGGGCTTCAAGGAATTCTCCGAGTGCCAGGGCATTGCTGCACGAGTGTGTAACCCGCAGATTCATGGTTTCCAGGCCCTTGGTGAGCACCCATGCGTTGAACGCGGAGAGCGCCGGGCCCGTGTGGCGCATCAGGTTCTTGACGGGCCCTTCGATGAACTCCTTGCTGCCGAGGATTGCGCCACCCAACACCCGGCCCTGGCCATCAATGTGCTTGGTGCCCGAGTAGACGATGATGTCCGCGCCGAAATCGCCGCAACGCTGCAACAAGGGAGTTGCGAAGACGTTGTCGGCTACCACCTGCGCGCCAGCGGCATGAGCTAGATCGCACACAGCCGCCACGTCAATGATTTCCTGCATGGGGTTCGACGGTGACTCGAAGAACACGGCCGTGGTGGGCACCGACAAGGCCTCGCGCCACTGATCCAGGTCCGGCCCGTCAACAAATACGGTCTCCACACCCCACCGCGGCAGCAGCTCATTCAGAATCACAAAGCAGGAGCCGAACAGGGACCGTGCTGCCACCACGCGGTCCCCGGCTGCTAATAAGGCACCCAAGGCGGTGAATACGGCTGACATGCCCGACGCCGTCGCAAAGCACGCCTCTTTTCCTTCCAGCAGCCGCAGCCGTTCCTGGAAGGTTGCCACGCTCGGGTTGCCGTAGCGCGAATACACGAAGCGGTCCACCTCACCCGTGAACGCCTGCTCGGCAGCTTCCGCCGATTCGTAGACAAATCCGGAGTTCAAAAAGAGGGCTTCGGAGGTTTCTTGAAAATTGCTGCGGTCAAGCCCGCCGCGTACCGCCTGGGTGTCCTGCCCCCAAGTGGCTGTGTGCTCATTAAAGTTGCTCAATGATATTTCCTTAGCGCCAGGGGAGGTTGCGGTTCTTCCAGCCGTTGAGAATCCGATCTCCGTAGGGATCAGTTTCTCCTTCAAAGCCTTCAAGTACGTTGTAGGCGGTGTACCCGGCGGCGGTGGCTGCTTCGGCGGCGGCAATAGAGCGGGCACCGGAGCGGCACAGCACTATCAGCTGCTTTTCCGGGGGTACTGCCGCCGCCAGCTCTGCCAGAAAATCAGGGTTGCGGGCGCCCGTGGCGAGATTCCACTGGATAAAAACCGGTTCTGATTTCAGCGTTGAGGTGTCGGGGACGCCAATGTGTGCCCATTCGCCCTCTGTCCGTACATCCACGAGTGTTGCCCCCGCGGCTACAGCTTCCCAGGCTGTGCCCGGGCTCACATCTCCCGCGTGGCTCATGCGATGCCCTCGCCATCAAACTCAAGTTCGGCGTCGAGATCATCCACGGCAGTGGCGACGGCGGCATCGCTGCTGGCCACGGCCTGCGCGCAAATGACACTGGTGCCGTTGTAGGTGAGGGCGGGGCCGCCGTGCAGCACATAGCCGTCGGCAAGGGCGGTGGAAATGCGCTCGCAAAAAGAGCGGTCGTCAGGGCCGGTGATAAGCCGGTAGGCCAGGGGGGATTCGTCCGCGGTCATGGTTCTCTCCTCATTGCAAATGGCTGCGCGTTGCAAACGGGAGCTGGTGGCAGTTGACGAAGAGTTGGTTGAAAATGTCCACTCTTGAGCCCGCACCACAAGGAAAGTTCACGCTTGCAAACGCCAGCCTAGGTAGCTGGTTTGCCGAGTAGTCACCTGAGGCACCCCGCCGGAAAGAGGGTTGCCGGCCAGCAAGTCAGGGCTTAACGCTGGCACTCATTACTCACCTTGAAAGTAGCACACCACGTGCCGGGTCCGGTGAAGAACCTGCCAGTGTGCACAAACATGACGGCGACACCCAGATATCCGTTCACAGGGTGGCGGGACGGACCTGATATCTCTGCCGCGTCCATGACATGATGAAACCCATGACAACTCGGCGATTGTTGGCGGCACTACGGTTTCTCTTCGGCGCGTTCACTCTTGTGGCAGTGGGCATCCAATTTGGCGTTCACCTGAGCCACGGTTTCAACGTGTTGAACTTCTTCAGCTACTTCACGAACCTGTCCAATATTCTTGCCGCCGCCGTCCTGCTCACGGAGTCAGTACTGACCTGGCGCGGGAAGGAGCTGGGCCCGGCTTGGCAGGTTCTGCGGTGCGTATCGGTGGTGTGCATGGCCCTGGTGGGGATCGTGTTCACCGCCCTGTTGCGCGAGGTGGATCTCGGCGCGCTCCTGCCTTGGATCAATACCTGGCTGCACTACATCATGCCCATTGCGGTTGTCGCGGACTGGTTGATCCAACCGCCGCGCCGGCCCATCCCGCTGACCCGGTTGGGTGTTGCAGTGCTGTTTCCGCTGGCATATTTGGCCTATTCCCTGATTCGGGGCGCCGCCACGGACTGGTACGCCTATCCCTTCTTGAACCCCGGCAACGGGGGCTACGGCGCCGTGCTGCTCAGTTGTGTGGGGATCGCGGTAGCCTTCCTGATCGCCAGCGCGGTGCTGATTCTTCTGGGCAACAAGCTCAGCCCGCTTGTTAGGCCTGTGCCCAGCGGTCAGTCGAACTGATGTGTTTACAACGTGGTAGCCAGGAGCGCCGATAGTTCCGCTGTAAGCTCGGCTCGGATGGCGGCCGTGCCGATTTCCTTCCCGTCAATGGTGGTCACGGGCGCCAGTAGCCGCAGGCTGGAAATGAGCCACACGGCGTCGGCATCCAGCAGATCGGCAGGTGTTAGTGGACCGTAACCCAGCTCCCACCCGGCTTCCTGCGCAGCGGCGAACAGTGCGCCCTGCGTGGTGCCGGGCAGTATCCCGGTGTCCAAATGCGGGGTGATGAGCCGCTTGAGCGGTACGCCGGAATCGTCACTAACGTGTGCTAGAAGAACTGACGATGTGGGCCCTTCCAACACGAGCCCGTCACCGCTGGTGAAGATCACGTCATCCGCGCCCTGGTGGTGTGCGTGCCGAAGTGCGGCCATGTTCACGGCGTAGGAGAGTGTTTTGGCGCCCATCAAAAGCCAGGGGGCACGGGCTGCAATATCGCTGTCATAGCCACGCTCCAACAAGAGCACGGCCAAGCCCTTCTCCCGCTGGGCAGCCAACGAGGCGGACACCGGGCTGACCGTGACCCACGCTGTGGGGGAGTTGGCGCCCTCGGGGCCTCGGGTAGCGATAAGGCGAACCACGCACTGGCGAGATTCGTTGCTTGCACCGTGGTCTGCGGAATCCTCTGGTACCCCGGCAGCATAAGCTGTGAGCGCCGTCGTAATTGCCGCCTGCCACACCCCGGCGTCAGGGATGAGTAGGTCCATGGTGCTGGCCGAGACGGCAAGGCGATCTAAATGAGCCCGGATTTTGCGTGGCTCCCCATCAATAGCGAGCATGGATTCAAAGATCCCGTCACCGCGGGTGAGCCCCTGATCCGTAACCAGAATGTTGGGAACGGTGGCGTCTGCAACGCGGCCGGCCGGGTGGGCGGGGTCCAAGAAAACCAGAGTTGTCATGACTGAGATCTTATCCCCACCCGCTCCCTGCCCTCGTGCCTCGGTCTGGGTCCCTCGCAGTCGTACTAGCGTGTGAGGGACTTGCCGAAGGTGAAGGCACGGACCAGGCCCACCACACCCAAGATGATCAGCATGATGGCTGTTATCAGCAACAGCCATTGTGCGGTCCAGACGGGAACAGCGAGCACCGTGATGCCGGCTACCACGCTGATGGCGCCGAACACGATGGCCCAGGTGCGGGTGGGGCCCTTGCCGGCTTCGGCCATGGCGATGATGCCTTCAATAATCCAGCCGATGCCGATCATGATGACGGTGAATACCAGCAGGAGCTCGCCCGTCGCGGCCGAGTTACGCAGGGCGATGATGCCGGCAACCATCACGAACAGGCCCAAGAGAACATCCAGGATCCGCATCCCGGCGGAAAGGCTGTGGCTAAAGATGCCAACAGCTACCTTGATACCACCAGTGATGAGGAAGTTGATGCCTAAGATTACGGCCACCACAGCCAGAGTCTTGGTGGGCCACAACAGCAGGATAATACCGAGAACCAAGGCCGCAACGCCGCTAATGGCAAAGGCTAGGCGCAAACCCTTTACTGCCTTCTCCGTGATTTTTTGCGGATCTAAGGCAAAAACGTCCATGCTGACGGTTGGATTGTTTGAGCTGCTCATGGCGCTACATCCTCACTTCGGGAAGTTCAAATTATGCTCAGCATAGCCGCAGCACCTCACCCGAGCACAGCAAGTCACAGCTGGCGCACGTCACACGGCCAGCGTTGCGAGTGGGCCTGTGCGAAAGAGCCGTTAGGCTATTGTCACTCGCGGCTGAAAAGCCGGTTTAGCTAGGAGGCATGCGTGATTTGGACGGCGTTTAGCCTGCCCACAGGCAGTGTCTGGCTGTCTGCGCTGATTGTACTGGTGGATTTTGGCATCCGAGTGGTTGTTTTGGGTGTGATTCCGGGAAACCGGCGCCCCACTACTGCCATGGCGTGGCTGCTGTGCATCTTCTTCCTGCCCTATGTAGGGTTGCTCCTTTTCCTCATGTTCGGCAATTTTCGGCTTTCCCGGCGACGGCGTGAGAAGCAAGACGCCGTCAACCAGCGCATCATGGAAGGCACTAAGGGCATTGCGTCTTTGGTGCCCGAATATGATGGGCCGGCCTGGGTTAAATCGGCCATTGAATTGAACCAGAATCTGGGGTTTTTCCCGGCCATTGGTGGCAATACTGTCCGTCTGATTAAGGGATACCAGGAGTCCTTGGATCTTATGGCCGATGAAATCAGCCAAGCCACCGACTACGTCAACGCCGAGTTTTACATCATGAGTTCAGATGCCAGCACGAACAGGTTGTTCCAGGAGCTGGAAGCTGCGGCTGAACGCGGAGTCCGGGTGCGGGTACTTTTTGACCACATTGGGTCACTGCGGGTACCCGGCTATCTGGGGATGATCCGCCGGCTCAAGGCGAGCAAAATCCAGTGGCGGCGCATGCTGCCACTGCTGCCTGTCAAAGGCCAATGGCGCAGGCCGGATCTGCGCAACCACCGCAAGATTCTGGTGGTGGATGGCCGGGTGGGTTTCACGGGTTCGCAAAACGTCATTGAGCCCTCCTATCGAAAAAAACGTAACGTCAAGGTTGGCCGTCAGTGGGTAGAACTCATGACACGTTTGGAAGGCCCCATTGTTGGCACCCTGAACGTCATGTTCGCCACTGATTGGTCCTCGGAAACCGAAGAAAATCTTGAATCTCAAATGGCTGCATACCATTGGGACACGTTTGAAGGTGGAGCCCTCTGCCAGGTGGTGCCCAGCGGGCCGGGATTTGTTACTGAGAACAATCTTCGCCTTTTCAACACTTTGCTGTATTCGGCAGAAAAACAGATCACCATCTCCAGCCCCTATTTTGTTCCGGATGATTCCCTTCTCTATGCCATCACCACCGCAGCGCAACGCGGTATTAAAGTGGAACTCTTCGTCTCCGAGGTGGGTGACCAGTTTCTGGTCCACCACGCTCAACGCTCCTATTACGAGGCGCTCTTGCGGGCCGGGGTGCGCATTTTTCTTTACCCCAAACCACTAGTGCTCCATGCCAAGCACTTCACCGTGGACTACGACGTTGCCGTGATTGGCTCCTCCAACATGGACATGCGCAGCTTCTCACTGAACCTTGAAGTCACTGTCATGATGATCGACCGCGCAGTGGTTGAACAAATGCACGCTGTTGAAGACCACTACCGCTCCATGTCACGTGAGCTGCATTTGGAAGAGTGGCTCACACGCCCAATTCTGGCCCGTTATGTGGACAACGTGGCCCGCCTAACCGCTACTTTGCAGTAGGCAACGCCCCGTGCTGCCTACCGCGGGAAATCGGCTCCCAGAGTGGATAAAACCCCGTGAGCCTTGGCCTGAATCTCCTGCCACTCCGCCTCGTCATCAGAGTCTGCCGTGATGGCGCCGCCGATCCCCAGCGAAAGGTGCGTGCCGCCGTCGTCCAGGTCTTGGAGGACCAGCGTGCGGATAACCACCGATAAATCAGTAGCAGCATTGAGGGAAAAATAGCCGATAGCGCCGGAATAGACGCCGCGCGGGCCGGATTCGAGGCGGCTTAAAATGGCCATGGTGCTGATCTTCGGCGCACCCGTCATGGACCCGGCCGGAAATGCGGCAGCCACTGCTTGGGCTCGCGAACTGCCCGGGGCCAGCCGCGCCTCGATGGTACTGACCATCTGGTGCACCGTGGCGTAACTTTCAATAGCGCACAGCCGCGGAACCCTCAGTGAAGCCGGGACAGCAAAGCGCGAAAGATCATTGCGCAGCAGGTCCACGATCATCACGTTCTCGGCCCGATCCTTGGGTGATGACGCCAAATCCTCCTTGAGCGCGGCATCCAGCGCAGGGTCCGGATCACGCCGTCGGGTGCCCTTGATAGGCTCGGCACGCATCAGCCCCGCCGCATCAATGCGCAGGAATCGTTCAGGGGAAGTGCTGGCAATGCTCAGCGGACCGAGCCGGAGGAACGCTGCGAACGGGGCCGGGCTGCGCTTGCGCAGAGCCTGGTAGGTGGCCCAGGGATCCAGCCGTTCCGGCATGTTTGCCTCCAGCGTGGTTGTCAGGCAAACCTCGTAGGAGTTGCCGTCGCGGATCTGGGCTTGTGCCGCCGCGATCTTGTTCTTATAGCTGCGTTCGCCGTCCCTGCTAGTGAATTTCGGCGCTTTCCCATGTGGTGCCTGCTGTGGTGCCTGTTGAGGTTCAGGCGTCACTTTCGAGAGGGTTTGCTCCGTTTGGGCTGCTGGGCTCTCCAGCGCTGCTGCGTGAACTGCGCGGACGGTCTCCAAAAATTCTTGCGCTTCCCGCTGTGACGAGGGCTGCTGGGCTCCTGTCAGCGTCAGGACATAGAGGCAGTTCTGCCAGTGGTCAAGAACCACTGCGCGGCCTGCGAATATCAGCGCAGCATCAGCAATGGAATCCGGCCCAGTAGACAACCCAGCATCCGGACCGGTAGGCAGCCCGTCATTTGGCCCGGCAGTTTTCGGATGTGCAGGGGCAGCCTGGACGCCGTCCGGATCGCCGAGACCGTAGCCCAAATACCCCAGCCAACCCAAAGTAAAGTCACCCGGATAGTCAGCCGGAGCGCGCACGGCCTTGCGCCCCCACGCCGAGTCCAACCAAGGGAAAAACTGTCCACTGATATGAGCACTCACCTGACCCGCGGAAAGAGTTGTCAGCCCGCCCTGGTGGTGGGCTAGCTGGCCAAAACAACCTGAATCATCCGCCATGATAGAAAAGCGGGAACGGGCTGCTGCCGAGAACTCCCCGGGATCTCGTACCAGCTTGATTGTCCCAGCCGGCTGCGCCGCCCCGCCTGTCTCAGCTATTGAACTGTCCAGCCAGATGGCGTGTTCTGCCGCCCCATACAGCGAATGGAACAGCTGTTGGGCAGGTGGCAGCCCTTCGATCCTGACGGCGGAGAACTCCAGGCCACGCCGGCCTGCCAGTTCCGGGGAGAGCACGTGTTCCAGCTTGGGTAACTGGGTCAGCGCCGTTAAGACACCCTCGAGGGCGTTGGCCACACCATTACTTCCGTCCACAATTACATCGGCCAGCTGTGGGCGGTGACTGTCATCGAGGAGGCGGTCCTCCTGCTCAGCCCAAAGATCCCAAAATGGGGCGTAGGTCTCGCCGTCGCGCTCCAGCGCACGCTTCTTCCTGGTGGGGGAGGGCGTATCCACCCAAATGACGGCGTCTAGGAAATCCCTGGCCCTGCCATGGGAAGATCCCACACCCTCTACAAGAACCACCGGGGCAAGCTCGGTGGTGCGGGAGGCGCCGTCGTGCTTGGCCTCCCAATCCCATGCCGTCCATGTAGCGGGTTTCCCGGAATGCAGGGGCTCCAGGACGGTTTCAATATAGCGTTCCACGCCGCCGGCCAGTCCGTCCCAGCCGGTGTAGATGTCCTCAAGATGAAAGAGGGAGATGCTGCGGTGGCGTCGCAACAAGGTGGCCAGTTCCACGGCAAGGGTGGTTTTGCCGGCGCCGGATCGCCCGTCCACGGCAATGATGACGGGCTTAGGCACGGGCGCGGGCCAGGGCCAGGATGCCGGGGATCGCGGCGGAGATCAGGTTCGCGCTTTCGTCAAAGTCGCACGCGTTTCCGTACCAGGGGTCGTAAATGCCCTGCTGTTCGGTTGGCAAGTGGGCGGCTTCGGGATCGAAGGAGCGGAGCATGTGCACCTTGGCAGCGGCCGCGTCGTCGGGGGCCAGTGCCGTCAGCGCGTCGTAGTGGTCCGTGTCCAGGGCAAGGATGAGGTCCCGGCTGACGAACCAGGCGGGGTTGAACGTGCGAGCGACATGCTCCGTTGCGGTGATGCCATGCTTGGCAAGGACATTCTTGGCCCTCGGATCGATCGGGTTTCCAATTTCCCACGCACTGGTCCCTGCGGAATCTACTTCCACGTCCAGCCTGGCCTCCGCTGCCGCATGCGCCAGCATGAACTCAGCCATGGGGGAGCGGCAGATATTGCCGGTGCAAACGGTAATGATCCGGTAGGGGTTGGTCATGGTGCCAGTCTATCGGCGCTACTGCGGCTACAGGTGGCCGTCTGCGCTACCGCCCCCCACTTATGCGCCCCGTCGTAAGGGCGCCGAAGTGGGGGGCGGTAGCGGAAGGGAGAGCCGGGCGCGGAAGCGGGGTGCGGGCGCGGTGGCTGCTACACCATCGCCAGTGTCACGCCCACGCCGATGAAGAGGATGCCGAAGATCCTGTTGAGGATGAGTTGACCGCGCTCGCTGGTGGTCAGGTGTTTGAGCTGTTTGGCGCCTGCGGCAAAGACAAACCACATCACGATGATGTCAATCACCACCACGGTGGCGGTCAGAATGACATATTGGGCCAGCAGTGGTTCGGAGGGGCGGATGAATTGTGGCATGAACGCCAAGAAGAAGACGATCGCCTTTGGGTTCAGGAGATTGACCCACAGCCCGCGGCGGAACATCGAGAACCCGTGCTCAACAGCGGCAGGTGCGTCCCCGGCGTCGGCCGTCTCAGCCTTCGCCAGCAGTTTCCTGATACCCAGATAAACCAAGTAGGCCGCACCCACGTAGCGGATCAGCAAGAACAGGAACGGCGAGCTGGAGACGATGATGCCCACGCCGGCGGCAACAACTATCACATGGATAACAAGCGCCACTTGCTGGCCAAGGATGCCCCAAAAGGAGCGCCGGAACCCAGAGGTGAGAGCGTTGGACATGGTGTTGATGGCGCCTGCGCCCGGGGTCAGGCTGATCATGGCGCCGGCGCCGACAAGGGCCAGCCAGAGGGAGAATTGCACTGGGTAATCCTACAAGGGGCGATCCTGCTAGTAGCAATCCTGCTAGCAGGGACGGCCAAAATGACCCGCCGGGACCCGCCAACTAAGATGAGGAAAATGAGTGATGCACTGCAACGTCCCGGACTCAACCGCCGCCACCTGCTCCAGCTGACCACGTTGGGTCTGGGAGCCGGCGCCCTTGCGGCACTGGCAGGCTGTTCCGGCAGGACGGGCCGTGAGGTCTTAGATACCTTCGGAAAGCTCGATTTCCGAAACCCGCTGCACATCCCACCGCTGGCGGAATCTGTAGTCAAGGACGGCCAGCGCGTCTTCGATCTTGTCACCCAGGCCGGCCAGTCAGAGATTGTTCAGGGCGGAAAAGCCGATACCTGGGGCGTCAACGGCGCGTTGCTGGGCCCCACGCTCCGGGCGCGGCGCGGCGAGGACATCCGCATCAATATCAGCAACAGCCTCGAGGTGGCCACCACCTTGCATTGGCACGGCATGCGCCTACCTGCCGTGGCCGACGGCGGCCCCCACCAAATGGTTGAACCCGGCGGAACATGGTCTCCCGCGTGGGGAATTGACCAGCCCGCGGCGACCCTCTGGTACCACCCGCACCCGCACGGTGAGACGGAAAAGCACGTCTACAAGGGCCTCGGTGGCATGTTCATCATTGACGACGACGAAGAAAGCCGCCTTGCGCTGCCACGTCACTACGGTGTGGATGACATTCCGGTCATTGTTCAGGACAAGACGTTCAACGCACAGGGCCAGCTCGTTGAGAGTGGCAGGGTTAGGGTTGGGATGCTGGGCGGTACGGTGCTGGTTAACGGAACCGCGGCTGCCGTACTGGCCGTCACTGCCGAGCACACGCGCCTGCGCCTGCTGAACGCCTCAACCGCTCGCAGCTACAACTTCGGCTTCTCCGATGATCGCAGCTTCACCACGATTGGCAGCGACGGAGGCCTCCTGGCCCAGCCGGTGCCGCTCACCCGCATCATGCTCACCCCGGGCGAACGCGCCGAGATCATTGTTGCGGCAGCCCCCGGGGAGAAATTCACTTTGCGGTCCTTCCCCCAAGACTTAGGCGTTGCTGATTCGCGTGCCGCCGAGGTTGGAGCACAGGACAAACTGGAGATCTTGGAGCTCACGGCAGCAGCCACGCTGAGCCCTTCCGCACCGATCCCCACCCAGCTCGCCACCATGGACTACCCGGATCCGGCACTGGCCGGTGACATGCGCATGTTTCAGCTGGGCGATAACTCCATCAACAGCAAATTCATGGACATGGACAGAATTGATCTGGAAGTGAAGGCCGGGGCAACAGAAGCCTGGGGTGTCATCAACGCGCACAACCAGCCCCACAACTTCCACATTCATGACGTGCAGTTTCAAATTCTCAGCATGGACAACCAGCCGCCGCCGCCCGAGCTGGCCGGCTGGAAGGACACCGTCTATGTCCCTCCGCGCATGACCATTCGGCTGTTGATGCGCTTCGGGGAGCACACAGATCCGGTGATCCCCTACATGTATCACTGCCATTTGCTATGGCATGAGGACATGGGCATGATGGGCCAGTTCCTCGTGGTGGAGTAGCTGGTACAGCTGAATAGTAGCGGCCCCGGCCCCGTCAGGCGTGGTGAGTACCCTGCCGGGCCCGCTGGTACGCCCGGGTTAGGCTCGGGCTATAACTTCCCCGTTGGGCATGGCGAACCAGCCATCAGGTGCACTGCCCCAACTGCGCCAGGCAGCCGAGATATGCTGCAGGGTTGCGGTATCGGCGAGACCATAGGCAATGGCTTGTTCGGCGAATGTGGATCCCGTCACCCGATCCGCCCACACTCCAGCCAACCAGGTGCGTTCTTCGGCTGTCGCGTACAACCAAGTGGTGCTTGACGGCGTGATATCGGTGAATCCGGCAGCCTGGACCCAGTGCAGCAACCGCCGGCCAGCGTCCGGTTCAGCCTGGTTGTGCCGGGCTACCTGCTGGTACAGGGACATCCACTGCTCCATTTCGGGCAGCTGGGGGTACCAGAACATGCCGCGAAAATCGGCATCTCGAACGGCCACTATGCCACCCGGTTTCGCCACCCGGCGCATCTCTTTCAGTGACGCCACAGGATCGCTCAGATGCTGCAGAACCTGGTGGGCATGGACCACGTCGAAGCTGTCATTGGGAAAGTTCAGCTTGTAAACATCCCCCATCTCGAAGCTGAGATTGCTTAAATGCTGTTCCCGGGCCAGCGCGGTTGCAGCAGCCACAACTTCCGGTGAGCGGTCAATCCCCACCGCCTGCCCCGGCGCCACTAGCCGGGCAAAGTCCGCCGTGATGGTGCCTGGGCCGGAGCCAACATCCAGCACGCTGAGCCCGTGGGTGAGGTGCGGGATCAAGTATGTTGCAGAGTTTTGGGCAGTGCGGGCCATGTGGGAGCGCAGCACGCTCGCATGATGTCCGTGTGTGTACACGTCCTGGTTCGCCGGTTCCGGCTGCTGGTCGCGTGATGGCTGAGCTCCCGGCTGTTGCGTGCCTGCGTGGCACGACGGCGTCGTGTGCTGATTCATGAAAAGGAGCGTACGCCTGCCGGGACGTAGCCGCTAGGCCCTGTCATAAGTTGGACCCGCGCACCGTTCGCAGGGTAACCATGCGCAGGATGGTTTCTACGCACGGTTGCCATACGAACTGTGCGCCGCTTCAGCCAGGCCGGCCCGCCCGTTGCTCAAGTACCCCAGAAAATAGTGGTGCAGACCACCAAAACCGACCATCCGACGCAGTACGTGTTCGCCTAAAGTGAAAGTTGAGCCAACTACACTCAACTCTATTTGACACCGGGATGAGTCTGAGTAAAGTTGAGTGCAGAACGCTCAATACCGCTGGTGAGCGAAACCGCACCCTACCGGGCAGACGGAAAAGTTTAGGCAGCGGCCCATGAAAGGAACCACTTATGTCACGTGCCGTAGGTATTGACCTCGGAACCACCAACTCGGTTGTATCGGTCCTGGAAGGTGGCGAGCCCACCGTTATTGCCAACGCTGAAGGCGGACGCACCACACCTTCCGTTGTTGCCTTCTCCAAGACCGGCGAAGTCCTGGTAGGCGAAATTGCCAAGCGCCAGGCCGTCAACAACATTGACCGCACCATCTCATCCGTCAAGCGCCACATGGGCACTGACTGGTCCATCGCGATCGATGACAAGAAGTACACGGCGCAGGAAGTCTCCGCCCGTATCCTGATGAAGCTCAAGAACGACGCCGAAGCGTACCTGGGCGAAAAGGTCACCGACGCTGTTGTTACCGTCCCGGCCTACTTCAACGACGCCGAGCGCCAGGCCACGAAGGAAGCCGGCGAAATCGCGGGCTTGAACGTGCTGCGCATTGTCAACGAGCCCACCGCTGCCGCGCTGGCTTACGGCTTGGAAAAGGGCAAGGAAGACGAGCTCATCCTGGTCTTCGACCTCGGTGGCGGAACGTTCGATGTTTCCCTGCTCGAAGTTGGCAAGGACGAAGACGATTTCTCCACCATCCAGGTGCGCGCAACCTACGGCGATAACCGCCTCGGTGGCGATGACTGGGATCAGCGGATCGTTGACTTCTTGCTGAACCAGCTCAAGGTCAAGGGCATCGACCTGTCCAAGGACAAGATCGCCCTGCAGCGTCTGAAGGAATCAGCTGAGCAGGCCAAGAAGGAACTCTCCTCGGCCTCCAGCACCAACATCTCGCTGCAGTACCTCTCCGTTACCGCTGACGGACCGGTGCACTTGGATGAGCAGCTGACCCGCGCCAAGCTCCAGGACCTGACCAAGGACCTGCTCGAGCGCACCAAGAAGCCGTTCAACGACGTCATCAAGGAAGCCAACATCAAGGTTTCTGACATCGATCACATCGTGCTTGTTGGTGGCTCCACCCGCATGCCTGCCGTCGTGGAACTGGTCAAGGAACTCGCTGGCGGCAAGGAGCCCAACAAGGGTGTCAACCCCGATGAGGTTGTGGCCGTTGGTGCCGCACTGCAGGCCGGTGTGTTGAAGGGCGAGCGCAAAGACGTTCTGCTGATCGACGTCACCCCGCTGTCCTTGGGGATTGAAACCAAGGGTGGTGTGATGACCAACCTGATCGAGCGCAACACGGCTATCCCCACAAAGCGTTCCGAGACCTTCACCACCGCTGATGACAACCAGCCCTCGGTTGCCATCCAGGTCTTCCAGGGCGAGCGCCAGTTCACTCGTGACAACAAGCCGTTGGGCACGTTCGAGCTGACCGGTATTGCACCGGCTCCGCGCGGCGTCCCGCAGGTTGAGGTCACCTTCGACATTGACGCCAACGGCATTGTGCACGTCTCCGCCAAGGACAAGGGCACCGGTGTTGAGCAGTCAATGACCATCACGGGCGGCTCCTCACTGTCCAAGGATGACATTGAGCGCATGGTTCAGGAAGCTGAAGAGCACGCAGCAGAGGACAAGGTTCGCCGCGAGGCAGCCGATCTGCGCAACTCCGCAGAGCAGCTGCACTACTCGGTGGACAAGGTCCTGGCCGATAACGATGACAAGCTCTCCGACGAGGTCAAGAACCCGGTCAAGGAAGACGTCACCGCGCTCAAGACCGCTCTTGCAGGCGATGACGATGCAGCCGTGAAGACCGCGTTTGAGAAGTTGCAGGCTTCGCAGTCCTCGCTGGGTGAGGCTATCTACGCCGCAGCCCAGGCTGAGGGTGCAGCGGCCGACGCCGGAGAGCCTTCCGAAGGCGCTGCTGGTGCAGCGGCTGCTGACGAGGACATCGTTGACGCCGAGATCATCGACGAAGACGAAGCGAAGTAAGCATGTCTGAGTCCGTAAACCCCGAAGAGGTCCCGGAGGACGCCCCTGTTGGCGAGCCCGCCCAGACCCCTGCAGCCGAGAATTCCGCAGCCGAGGGCGATGCCCTGGCCCAGGCCGAGGAGATCCTCAACGGTGTTGAGGTTCCTGCGGAGGAGTCCGTGGCTCAGGGTAGCGAAGCTGACGAGGTTATTGAGCTAAAGAATGACCTTCTTCGCTTGCAGGCCGAGTACGTCAACTACCGCAAGCGTGTTGAGCGCGACCGGGCAGTTGCCGGCCAGATGGCTGTCATTGGCGTGCTGAACTCGGTGTTGCCCGTGATGGATGACATCGACGCAGCACGCGCCCACGGCGATCTGGTGGATGGCCCGTTTGCGGCCATTGCCACGAAGCTGGAAACAGTGTTGAGTACCTATGGCTTGGAGAAGATCGCCGCCGTTGGTGTTCCGTTCGACCCCACGGTCCACGAGGCACTGATCCAGCAGCCCGGAGCTGATATTGAAGTTGATACTGTCAGCCAGGTGCTGCGCAACGGTTACAAGTCCGGCGAGCGTATCCTGCGCGCCGCACAGGTGATCGTGGCAGTTCCCGAAGCCTAATCCCCACGCCCTCCCTGGCTGAATCCGCTGGCGCGGATTCAGCCAGGGCCCTCGGGCGCGTGGGCCCAGCATTACCCCACAAATTTTTAGGAAGGAGGCGTCTTGGCAAGTCAGGATTGGGTCGAGAAAGACTTTTATAAAATCCTTGGTGTGTCCAAAGATGCATCGGAGGCCGAGATCAAGAAGGCCTACCGAAAATTGGCCCGCAAGTATCACCCGGATACCAACTCCGGTGATCCTCAAGCGGAAAAGACTTTCAAGGACGTCTCCGAAGCGTATTCAGTGCTCTCCAGCAAGGAAGACCGCGAGCAGTACGATGCCATCCGTGCCATGGGTGGAGGCGCCCGGTTCAGTGCCGGCGGCGCGGGCCATAGTGGCGGAGGTTTTGAAGACGTCTTTGGAGACCTCTTTGGTGGCGGACGTGGCGCACCCCGCGGGAATCCCCGGGGGAATCCGGGGTTTGGCGGCTCCGGCCTACCGCCGGAATTCGCAGACCTTTTTGGTGGCGGATTTGGCGGCGGTGGCGGTTTCCAGCCCACGCCCACCAAGGGTGCAGACCGAACTGCCAGCACGTCCATCTCCTTTGGCGGCTCCGTCCACGGAACCAAGATTGCCTTGCGTGAGCCCAATGGTGAGGTCATCGATGTGCGCATCCCCGCGGGCATCAAGGATGGCCAGAAGGTCCGGGTCAAAGGCAAGGGGCAACAAGGCGCTGCCGGCCCCGGCGACTTGATGGTCACAGTCAATGTCAAAGCCCATGAGTTCTTCCAGCGGGACGGGAACAATATCCGCATCCACGTCCCGGTCACCTTCCCGGAAGCCGCGCTGGGAGCCGATATCAGTGTCCCCACCCTCACGGGGGACACGGTGCGCGTCCGCGTTCCTGCCGGGACGCCGTCGGGCCGCACTTTGCGGGTCAAGGGTGCCGGCGTCAAAACTAAAAAGGGCGACGGCGATCTGCTCGTCACGATCGACGTGGCAGTTCCGCAAAAGCTCAGCAAGGAAGCCGAAGAGGCGGTGCGCGCCTTCGCCCAAGCAACAGCAGATGGCGATCCTCGCGCAGCGTTGGCGGAAAAAGCCAAACTCTAATCCCCGCCTGCCCGATTGGGCCCACCGTTGGAAAGGAAATTGCAATGATTGTTGATCAGTATGCCCCCATCTTTGTGATTTCCGTGGCGGCCGAATTGGCGGAGATGCACCCGCAGACGCTGCGCCAGTACGATCGTTTGGGCATCGTTAAGCCCAACCGTGCTCCGGGACGGGCTCGCCGGTACTCCCAGCATGACGTGGAGATGCTCCGCGAAGTGCAGAGGCTCTCTCAGGAGGGCGTGTCGCTGGAGGGAATTCGGCGCATCATGGAGTTGGAGAATCAGGTTGATGCGTTGCGGAGCAAAGTGCTGGAGCTAAGCCAACAGCTCGAAGCAGTGAGCGCCGAAATGGAATCGCGGCCGCTACGCGCCAATAGCAGGGTTTTTGCCGCAGGGCTGACAGGCGGGGACATTGTGGCCCTTGCCCGCGGACAACGTCCGCGCCCTCGTAGCCAGGCCATGGTGATCTGGCGCCCGCAACGCTAGTCCCCACCCGCTCCCCGGACTCGTTCCTCGGCCGGGGCCCCTCGCGGGCGTGGGCCCACCACCCGCTCCCCGGACTCGTTCCTCGGCCGGGGCCCCTCGCGGGCGTGGGCCCACCACCCGCTCCCCGGACTCGTTCCTCGGCCGGGGCCCCTCGCGGGCGTGGGCCCACCCAGATGTTTGACGTGAGGCTAGTCGCGGAACAGGCCCGCCAGATCCGTGGCTGTCAGGGCCCCGCCGGAGAGTGAATCCCCACTCATGACATCCGAGAACAGTTGCGATTTCTTCGCCTTCAGGGCCATGACCTTTTCCTCGATGGTGTCCTTGGCAACCAGCCGGTACACCATGACGTTCTTCTTTTGCCCAATACGGTGTGTACGGTCCACGGCCTGCGCCTCGGAGGCCGGGTTCCACCAGGGATCCAGAATAAAAACGTAGTCAGCCTCGGTCAGGTTCAAGCCGAAACCACCAGCCTTGAGGCTGATCAGGAACAGCGGGGCGTCACCATTCTTGAATTCATCCACCACGGCGGCCCTGTTCCGGGTACCACCGTCCAGATAAGTAAAGTCAATGCCCTCGGCAATGAGACGCTCCCGCACCTTCCCCAGAAAGCCTGTGAACTGGCTAAAGATCAAGGCGCGGTGGCCTTCCTTGACCACATCCTCCAGCTGCTCAAAAAGTACATCCAACTTGGAGGAGCGCACACCGGCCTGGCCCTCATCTACCAAAGAGACATCCAAACTGAGCTGACGGAGCAGGGTCAGGGATTGGAAGATGGTGAAACGGTTTTTGTTCACATCCTCCAGCAAGCCCAAAATCTTGGCCCGTTCACGCTGCAAATGTGTTTGGTAGATCTTCTGGTGGCGCGGGTTTAGTTCAACTTCTAGAATCTGCTCCTGCTTGGCCGGCAGGTCAGCAATGACTGCTTCCTTGGTGCGGCGCAGCATAAGCGGTTTTACCCGGGCACGCAGCTTGCCCAGCAGCTCGGAATCGGCGTTCTTCTCAATGGGACGTTGGTAGAACTCAGCAAAACGCTTGGGGCTGGGGAACAGGCCCGGTGCCACGATGGACAGCAGCGCCCACAGTTCCATGAGGTTATTTTCCATGGGAGTACCCGTGACAGCCAGTTTGAACGGTGCCTTCAATTTACGCACACACTGGTATGCCTTGGACTGGTGGTTCTTGACGAACTGGGCCTCATCCAGGATCAACCCGGCAAACGGCTGCATCGCGTATTCGGCGAAATCTATGCGAAACAGTGCGTAGGAGGTGATGACAATGTCCGCTCCGGCAAAGAAGTCCGCTGACACCAGCCCTGACTTGGCAAAGGTTTCTGAAACGGTGACAACCTTTAGCCCCGGCGCGAACTTCACGCTTTCACTGGCCCAGTTGCCCACCACGGAGGTGGGCGCCACTACCAGGAACGGCTCCGAATGGCCGGGGTTATCCGCCTTCACCTGGCACATCAGCGCCAGAGTCTGCACGGTTTTACCCAAGCCCATATCGTCAGCCAGCACGCCGCCAAGCCCGTAACTGTACAAAAAATGCAGCCAGTTGAAACCCTCAAGCTGGTACGGGCGCAGGGTTGCATGTAAAGCGACAGGAGCCGGCAGCGGCTCGGGCGGGCCGCCGTCGAGCAGCCCGGAAACGGCCGCTCGCCACGCTTGCGCCTGCTCGTCCACAATGCCCAGTTGGGCCAGCTCATCCCACAACCCGGCTTGGAAGCGGCTGATGCGTAGCTCGCCGTCCTTGTTGTCATTGAGGCTGCGAGCCTCATCAATCAAGGCACGCAGCTGGTGCAGTTCGGGGCGGTCCAAGGAGAAATAGGCGCCGCTGGGCAGCAGCATGCGGGTATTGCCGGCGGCCAAGGCGGAGAACACGGCAGCAAAGGAGACGTACTGGCCCTCGAGCGTGATCACAATGCCCAGATCGAACCAGTCCCGCTCATCCGTGGCCTTGGTGGAAATGGTGACAATGGGAGCCTCAGTGACCTCGCGGTAGCTGGCAATATCGCCAGTTGTGCTCACCTCAACGCCGGGCAGCTCCGCCAGACGTGGCAGGACAATTTCGGTGAAGGTCAAGGTGTTCAGATCACTCAACGCCGCAGTGGCCGCCAGCGTAGGCTCCCCCCACGCATGATTGGCTGCCACGCCCATGGCAGTGATGTCCTCCCACGGCGCGCCCACACTGGCCAGCAGACGGGCCTCGGCGCCAGTGTCGCGAACAGCGGTTTCCCCCAGATCGGGCCACAGCGGCAGTGACATCACCCGGGCGCCCACAGGGTAGTGCCATTCCCAGTGCAGCCGCACGGTATGGTCACTGCCGTAGGCAGCCAGCAAGGACAACGTGGGTTCCGTGTAGGCCGGCAATTCCACGGAATTATTTGCCGAGACCACGGGGGCGGTCTGCTTCAGGGACGGGTAGAAGTGGGTTAGGAATTTCTCCCTGGCCTGCTCCGGAATGTGGATGGCTTCCTTGCGCAGCGCAAATTCGAGCAGTTGCGGGGACGTTTCCCCCGGCAGCGGAGCCAGTGTAACGCTGCCACGGACGACGGCGTTGCGGCCTTGTGTAGCGGCGGCTGCTGTTGCATTGGGGTCGGCCGGGTCGGAAAAGAACAAACCGTAGACGGGGGAGCCAATCTGGCCCACGATTTCGGCGGTGACGGGTGCGCCCTCGAGCTCTATTAGCGGGCCAACATCCAAGGCGCCAGAGTCATCCTGGGTCACGTCCAGCTGAAGCGTCACGGCTTCGCCACTGACCCGGATGGGATCGCCCGTGCCGGAATGAATGAGCGCAATCCCGCTCTTGTGGGCTGTGCCCAGAAGCTGCCACAGGTTCCGGCCGGCAAAGTCGTTCAAGGACAGCCACGCCCCGGCATTTCCGTGATTAGTTTGGCGGGGGCTATGCGAGGCCAGGAACTCGGTGAGCCACTCAAGCTGGGTGCGATCGTGGGCTCCACCATAGGAGAGGTAGCCCAGCGTTGACCAGCTGACACCGGATTTGACCCACTTGCCGCGGGTTCCCATGACCACGGGCCGGACGTTCAGGACCGGCTGGGAGGGGACCGTACTGCCCCGGCCCCGGTAGGAAAAGCGCGGCGGGGGAACGTGAAGTTCAAACTGCAGGCCCAGAGCGGGAGTGTCCGGGCTGGGGGCGGAGGCGGCGGGGGGCAATAGCGCCGAAAGGGCGGCCTCCCAGGAGTTATCTGCAGTGATCTCCGTGCTCGGGGCAGGTGCAGACTTGCTGTCCTTGGCCTTGGCCAAGAGAGTTTCTAGGAAGGTGGGTTCCCGCGGGGATTCTTCCGGGACAAAAAAGTCAGTGAATGAGGGATCCTGCTCGGCCGCAGCAATCAGTGCCACCACATGCTTACAGTTTTGCCGGATAGAACAGTTGCAGATACCCACCCGGCAGGCGATGACGCCGTCGTGCTCACGGACCAGTTTGGCCGTGGGCCGGTACACCTGGGTGCCTGTCACCTTGCCGGAGAGCAGGCCCGTTGCCGGTTCCAACACAATGTCGCTAACGCGGTCCTCATCGGCGTAGGCGCGGCCGGCGGCAATGGAATTCTCAGTAAACTCGGCGATCCGCGTCATCAAGGGCGAGCCAGCGGAGGAGTACGTCACGGAACTTATCCACCTGTCGGTTGGGGATGACCCTAGGCGAAGGACCACATCTATCAATCCTACGCAGTATTGGCGGCCATTTTTTACCTAGGGGCTGCTCTGCGCCAAAATGTGTAGCAAAAAGTTTCCCGCCATGTCAAAAACGGGAGCGGCGTGCCGGGCAGGTGCCCGGCATGCCGCCTGTGGGTTTGAGGAAGGGCAAGGAGGAACAGGGTAGAAGGAAAAGGGGGAAAGACTATGGGATGGCCGGTGTCACTTGTGATTTTGCCCGGTCTTTAACAAAGACCAGCGCGAACAACAAGGCCACCATGGCGGTGACAACCAGAAGTGAAAGGCCAATGGCGTACTTGTAGCTTTCGGCGTCGGGGTTGTACGTCATGCCCATGATCAGGGGTGGGAAGTAGCCGCCGAGCCCGCCGGCGGCACTGACTATGCCGCCCACGGTGCCCATCCTGCCCTCCGGGGACAGTTTTCCCACCCAGGCAAAGACGCCGCCGGTGCCCAGGCCAAGCGCTGCAGCCAGACCAATGAAGATGGGGCCCGCTTCAACGTCAGCCGCTGGTTCCAAGGCTACAAGGAAGCCCAAAATGGCCACGCCTGCCAGCGAAGCGATAACCACGGGCTTGGACCCTATTTTATCTGCCAGCACGCCACCAATGGGCCGGGCGAGCACGGCAGCTAGGGCAAAGCCGGCTGTTCGGGCGCCGGCTGAACTCGGGTCAAATTCGTAAACATCGCGCAGATAGGTGGGCAGATACGTTGCGAAGGAGACAAAGCCGCCAAAGACCACCGCGTACAGGAAGCACAGTTTCCAGGTGACGGCCAGCTTTGAAGCCTCGATGAGTTCGGGCAACACGGGCGTTGTGCTGGGCTGCCAATCGGGTGCGTTCTTCATGAAGAACCAGACAAGGACTGCCATGACAGCCAGCAAAACAGCAACCAGGAGGTGGGTGGGCACGTACCCGATGGACTTCACCAGACGCGGGTTCAGGAACGCGGCCAGGGCGGTTCCACCCATGCCAGCACCAAAGATTCCCGTGGCGAAGCCGCGCCTAGCCGGCGGGTACCAAGCACTGACAAAGGGAATGCCCACGGCAAATACAGTGCCCGCCACACCGAGTAAAAACCCGCCAATAAGGACAATCGTGAACGAGTTCAACGACCCGCCCAAGGCGACCAGAAGAACTGTTGGAATGGTGGCAAGCAAAACGAACGTGAAAAGGGCGCGTCCCCCGTATCTGTCCGTCATGGCGCCCACCACAATGCGCCCTAACGAGCCCACAAAGATGGGCATGGCCACCAGAACGCCCATGACCCCTGCAGAGAGCTCCATGTTGTGGGCGTAGTGCGTGCTCAGGGTGGCAATCATGTTCCAAGCCCAAAAGGCCACCACCGAAGCTGCAGTGGCCATAACCAAGTTCAGGGCTTGGCCCTTAACGGCTTGTTGGGGAGGCGCGGGTGCGGATGTTTCTCGTGCCATTCTCTCTCCTGGGCTAGCGGTGCTGGGTGTCTCGGTCGTGGGTGCCAACGTCGGACCAGCCGTGACGGTTTGCCACGCTGGCCCCCTTGTCCCGTGAGCGGTAGACAATGTAGGGCCGGAACAAGTAGTGCAGAGGGGCTGTGAAGGCGTGAACCAGGCGGGTGAACGGCCACACCATGAACAACAGCATGCCTACCAAGGTATGAAGGTGGAACGCGAACGGCGCCGCAGCCATGGCGGCCACATCGGGCTGGAAGATGAACAGCGAACGGAACCAGGGCGAGACGGTGTCCCTGTAGGTCAGGTCATGAGAGGGCCAGAACACGCTGGCCAATGTGGTCCACAAGCCAAAGATGATCGCAGCCACCAGCACCACGTACATCATCTTGTCGTTCTTGGTGGTGGCCATGAAAACCGGGCCGGTTTTGCGGCGGCGGATGATGAGGATGATGATGCCACCCAACGTCCCCACTCCGGCAATGGTGCCAACAAAAAGCGCGTTGAAGTGGTACAGGCTCTCCGTCATGCCAACCGCTTCGGTCCATGACTTCGGGATCACCAGTCCAAAGAAGTGCCCGGCAATGACGGCCAATAATCCAAAGTGAAAGATGGGCGAGCCAATCCGCAGCAGCCTGGACTCATAGAGCTGGGAGGAGCGGGTGGTCCAGCCAAACTGATCGTACTTGTACCGCCACAGGGAGCCGCCCACCAAGATGACAACCATGACGTAGGGCAGCACGCCCCAGAGGATAATATCCATAGCTTATGCCCCTTTCATGGGCAGCAGCCGGGGGTCGTAAGGGTCCAGACCCACGGATTCGGTGGGCGGGCCGAAGCCAGCCATCCGCATGACGGCTTGTTCATCTGCCGGGGAGGCCCCGGGCAGCGTGTTGCAAACGGCTTGCACAATCTCGGTGTGCGCCAAGTCATCACGCAGCAGCCCAAATTTGATCAGCTCAAGGCTGGGCCGGTACTGCTGCAACAATTCTTTACCTGTGGCCATGTCAACGGTTGCCGCGAATTCAAGCACCATGGGCAAAAAGTCGGGCAATTCTCCGCGCGTGTTCACCAAGGTGTCGGAACCGCGGTACACCTTCTTGAACGCCCCGAGGACCTCGCCGCGGCGGCGGGTATCGCCGTCGGTCCAGTAGGAGAGGTGCAGGGCGTGGCGCTTGCCGAGATCGAACTCTGCGACGTACTGGCTCTGCAGCGCCATCAAATCATTGTCTTGGAAGGAATCAAGCACCACGGCGAACGGGGCCAGGGCTCCGGGGAACTCGCCGAGTGCGGCCCGCATGAGCGGAACCCGTTCCAGCAACAGCTCATCCGGGTAGGACAGGCACCACGCCGCAGCCAGGAACGTCACCTGATCTTTGCGGCTCATGAACCGCCACCGCCTTCGATTGCGCTCTCGAGGTCGCCCTCACGCTCATCGCGGTCCGGCTCGGTGGGGTGATGCTGGGGGAACAGTCCGGCAGGTGCACCGTTGCCATCCCAGTTGAGCAGGTTCACACGCCCACGGAGGGTGTCTGCCCCCGCGACGGAGTCGGAGGTTTGGCGGTCTCGCAACGCATTGAACGTTTCCACGGCAACCGGGGTGGGGCGTCCGCTTGCTTCGCCGAACGGGGAGTCTCCCATGGCGCCCATGCCGGGTCCGCCGTCGAAGTCCAGGGAGCACCCCATTTCCTCCAGGTCATGTGCCTGCTCGGCGTGTGCCTTCGGGATCACATAGCGTTCCTCATACTTGGCGATCGCCATCAGCCGGTACATCTCATACATTGTTTCCCCGTCCATGCCCACCGAGGCAGGAATGGATTCATCGGGATCGTTACCCAGAGAAATACCGCGCATGTAGGCTCGCATGGCGGCCAGCTTGCGCAGCACACCCGTGACAAGCTCCGTGTCCCCGGCGGTGAACAGCTCCGCCAGGTACTCCACCGGGATACGCAAGGCGTCAATGGCGCCGAACAACACACCCGAATCCTCCGCGTCGTGGCCCTGATCGCGGAGCAGGTCAACCACGGGGGAGAGCGGCGGGATGTACCAAACCATGGGCATGGTGCGGTATTCCGGGTGCAATGGAAGAGCCAGCTTGTATACCTTGGTCAGCGCATACACGGGAGACTTCTGGGCAGCATCGATCCAGTCTTCCTGGATGCCCTGCTCCCGGGCGGCCTTGATGACGGCGGGATCGTTGGGATCCAGCAGCACATCCATCTGCGCCTGGTACAAATCCTGCGGGTCGGTGACCGAGGCAGCAGCGGTGACGGCATCGGCGTCGTACAGGAACAGTCCCAAGTACCGCAGCCGGCCAACGCAGGTTTCAGAGCAGACGGTGGGCAGGCCCACCTCGATGCGCGGGTAGCAGAACGTACACTTCTCGGCCTTGCCGGTCTTGTGGTTGAAGTAGATCTTCTTGTACGGGCAGCCTGTCATGCACTGGCGCCAGCCGCGGCACTGGTCCTGATCAACCAGAACAATGCCGTCCTCCACGCGCTTGTAAATGGCGCCGGACGGGCATGAAGCCATGCAGGAGGGGTTCAGGCAGTGCTCGCAAATGCGGGGCAGGTAGAACATGAACGTCTGCTCGAACTCGAACTTGATCTTGTCCTCGGACTCGCGGCGCACCTTCTCCACGATCGGGTCCAGGTGACCCATTTCCTCGGTGCCGCCCAGATCGTCATCCCAGTTGGCGCTCCATGTGATCTTGGTGTCCTTGCCGGTGATCAGGGACTTGGGCCGTGCCACGGGGAAGTCATCGCCCAAGGGGGCGTCAACGAGGGTTTTGTAGTCGTACGTCCAGGGCTCGTAGTAGTCCTTGAGCTCGGGCTGGATGGGGTTGGCGAAGAGGCCAAACAGCTTCTTTACACGCCCACCGGCCTTGAGCTTGAGGCGGCCGCGCTTGTTCAGCTCCCAGCCGCCCTTCCACTTTTCCTGATCCTCGTAGCGGCGTGGGTAGCCTTGTCCGGGGCGGGTTTCTACGTTGTTGAACCAGACGTATTCCACCCCTGCCCGGTTGGTCCATGCCTGCTTGCACGTGACGGAGCACGTGTGGCAGCCAATGCACTTGTCCAAGTTCATGACCATGCCCATTTGAGCCATTACACGCATTAGTACTGCACCTCCTGGGAACGGCGACGAATAGTGGAAACGTTGTCTCGCTGGTTACCTGTTGGGCCAAGATAGTTGAACGCGTAGGTCTGTTGCCCGTAGGCGCCAATCAGGTGAGACGGCTTGACCAACAGCCGGGTCAGAGAGTTGTGGATGCCGCCGCGCCGGCCGGTGGCCTCGGACTTGGGCACATCGATAGTGCGTTCCTGGGCATGGTAGACGTACACCACACCCTCTGGCATGCGGTGGCTAACCACGGCGCGGGCCACGAACACACCGTTCATGTTCACCGCCTCCACCCAGTCGTTGTCCATGACCTTGATGGACTTGGCATCCTGCGGACTCATCCACACCGTGGGACCGCCACGGGAAAGCGAGAGCATGAGCAGGTTGTCCTGGTACTCGGAGTGAATGGACCACTTGGAGTGCGGGGTGAGGTAGCGCACCACCACCTCCTTCTCCCCGTTGGGGCCGAACTTCGGCTCCCCAAACAAACGCTGCATATCCAGCGGTGGGCGGTAGATCGGCAAGGCCTCGCCAATATCGATCATCCAGTCGTGATCCAGGAAGAAGTGCATGCGCCCGGTGAGCGTATGGAAGGGCTTGAGCCGTTCGATGTTTTGGGTGAACGGTGAGTAGCGCCGCCCGCCCGTCTCCGAGCCCGACCATTCCGGGGACGTGATGACAGGAACCGGCCCGGCCTGGGTCATGGCGAAGGAAATGTGTTTTTCTTCGCTGCCCTCGGCCAGATCCGCCAGCTTCACACCCGTGCGCTTCTCCAACTCTTTGAAGCCCGCAACGGCGAGTTGGCCGTTGCAGGTGCCGGAGAACGTCAGGATGGCCTCAGCCATTTTCGCGTCCGTGTCAATGGCCGGGCGCCCGTGTGCGTAGCCGCCCATCATGACCCCGTTGGCTTTGGCCAGGTGATCCAGGGCTTTGTCCAGCTTGTAGTTGACGTCCTTGACCGTGAAGCCGAGCTTGTCTGCCAGAGGTCCAACGGCGGCCAGCTTGTGGGCGATGGCCGTGTAGTCGCGCTCCACAATAGTGAAGTTGGGCATGTTCGCCCCCGGTACGCCGTCGATACCGTCTTCGCGCCAGTCGCTGACCACCCCGCCTGGCTGGGCGATCTGGCCCACGGTGTCGTGGATCATGGGCACGGTCACCAGGTCCTTGCGGGTGCCCAAGTGCTTTGCCGCCTGCCGGGAGAATTCCTCGGCGAGGAGGTGGAACATCTCAAAGTCGGTTTTGGTTTCCCACGGCGGATCGATGGCCGGGGTGAATGCGTGCACAAACGGGTGCATGTCAGTGGAGGAGAGATCGTGCTTCTCGTACCAGGTGGCCGCCGGGAAAACGACGTCGGAAAGCAGCGTGGTGCTTGTCATGCGGAAGTCCGCGGACATCAAGAAGTCCAGCTTTCCTTCAGGACCCTTCTCATGCCACTTGACAGTTTTTGGCTTCAGCGAGGCCTCACTGTCCTGACCCATCACGTTATTGTGCGTGCCGAGCAAATTGCGCAGGAAGTACTCGTTGCCCTTGGCGGAGGAGCCAAACAGGTTTGAGCGCCACAGGATCAGCGTGCGGGGCCAGTTTTCGGGGGCGTCGATGTCCTCGATGGCCAGATCCAGTGCCCGGCTCTTGAGCGACTGCGCCACCCACGTCTTTTCATCGGGTGCCTCACCGGCGGCGACCGCCGCGATGGCTTGATCGGCGATATCCAGCGGGTTTTTGTCAAAGAACGGGTAGAACGGCATCCAGCCAAGCCGGGCGGACTGCGCCAGGGCGTCAGCCGTGTGCATGCCGTCCAGGCTGCCCGTGGACAGGGGCGATTTCAGCGCATCGGCCGAGTACCCGTCCTGGCGCCACTGGTCGGTGTGCATGTACCAATAGCCGGTGCCGATCATTGTCCGCGGCGGGCGCGACCAGTCAAGAGCGTTGGCAAGAGACACCCACCCGGTGAGCGGACGAGTCTTTTCCTGGCCCACATAATGGGCCCAGCCGCCGCCATTGCGACCCATGCAGCCGGTCAACATGACAAGGGCCAAAATGGCACGGTACGTGGTGTCGCCGTGGAACCACTGGCAGATACCGGCGCCCATGATGATCATGGAGCGGCCCTTGGATTGCTCGGCGTTGCGGGCAAATTCGCGGGCTATGCGGATACAGGCCTGGGCGGGGACCGAGGTGATCTCCTCCTGCCACGCCGGGGTGTAGGGGGTGGATGTGTCGTTGTAGTCCTTGGCCCAGTCGCCGGGAAGGCCTGGGCGGCCCACACCGTACTGCGCCAGCATTAGGTCATAGACGGTGGTGACAAGGTGCCCGCCCACCACAGTGGTGGGGACGCCGCGCCGCAACACGGAACCTGCCCCGCCCGGATCCTCAAAGCACGGCAGAAGGACTTCTGCGGACTCCGTGGAGACTTCCTCCAGGCTCAAGGCCGGTTCGATGCCGGTCAAGTCAAGGTTCCACTTGCCCTCACCGGTCTTGGAATAGCGGTGGCCCAGGGTTCCGTTGGGGATGATGGCCGTGCCGGAGACCTTGTCAAAGAGCATCGTCTTGAACGCGGCGTCCTCTTCGAGCTCATTGCCGGGGACGAAGGCGGCGGTGAGGAACTTCCCGGCGTTGTACGTCCCGTCGTGGTTCTTCTCCAAGCGCACCAGGAAGGGAAGGTCGGTAAACTGGCGCACGTAGTCCTGGAAGAACGGGACCTGACGGTCCACGAAGAACTCCTTGAGCGTCACGTGGCCCATGCCCATGGCGAGGGCGGCGTCGGTGCCCGCCTGGGCCGGGAGCCATTCGTCGGCGAACTTGGTGTTGTCCGCGTAATCGGGGCTGATGGCGATGACCTTCGTGCCGCGGTAGCGGACCTCAGTCATCCAGTGCGCATCAGGGGTGCGGGTGACGGGGACGTTGGAGCCCCACATCATCAAGTACGTGGCATCCCACCAGTCCCCGGACTCCGGGACGTCCGTCTGATCGCCAAAGACCTGCGGGCTGGCGACGGGAAGATCGGCGTACCAGTCGTAGAAGGACGTCATGACCCCGCCCACGAGCTGGACAAAACGGGTGCCGATGGTGTGGCTGACCATGGACATGGCCGGGATTGGGGAGAAGCCGGAGCAACGGTCCGGACCGTAGTTCTTGATGGTGTTCACGTGTGCGGCGGCGGCAATTTCCAGGGCCTCAGCCCACGAGGTGCGAACCAGACCGCCCTTGCCACGGGCGTTTTGGTACTTTTTGCGTTTTTCCGGGTCCCCGGCAACCTCCGCGAAGGCCAGGACGGGGTCCTTCAAACGGGACTTGGCCTCACGGTACATATCTACCAGCACGCCGCGGGCATACGGGAAGCGGACCCGGGTGGGGGAATAGGTGTACCAGGAGAACGCTGCGCCGCGGGGGCAACCGCGGGGCTCATACTCGGGGCTGTCCGGGCCCACGCTGGGGTAATCGGTCTGCTGGGACTCCCATGTGATGATGCCGTCCTTGACGTAAACCTTCCATGAGCAGGAGCCCGTGCAGTTCACGCCGTGCGTGGAGCGCACCACCTTGTCATGGCTCCACCGGTCCCGGTAGAAGATGTCACCGGCCCGGCCGCCCTCCCGGAACACGGCGCGGGAATCAGCGCTCTCGTCCCACTTGGTGAAAAAGCGGCCCAGTTTTAACATCGCGTCCGACGCCGGTCCATCGACCCCAGCGACAATTGGTTCAGCAGTCATGAGCTCACCATATGTGGCTTAGAAGAGGTTTTCTACAGCCCTTGGAATAGTCAACGTTAGGGTGTGCTAATTCTGATCTAATTCTTGCCTAATTCATGCGACTTTAACTCGCGGAAGAGGAATCTGGCCCCTTTGGGTCATTAAAAATGACGCCCACTTGTGTAATTATGACGCCCGTTCTGTATGTGCCCGGGTGGGGTGCTAAGGGGCGCCACTGTGCCAGCTGCGCCGTTATAGAAGCCCGGCGGGCGCATACGTTAAACAAAAAAAGCGGGGTGGTCCGCTGCATGAAGCAGTGGACCACCCCTTAGCCCGGATGGCGCAGTGGCCAGGACGGTGCCGGTGGTGTTAGTTCCGGCGGAAGGTGAGATCGAAGATGACTCGCCCAGCCTTATGCGCCTTGCTCTCAAAGCTGGTCAGGATGCGCCCGTCAAAGCGGGGGGCCCAACCGCCCACTAGGTCCAGGTCCTGGCTTTGCTCGCAATCAACTCCGCTGCGCCGCGCCTCGGTGAGGGGGCTGTGCGCACCGGTGCGCTCGCCGTCGTGCAGGTTGCTGAAGTCAGGGGAGGCAATGCCCACCTGAAGCATCTGCTCTGCATAGGCCGACCAGTCTGTGGCCAGGCGCCAGAAGCCACCTTCCGTCAGGACTCGAGCCACGAGCGGGGCGAAGGTGTCCTTGACCATGCGGCGCTTGTTGTGCTTGGTCTTGTGCCAGGGGTCTGGGAAGAACACCCATACTTCGCTGACGGAACCCGCCGGGAGCATGGAGCTGAGAACTTCCGGCGCATTCGCCTGGACCACACGGACGTTTTCCAGCCCGTTGGCAACAATCTTTTGGATGGTCTGAGCCAGCCCGGGCGTGTAGACCTCCACCGCCAAAAAATCCTTGTCAGGGTTTTCCTTGGCGGCGTGGATCACGGCATCGCCTAGGCCGGAGCCAATTTCAACAACAAGAGGGGCTATGCGGCCAAACTCCGCCTGGGCGTCAAAAACGTAATCGGGATGCACCGATGTGTCAGAGATGTGGCGGGGAACGTCCACGGCCAAGGTATCGGAGTGGTCATCCCAGGCCTGCTGGCGGCGTCCCTGCAAACGCGTACCGCGGCGCACAAAAGAGACGGGCTGGGAGCGGTAGGTGCCTTCTGCGGCTTGGCTGCCCGGGGTAATTGGCCGTGCCGAACCGTCTTCGGTACGCGGGGCCCGCTGCTGGTCACTGGCGCAGGGGCCGGTGAGAGAGGCATCGGGGGCGGATGCGGGCAGTTCGGGGCTGGAAGCTGGGATTTCACTCATCACCATTAAGGGTACCGGGATTTTTTGTGGCGACTTCGTGAAATGGGCCGTATCCCGGGGTTGATGGGGCGGTGTTCTATGCATGGGGCAGGCTCGCCGATGGTGAGATGCGGCACTTTGGGGGTGTCCGGCGTCGTGCCGCTGATAGTATGAACATACTTAATGTGCTTCAAGCGCATTCTGCGTCGATGAACGCATGCATCTAGTCCCGCAATGGGGTTGCCTTGAGGCAGCCGCGGTTGACTCGCTCTGGCATTGAATCGGCGAACCCGCGGTCAAAACTGATTGTGGGACGTTGAACCGCCTTACGAAAGATTCTCTCTTTACATGACAACTTTTGCTGCCCTTGGTGCGCCCAAGGAAATCGTTGCTTCACTCGCCGCTCAGGGCATTGAAGAAGCATTCCCCATTCAGGTCAAGACTCTCCCAGATACTCTGGCAGGACGTGACGTGCTGGGCCGCGGCCGCACCGGCTCCGGCAAGACCATTGCCTTCGCTATCCCGCTCGTTGCCCGTTTGGCCGAGCGTGAAGCCCCTTACTTCCGCAAGCCGGGCCGTCCCATGGGCCTGGTTCTTGCACCGACCCGCGAGCTGGCCACCCAGCTGAACAACACCATCGAGCCCCTCGCCAAGGCCATGGGCCTGAACACCACCGTCATTTACGGCGGCGTCTCACAGGCTCGCCAGGAAAAGGCGCTGCGCGCCGGTGTTGACATTGTCATCGCCTGCCCGGGCCGCCTTGAAGACCTCATGAAGCAGCGCATCGTGTCGCTGGAAAGCGTTGAGATCACCGTCCTGGACGAGGCCGATCACATGGCTGACCTCGGCTTCTTGCCAGTTGTGAAGCGCCTGCTGGACACCACTCCCACGCAGGGCCAGCGCATGCTGTTCTCCGCCACCTTGGATAACGGCGTGGACAAGATTGTCCAGCGCTACCTCTCCAACCAGCTCACCCACTCGGTGGACGAGGCCAAGGCCGCCGTTTCCACCATGGAACACCACGTCCTGGTGGTCAACGATCAGACCGTCAAGAGGCAGGTCATTGTTGAATTGGCATCCGGCGCCGGCCGCCGTATTCTCTTCATGCGCACCAAACACCACGCCCGCAAGCTTGCCAAGACGCTGACCGACGCCGGTATCCCCGCCGTTGACCTGCACGGAAACCTTTCGCAGAATGCTCGCGATAGGAACCTTGCCGAATTCTCCACTGGAGACGTTCGCGTCCTGGTTGCCACCGACGTTGCCGCCCGCGGCGTGCACGTTGATGACATTGAATTGGTCATCCACGTTGACCCGCCCACAGAGCACAAGGCATACCTGCACCGTTCAGGCCGTACCGCCCGTGCCGGGTCCGACGGCGTTGTTGTCACCTTGACGCTTCCCGAGCAGCAGGGCGACGTCAAGAAGCTCATGCGTGCAGCAGGCGTTGACGTGAACTTTGAGCGCGTCACCACGTCATCTCCCGTCATTGCCACTTTGGTAGGCGACGTTGCGGACAAGATCGATCCCCGCACCCGTGCGGCTCTCCTAGCCTCGAAGCGGCCTGCCCAGGGCGGCGGCACCTCAACCGGTGCAAACGCTCAGCGTAAGCGCGCCCGTACCGGAGCTGCCCCCACCGCTGGTGGACGTGGCGGCCGAGGCGGCCGTGGACGCGTTTCCGCCGACTCCAACGAGCGCGGCGCTGCTACGGGCAACCGCGGCGAACGCCGCGAAGGTGTTCAGCAGGGCGCACGCGCGGCCGGTTCAGGCCGCCCGGCCCGCGACGGCGACGTGGCACGCGGACGCCGCGCACCTCAGGGCGGCTCACGCGAAGGCGCCGGCTCACGCGAAGGCGCCGGTGCACGCAGCGGATCCAGCGTTGCCTGGTCCTCCAATACGGGTGGCACCTCCGGTGGCAGCTACAACGCCAACGGCGGCGACAAGTCCCGCCCGGCACGCTCCGCTGGCGGAGCCCGCCGTGCCTCGGCACCTGCCTCAAACCAGCGTCGCGGCCACTAGCCTTTACACGAAACCGACCCGCAGTAGTGGTCGAAGAATCCCGGAAATTCTGGGGATTTTTCGACCACTACTGCGGGTCGGTTTTATTTAACGGCGGCGAGCTTTGGGCCGCTGGAATTTAAGCCGTCGGTTTTCGGGAAACAAAGCGGCTCCCCGCCACTGTCGCCGCGGCCATGGTGACGAGGGCGCCTAGGACAAGCGCCGCGGGTTCACCAGGGGACAACAGGTTCTGCTGGATGCCAATCGTGGCGGCCGCAACGGGCACGCCCAGCTGCGATGCTGACAAAACCGCCAGCGGCAGCGGCTGACCCAGGAGGCGGGTCAGTGCGTGGACAGCGATGGCGCCAAGCCCCAGTGCCAGCCCAAGCAGCACCATGGGCGGATGGGCGGCGAGCTCGTTAAGGTTCAACGATGCGCCCAGCCACAGGAAAAATACCGGCCCCAGGAACCCCTCAGTGAGGGCAAAGAGCTGCCGCGCCAGTCTCCGGGGCTCTCCCACTCCCGCAACGGCAAGGCCAAACGCGAACCCAGCGAGCATGATGGAGACGTGTCCCCACACTGCCAGCCCCGCCAGCGCGAACAGAATGATGAGCTGGATGCGCAGCTCCAACGCGAACTTGCGGCGCTCGGACACCTTGTGGAAGCGCAGGCGGAGACCCTTTTGGTCAGCTTGGCGGAGAATGAGAAATACGACGGCGGCACCCGCCAACACCGCCAGCGAACCGAGTGCGGCCCGCCCCGCGGTTGACGGGTTCAGTGCGAGCGGCAGGGCCACAATCGCAAGGGTGTCGGCTAAGGCCACCTGCGCCGTCATGGCCAGCACGGAGGGACCGGACAACCCCAGCGAACCGATGATTGGCAGCACCAGGGCTGCGGAGGATGAGGTCAGCAGCACAGCATAAAGCGGGGCATGGCCGTTGCCGAAGACGGCTGCAAGCCCGATGCCCACGGCGGCCGCGGCCACCGCCACCACCACGAGAGCCACGGCACCGCTGCCAAGCGCCGACCGAATTTGTTTGTCTCGGATGGGCACGTGGGAACCGGCCACAAACATGATCAACGCAAATCCTATGTCGGCAAGGAAGGTGAAAGTGGAATCGCTCGGAACCACAAGGTTCAGGCCCGTTCGGCCTATAAGAATGCCGGCAAGCAGCTCACCGATGACCACAGGGATGTGCCATTTTCGCGGCAAGGCCAACAGTGGTCCCAGCAAGGCCACCGCACAGATCATGGCCAGAAGGGGCAATGTCATGGCAGGGCCTGGCAGGTGGCGCGCAAAAATCGCGGGTTCATGTGCTTATTGTGCACGGCAGGCGGGTTTTTGCCCATGGGCCGCCCCGGCCGAGATCAGGACAAGCATTGATCATACCGAGACCGGAGGTGTCAGGGTTGAGTGGGGCAATGAACCCGAACAGTTTTAGCGGCTGGTGCTAGCTTGCCGGGTCGATGCTCAGCACGGCCAGGAAGCCGCGGCCGGAAATCTCCGGGGCATCCTCGGAGCCAACCACGGTGTCGAACTTGCCCAGCGCCTCGGTGACGGGCGCAGGGGTGGAGGCTTCGGCGTCGTCCGAGGCAGGCTGGGAATTTGTGGAACCGGGGGAAACCGTGGCCGAACCCTGCAACAGCACCGCAAACTGGTCTGCGAAGACGGGATGCGGGCGCTTCTTGGACAACTCGATGATGGCCGCATAGCCCTTGAACGCGCCGCGGCGGGTCATGAGGTTCAGATCCTTCAGCGCGCCCGTGGGCAGTGTGGCGGACGTGTCAGCGTCGCCGGAAAAGCGGAAGGGGCGGAATTTTTCCAGAGCCTGCTCAACGCCGTCCACGCTTAGCGCGATGAGCTCACCTTCCACAACGGTGATGATCCGGTCAATGCCGGGCAGCGGCGAAAACGGGCCAGCCTTGGATACCTCGGCCAAACTCAGGCGCCAATCCCACTCTGCGCCGGTGCCGGCGCCTGCCGCGATTTGCCGGGTGATTCCGCCGCCATTGGCCCACGGGGCAGCCTTGAGGGAGGCGTAGCGAATGATCTCCACTATTTTTCGTCCACGCTTTTCTCGCTGTACACGTGCAAGCGTTTGAGGTTTGACGGGCGGCGGCGGAGCTTGCGTTTGTAGTACGACCAGCCGCCCGTAATGGCCAAGGACACGGCGAACGCCAGCACGATCTTCAGGGGCAGCCCAAAACGGGCAAAGGTGAGGACCAGGATCATGGCCGCAAAACTGGCGAAATTGACCAGAATATCTAGCCAGTCGCTTTTCTTAGTGCTCATGGCACCAGCTTACGCGGCTGTACGTTGTCCCAGTGTGCAAGGCTCGTAACCCGCTACCGGTAGGTGCTAACAAAGGGGCGATTGGTGGGAACAATCTCCTTCCCCAACGGCATGAGGGACACCGGGATCATTTTCAGGTTCGCGATGGCCAGAGGGATGCCGATGATGGTGATGGCCATGGTGAACGCCGTGGTGACGTGGCCGATCACAATCCAGATGCCGGCAACAACAATCCAGATGACATTGCCCAGAGTGCTTGCCACGCCGGGCCCGCCTGGTTTGTCCACCACCATGCGGCCAAAGGGCCACAGTGCGTACCCGGCAATGCGGAACGAGGCAATGCCCCAGGGGATGGTGATAATGAGGATGCAGCACACAATGCCTGCCAAAAAATAGCTCAGTGCTAGGAAGAAACCGCCACATACTAGCCAAATGACATTCAAGATTGTCTTCATCACACCATTGTGCACTGAGCCACTGACAAACACATCAGGGATGTCCCTGTGCTTCCACCTGAATCTGGCTGCTGGTGTCCGGGTTCGCAGCCTGGTTGTGGGGTAGTTGGGGCAAAATTTTCGCTGCTGGAGCAGACGGTTGGAAAGATGGAAAGCACCCGGATGGAAGCCGGGATAGACACCGCGGCCGGTGCTACGCTGATTTCTAGGAGCACTCACCCTTCAAGCGTCAGGAGAACGGACAGTTCATGGACCTCGGCACAGTTTTTTTGATCCTCATGCTGGTGATCATCGCCATTGTCCTAGGTGTGGCCATCACTATAGGGGTGTTGATCTCTCGCGGCGTGGTGGGCTTGGTCAAAATTGGCAAGCCAAAATATGAGTCGGCAAAACGCGGCGCATTAAAGGCCCGGGCCGAATCCAGCACTGGACCCGTTGCCGCCATCCTGAAACAGAGGGTGGCCCTCGCGGAATCACTTGATGCCACCCAGCGTTCCCTCGCCGTGGCGCAGTCGAGCGGGCAGTACACGGGCAATCTTGAGTCCATTTTCAACACACTCCAGCAGACCGGCACCGTCATGGAGCATCAGCTTCTTGTAGCCCAGCGCGAGCCCGATCCCGCAGTCCAAGCGTTGTATGCGAAAACGCTGGCGGGCCAGGTTGAACAGATTACGCTGACGGCCAAGGGTGTCCGGAACGCTCTGGCCAGTGCCGCCGCCCCAGCCGGAAGCGCGGACTTGGGCGACCTCACCCGAACCCTGGAAATTGAAGCCACCATGCTGGCAAACTGGTCCAAAACGTACACCGATCTTGGCCCGGAACAGTAACAATTCATGAGTATTGTTTCCCGGATCAGGGCACTCTTTGGCCACAAGAGTTCCCCCCAGAAGCTCTGGCCCGGTGCCTCTGCCAGTGACTGCGCTCGTGACTCATCCGGTGCACAGCTCAGCGTGACGGAGGCCCAACTCAAACAGCAGGCCGCCGTGCAAAAGATGCGTCGCGGCGTCGCAGATGTTTCCGTCAGCAGACAGCGGCTGGACCTCCAGCGGGCGGATCTTCAAAAGGCTCTGGACGCACTCACCGCCCAGGCGGAGAGATCCAGGCTCGCCGGCGATGAAGGAGCGGCGCAAACCGCACTGGGCAGGCACCACATCATGGGTGAGCAGATGGCTGATCTCATCTCTCAACGGGATGCTCTCGCGGAACAAGAGACCATGCTGATAGCGGCACTCACCCAGTTGCAGGCCCGGGTTTCCGGCTTCAACGTCACGGCGGAAACACTCAAAGCAGCCCACACCTCCGCAGACGCCCACCAGTCCATCGCCAAAGCGTTGCGGGACTTTGACGAGAACTAACCTTCAACCAGACTGCATGTTGCTCATGCACACGGTTTGCTGCGAATGGCGTGCCACTTCAAGTGCTGCGCGTCATTTGGGCCCAAACGGTGTGCAGAAGCTGCGTCTTAGTGCTCGGTGACATCTCCTGACACCATGTCAAAGGTGAAGCTGTGCAGTGCCCCGGACGTGGCCACACCCGCATCGACACCCATGCTGAACACCAGCGTCAACGAACTGGTGGCAATGTCCGCATCGCTTACCGTGTAATTACTGCTGAACCCGAGCGTGACTCCGGGTTCCAGAGGCTGCCACCCCATAATCGAGGCGTTGCCAGAAGGCCCGCCGTCAAGGAATACGGCCACTGCGGGGGCAGCCACGGTGCCCGTATTATGAATTCGGCCGGCAAAGGCCAGCACATCTCCAGCCTTGTATCCGGGCACCACTGCACCATAATTGAGGTCCTGGGATTCCCGATTGGAGAGGACCTGAGGGGCGTCCTCGGAATAACCCTGGCCCACTTCCTTCCAGGCGGCCGGATCCCAGTCCCCGTCGGTCTGGGACAGTACAAAGCTCTCACCAACACTTTCCCACCGGGCTGGGCGGGCGGGCGTGATGGAGCGCAACACCACATCAAGGGCAATGCCGCGCGAGACGGCGGTGCCAGTGGTGTGCGTCAGGGTAGCGGCGGGGGAGGCGAGCAAGTCCTGGGGATCGATGCTGGTGAACACAATTTCCTGGTAGCCCTGCCGTTCATACAGGACACCAATCCGGCCATCGGGCAGCCGCGCAGCCGTGGAGTATTGCGAGCTTCCACCGCATAGTTCGAGAGCGAATGGCCAGCTTGCGCCGTTGTCTTGCGAAAGTTTCAGGAGGGTATTGCGGCGCAGGAGCGGGTCATGGTTGTGGGTGGCAATTAGCCAGTTACTGGTCTCAGCGCAGGCCAACTGTGAGACGTTGGGCAGGCCGTCAAAACGGGCCACGGAACCGTTGTCGCTGGGGTCAGGTAGTTCCGGGTGGGGACGTGCCGGCGTCCAGCTTTGGCCGCCATCGGAGGAGGATGCGGTGAGCCGGTGCGGGGTGGCGCGCGAATGCATCAACAAGGTGCCGTCGGCCAGGCACACGGCCTTGTTCTCATTGCCGCCAGCAATGTATTCGCCCAGCGTCCAGCTCTCGCCATGATCGTCACTGTAGGCGCTGGCGGCCTTGATGCTGCCCTCGTGTAGGAGTACGAACTGCTGAATCAGGCGGCCGGCGAAGGGGCCTGTGTGGATTTGAATCCCGGCACCTGCTGCGGCAAAGAGTCCAGTGACGCCGCTGCCCTTGAGCATGGCGGTGAGGCGGCGGTGTTGCCAGGTGGCGCCGTCGTCGTCGGAAAAACTGAGATCTGCGTGTTGAATGGCGTCCGGGTTATCCAGCCCCGGCGCGGCCTCGAAAAAGCCAGCGTGCGTGCCGGCTGCATGGAAGCAGAAAATGCGGCCGGTTTCCACGTCCACGAGCAGGCTCGGATCGCCGTAGCCATCAAGTCCGGTTCCGGTGCGAATGGTTTGCTGTGGTCCCCATGTGGCGCCGTTGTCTGTGCTGCGCCGGATCAACAGGTCTATTGGGTTGGGTAGATCATCCAGATTGGGCCGGCCGTCATAGGCGGCGAGGAGGGTGCCGCGGGGGGAGAGAGCCAGGGCCGGAATGCGGTACTGGCGGTGGCCACCAACGCCCCGGCGGGCCAAGACAACCTCGGCTGTGACGGTTTCTCGTAGGTCATGTTCCGTCAGCTCCGCTGCTGAGGTAGGACGTGGCATCATGAAGTCAGTCTAGCGTTTTCCGCCGTAAACCGGCAGTTTTGTGAGCCATCACCGGAAGTTGCGCTCAGGGGATCAATGGCCTAGATCCAGCCCTGCTGCTATGCCTTCTCAGCGGCTTTATGGCTTCGGCATTGAGTTTGAGCATGGCTGCGGACAAGCAATTGTGGACCGTTCCCTGTGCGGGCAACGCTGTGCGCCGGCAATGAGCAGCCGGATCCGGTGGTCCCGTTGCCAGCTCGTTGTCTAGGGAAGTTTGGCGGTACTTGGTGTCGAGGAGGCGTTCGGCCAGCTCGGACTTCAGCGCAATGACCTGAAGATGATGACCACTTAGGCGAGCGTGATGCCCAGATGCGCTGCGAAGAGGGGAGCCAGCAGCCCCAGCTGGTAGTCGTCTATCACCACGCCGGCCATGGAACCAATGCCGTGGAGGGTACGGAACTCCGTGCTGCGTAGATCAAGATCCTTCAGCGTGGCCTGTTGGAGATCCAAGGTGCCGATCCGGCAGTTCTTCAGGGACATGCGGGTCACCGTGGCGCCACCTAAATCCAGTTCACCGATGATGGCATCGCTGATCTGCAGGTCAACGATCTTCGATGCGCGCAGGTTCAGGAAGTCGATCTTTCCTCCGTCGATCCGCACTGACTGCCAGCTGCTGTCATAGAGCTCGGCCGAACCCCACCGCGGCGAGGTGACATTGGTGTCCCGCCAGCTGGTGCGCGGGCCCTTCATGACCGGGGCAAAGCTGTCATTGAGTGCCGTGCCACGGAAGCGTACACCGCGCATCTCGGTGTTGTTCATGGTGGGGCCGTTGAGCTCACAGTCAATGAAATCTGTGGACGTCAGGTTTGCCTCGTCAAAGCCGGGACGGTCAAAACGTTCTCCGTCATAGCTCTCTCCAGGGCCAAAGAAGGCATCCTCATTCTCCACGAGATCGTGCAGGTCAAGGGAAGTGAGCCGGGGTGCCTGGGGTGTGTTCTTCGAAGCCATGCTCTTAGGCTATCCGGCTGCGGCGGTCTTCGAATTCCGCTACTGCCTCACTCGTCGAAGCGGATGGACAGCCTGGACCGGTAGGTGCCGCCAGGGTTGTTCATGGGGTTCGCCGGTGGCGGGATCACGGCCCGAATACCGTCCCCGGCAGGGGTGGCCGCCCTTGCTCTGAAGCAGAAGCCGTCCTGGTCCGCGGCCTCCCACTCAAAGAGGACCTCCTGTCCGGGACTCAGCGAGAGAAAGCCCGGCGCCTGAAGCCTGACGTCGGCGAAGCTGACCCAGCAACCGCCGGGGGTAACGGGCGAGTCAATGACTCCCCACCCCTCCTCGTCATTCCAGCTGCGGACTGTGCCTGTGGTTACCATGGCGTCAGGGTAGCCGCGAAATGACCGTGAAGCGTTGGAGTACCAGTATGGTGTCATCATTCACCGTGAATTCCGGGTCCTGCATGGCCTGACGCATGTCCGCGGAATGCCAAAACTCCTCATGGCCGGCACGCCACTGGGCCACCGTGGTGAAACCTTCGCCCTCATCTACGGCGTGCGCCAGGTCCACTTCGGCCAGCCGGGCCTGGCGGACTTCCGTCATTTCAATGATGGCAACACCCTTCCCTGCCGAGTCAACCACCACCTCCTGCAGCCCCACGGACGGCAGTTCCTCCTGCTCAATTTCATACTCAATGAGTGTGGCCGTGGTGGATGTCTTGGATCCGTCAAGAACGGCTGCCACAAGCTGGTCCCGCAGCGGGCCCGGGAATGCGAATTCGCAGATGGGCAGGGAACTGAAATCTGTCATGGGGTACTGGATTCCTTCTTCTCGGATATTATTTGATTCAGGTGCGCTAATTCCATGGAGAGATTCCCCTGGGCCTGTTCTGCCCATAATTCCCTGCCCTTTGCCGTTCTGAACAGTGGGTCAAGGGTTAGCAGTTGGAGCACGACGGCGGCCCTCCCCTTTGTGAATTCTTCGTCCGGGACGTGGGTATAATCCCTGCGAACGCCCGCAACGTAGCGGTTGTAGTGCTCGGAGGCTGCGCCCAAAATGGACAGGTCGGCATCGCACAGGAGTGCGCCGGCGTCGTCTCCGGGTGCGGGGGAGTGCGTGGCGGTCAGTCGCACGAGTCGAGCTACCTCAGCCACGTCGGTGTCCGGCAAAACGCCTTCAAGGCACGCCTGTGCCAAAATAGCAGAGCCTTCCTCATCGGTGGCGCTGCCGTTGTAGACGGCGTCGTGGAACCAGGCCGCAAGGGCCACCGTCCGGAGGACGCGGCGTTCGGTCAGCAGCTCCAAGGCCTCCAAAACCGCCAGCAGGTGGGTGGCGGAATGGTAGCTGCGGTGGGGTTCATTCCAGCGGCCCAGCAGCTCAACACCCAAGTTCGCCTGCCCCGGCATGAGCGCCTGCCAGCGGCGTTCGAGCACAGAAGCGACGGACTTGACCCGGTATTTCGCCTTGATGCGCAGACCGGACGCGGCCAGGGTCCGTGCCAGTTCTTTTCCGGAGAGCGGTGTGGCCCCAGCCTCCACGAGAGCGTTGTAAAGCCGCTCCGGGACATCGTAATGGTCCAGGTCAAAGGCTCGCTCGCTCACGCCGTTGGCGGCGGCAAAGGTGTGGAGCTCCGCCACGGACGTGTCTGAGATCAGGTGAGAGAACACTGTTCCGTGTGCCGGCCAGTAGGGCGGATCGATGAAGATCATGGACTCAGCTTATGCCGGTGACGTGAACTGCAGCCGCCCCACATAGACTTTCCTTTAGTCCAATAATTCAAGTGAAGACCGGCGGCTATGCGAAACGAAGACTCCAGCGTCCAGGCGACATTCAATAACATCGCGCGGCGTTATGACCTCATGAACAAGCTCATGACACTGGGTTCGCACCGGCGCTGGTGCCGTGAGGTGGCCATTTACGCCACCGGCCGCGGCGGGCAAAGATTCCTGGACCTGGCCACGGGAACAGGCGTCATTGCCCGGGCCGTGCTCGCGCAGAGTCCTGATAGCACCGTTGTGGGTGCTGATTTTTCCGAATCCATGCTCAATGTTGCCCGTGCAGGGGAGGGCAATGAAGGCATCGAATGGCAGTTTGCTGACGCCCATGAGCTCCCCTTTGAGGATGCCGAGTTCGACGGCGTCACCCACGGTTACCTGCTCCGGAACGTGAGCGATCTGGACCGGGTCCTGAACGAGCAGTTCCGTGTTCTGAAGCCTGGCGGCGTTGTCGTCGCGCTGGAATCCTCGCCTCCTGCCGGCATTCTTGCCCCGTTCATTCGCACCGGCATGCGCGTTGTCATCCCCACGCTCGGCACCGTCATTGGGCGCGACCGTGAGGCCTACCAATATCTTGTTGACTCAACCTTGGGTTTTTTGACTCCCGAGGCGCTGAAACTGCGCTTCGAGCAGGCCGGCTTCACCGATGTTGCCGTGAAACCGAAATTTATGGGCACCAACATGATTTGGACGGCACGCAAGCCCCGCTAAGAGCCGCCCGGTCCCGCCATAGCGCGTGAGCGCTTATGGCGAAAACGTCTTAAAGAATGGGAGCCAAGAACATGGACCCGATGAGCACAGTTGAATGGGTGGCAGGGCCGCCTGCCCTCGAGGATTACCTGGCCCAGCGCAAGGATGCTGGACTCTCACAAAAGACGCCCGAGCAAGGTGCCGCTGCACTGACCGGCAGCTGGTTCTTCTGCCATATTCGGGAAAGGGCCACCAGCCGGGCCGTGGCCATGGGCCGCGTCATTGGCGACGGCGGCTGGTACTTCCATATCGCTGACATGGCCACACTGCCTGAATTTCAAGGGCAGGGACTGGGCTGCCAAGTCATCGATGCGCTGGTCGCACACATTCGTGCGCACGCTCCGGAAGACCCGTACATCACGTTGATTGCGGACCCGCCGGGCAGGCGCCTGTATGAGCAGGTAGGCTTCACCGAAATCAATCCCTCCCGCGGCATGGAACTGCCCTGGGTCCGGAACTGAGAACCCGCGAAAGGTTGCGCCAGTATGAATCTTGAGGAAAACCCGGAGCGTGCGGCCCAGTTGTGCCGTACGGCGCAACAGCGCTTGATGCTTCGAGTGTCAGGGCTAGGTGACGGGGACGTACGGGCCCCGAGCCAGCTGCCAGGCTGGACCGTGGGTCATGTTCTGACCCATCTGGCCCGCAACGCAGACGCCCACGCGCGGCGCCTGGCCGGTTCACTGGCCGGTCTGGACGTGCCGAAGTATGAAAACGGACCCGAGCAGCGCAGTAGCGAGATTGCAGCTGGCGCCGTGCGCCCGGCGGTGGAGATACTTGCTGACCTCAAAACCAGCATGGCGAACTTGGAGGACGTCTTCTCCCAATGTTCCGCGGCGGGCTGGCCCAATGTGCACCTGCGCGGTGGAGGACACTACGGGGCAGCGGCCTGCCCCGCCCACAGGCTCCGTGAAGTGGAGATGCACCACGTCGATCTTGGACGGGGGTATACGCCGGCGGACTGGCCTGATGAATACGTTGACTGGGACCTGCAGGTTGTGCTTGACACCGCCTCCGGACGGCTTGGCTCCGCCAACAACCGTCGTGCATTCATGGCGTGGCTGGCCGGGCGCGGCCCTATGGATCCGCAGGCGCAGTTGGACCCCTGGTAGGGGATCCTGTTGCACGGGAGAGCAACTGGCTAAATGAGGATGTCTTCCCAATCAAACCCGGTCACGGTGCCGCTCTCCCAGTCTTATCGCAGGATGGCGTAGGCGATGGAGGCAACATGGCCGCCGCTGTTTGTAGGCCACGCCAGTCTGTAGTGCGCTTCCTTGAGGAAGTCTGCTCGGATGAAGGTTTTCCGCATTGCGATGTTGTCTTCGCGGGTTTGTCCCTCGAATCGCACTGTCTCCGGCATGGACGTGAAAACAAGTTTGCACAGTGCGCGAAGGACTGCCAGCCCAAGGCCCTTGCCTCGTTGCGATTCGTCAAGGCGGAGATCAAAGAGGGGTGCAGCTCCCTCTTTAAGATCTTCCAGTGCAACCATGCCGACTTGCTCGCCGTTATTCGTGACCTAATACCCTTGGGTGTCGGGGTTCCAAAATCGGCCCTTTTCAATGCTGGCGCGAATGGAAGCAGCTTCCGGTGTGGCTTGAACATGGAAAGGGAAGTGATTGCCCGCCAGGAAACGGACCACCTCGTCGGTGTCGGAGGGTGTCATTGCGGTGAACTCGATGGGCATGGTCCGAGCCTAGCGCCTGGCGTTCAGCCCTGAAACTCCCGCTCCACATACGCCGTCAGGGCATCCCGCACAAATGCCGCCCCTTCTGCCCCGCCGTAGTTTGCTACGAAACGTTCATCGGCAACGTACATCTCCGCCAACCCCAGCACATAACCGCGAACATCGGCAGCCGAGGCAGCCTTTGCCGCCGGCGTGCCGGGAACTGAACTCAACCACTCAACGTGGCGCCGTGCCAGCTCCTGCGCCGCGTCAGATTCCGGCGAAACGCCGCTGGAGAAAGCAGTAATCCAGTCGTGGTTCAACGCCGCCACCTGCTCCTTCCATCCCACCTGACCTGCGGCATCCTGCGCCCGCCACCACGCGTCGGAGCTGGCGTACGCCTCCTTGCCCCAGCGCTGCTCCACCTCGTCCCTGTACTGGGTGTGGTCAAAGCCGTCAAACATGTCCTGTGCCATGATCGCCTCTCCTTGTTCCTCTGCTGTAATGGTTTTTTCGACGGAAACTATCAACCGTGCCACCCGTTTCTGCTCGGTGCGCAGCCACGCCACATGGGAGCGCAACGCTGCAGCGGGCGAGGTTTCCTGCTCGAGCACCGCGGCAATTGCCGGCAGACCCAGTCCCAGTTCGCGCAGCAGCAAGATGCGCTGGAGCCGCCCCAGGGCGCCCTGGTCGTAGTGCCGGTACCCGTTGGCAGCAATCCGGCTCGGCGGCAGCAGTCCAATGGCATCGTAGTGGCGCAGCGTGCGGCTCGTGACACCTGTTAGGACGGCCAGTTCCTGAATTGAAAGTTCCATAGAATCCACTGTAGAGGTTGACGCAGCGTCAAGGTCAAGAGCAATTTCGCCCATGGGAAAACCAGTGGAATAACTTCCACAAGAAACAAGTTGAGCGTAGTAGACTCAACTTTACGAGCAGTGAGTTACCAACCGATGAAAGGACCCCTCTTGGACGCCAAATTCACCACAAAGAGCCAGGAGGCTCTTTCCTCCGCCGCCATGAACGCCTCTACTGCCGGGAACCCGGCGGTAGAGCCCGCTCACCTACTGAAGGCCCTCATGGACCAGCGCCAAGGCGTTGCCGTTGCGCTCCTGAAGGCCGCCGGGGTAGACCCGGATGAGGTCAGTGTCGGTGCCAGCGCCGCCATTCGCACCCTCCCGTCGTCGTCCGGGACCTCCGTGGCGCAGGCTCAGCTCAGCCGCAACACCTTGATCGCAGTCCAGGGCGCACAGCAGGCCGCCGAACGCATGGGGGACAGCTACGTCTCCACCGAGCATCTGCTGTTGGGTTTGGCGGACGACGCCGGAGCGACGGGAAGTGCCCTGCGCCAAGCCGGTGCCACCCGGGCCGCGCTCGACGCCGCGCTGCCTTCCGTGCGCGGCGACGGTAAGGTCACCACGCCTGATCCGGAGAATACCTTCGAGGCGCTGGCGAAGTTCGGCGTTGACATGACAGCCATTGCCCGGACCGGCAAGCTTGACCCGGTGATTGGCCGTGATGCTGAGATCCGCCGAGTCATTCAGGTGCTGAGCCGGCGCACCAAGAACAACCCCGTGCTCATTGGCGAACCCGGCGTGGGCAAGACCGCGGTAGTGGAGGGCCTGGCCCAGCGCATGGTGGCAGGAGATGTGCCGGAATCGCTGCGCGGGAAGACACTGATTAGCCTTGATTTGTCCGCCATGGTGGCCGGAGCCAAATATCGCGGCGAGTTCGAGGAGCGTCTGAAAGCAGTTCTGGAGGAAATTAAGGCCTCCGACGGTCAGATTGTGACGTTCATCGATGAGATTCATACCGTGGTCGGTGCAGGTGCCTCTGAAGGCGCCATGGATGCTGGCAATATGCTCAAGCCCATGCTGGCCCGCGGGGAATTGCGTCTGATCGGCGCCACCACACTGGATGAATACCGCCAAAACATTGAGAAGGATCCGGCTCTGGAACGCCGCTTTGCACAGGTGTACGTTGGCGAGCCCAGCGTTGAGGACACCATCGGCATCCTGCGCGGACTCAAGGAACGCTATGAGGCACACCATAAGGTGGCCATCGCCGACTCCGCCCTCGTGGCAGCGGCAAACCTGTCCAACCGCTACATCAGTGGCCGCCAACTGCCTGATAAAGCCATTGATCTCATGGATGAGGCTGCGTCCCGGCTGCGCATGGAGATTGATTCGGCGCCGGAAGAGATTGACCAGCTGCGCCGCGCCGTGGACCGGCTGACCATGGAAGAGCTCGCGTTGTCCGGGGAGACTGACCCGGCTTCCATTGAGCGCCTGGAAGCCCTGCGGGCTGACATGGCGGATAAGAAGGAGGAGCTCAGCGGTTTGAACGCGCGGTGGGAGGCTGAAAAAGCTGGTCTGAACCGCGTGGGTGATTTGAAGGCGAAGCTTGATGAGCTGCGTTCCGTGGCGGACAAGGCCCAGCGCGATGGCGACCTCGAGCAGGCATCACGCATTCTGTACGGTGAAATTCCGGCGCTGCAGCGTGAGTTGGAGGCGGCCGCCGCTGAAGAGGAGTCCGCTGACAAGGCAGAGTTGATGGTGGCCGAGGAGGTTACGGCAGACGATATTGCCGAGGTCATTTCCGCCTGGACAGGTATCCCCGCCGGGCGCATGTTGCAGGGCGAAAGCCAGAAGCTGCTGCAGATGGAACAGGTCCTGGGCTCACGCCTGATCGGCCAGAGCGCTGCCGTGACCGCCGTGTCCGACGCCGTCCGCCGCGCCCGTGCCGGCATCAACGACCCCGACCGGCCCACTGGTTCCTTCTTGTTCCTGGGCCCCACGGGCGTGGGTAAGACGGAGCTGGCGAAGTCGCTGGCCGACTTCCTCTTTGACGACGAGCGCGCCATGATCCGCATCGACATGTCTGAGTACTCGGAGAAGCACTCCGTCTCACGTCTGGTGGGTGCCCCTCCCGGATACGTGGGATACGACGAGGGCGGGCAGCTGACGGAGGCCGTGCGCCGTCGCCCGTACTCAGTGGTGTTGTTGGATGAGGTGGAGAAGGCTCACCCGGAAGTCTTTGACATCCTGCTACAGGTGTTCGACGACGGCCGGCTCACCGACGGTCAGGGCCGCACGGTGGACTTCCGCAATGTCATCATTGTGCTGACGTCCAACCTTGGCTCGCAGTTCCTGGTGGATCAGACTCTGAGCGATGACGAGAAGCACAGGGCGGTGATGAGCATTGTGGAGGCCTCATTCAAGCCCGAGTTCCTAAACCGCCTCGATGAGATTGTGATGTTTGATGCGCTCACTGTGGAGGAGCTCTCGCGAATTGTTGAGTTGCAGGTGCAGGCGTTGTCCGCTCGCCTGTCCGAACGGCGTCTGAGCCTGGAGGTTACGGATGCCGCGAAGGCATGGCTGGCGCTGACAGGCTACGACCCCGCCTATGGTGCCAGGCCGCTGCGCCGTCTTGTGCAGCGCCAGATCGGGGACCGGTTGGCGAAGGAGATCCTGGCTGGCTCCATCGTCGACGGCGACACCGTCCTGGTGGATACTGCTGCTGACTTCGACGAACTGGGCATGGGCTCGTCTGCGGGAGCTGGCCTGACGCTGCGCCGGAAATAGCCAGAGCCGTCCCGCTGGTTGAGTCTGTAACCCGCTGGTTGAGATTGACGAAACCAGGTTTCGTCAATCTCAACCAGCGGGGTTTCGCTGCTTTACTCGGTGAGTGAGATTTTCAGTGGGTTGCCGCCACGTGTGTCGAGAACCAGGCAGTCCACTCGGCGATCGCCCGAGTCTTTCCAGGTGGTTTCCGTTGGGTAGGCCGACATCTGCTTGAGCGTCTTGATGGTGGCTGCCTCCGTGGTCAGCTGGACGTCGGAGCAGACTTCCCCAGCCTTGGCCTTGAGCGCATCTACACCAGGGAACTCGTCACCGTCGCCGTAGTAGTAGGCCCCTACCAGCTGGGCGCCGTGAGGGCTGTCGCAGTAAACCACATCAGCGGGAGAGGAAGCATTCGTGAAGCCACGGAGGCAGTCGCCTTCAAGCCACTTCAGCGGTGAAACCTGAGACAAGATCACGTCCGCATCCGTGCCGGGGTCAGCTCCGGGTGCGGGGTCACCAGAAGCCCCGGGATTAACTTTTTGTTCCTGCGACTGGGCTGTGGTTGGAGCGCTGCCGGGGTCCGATTTGGAGATAGTACCCAGAAAACTAACTAGCAGCCAACCCAGCAAGCCCAGTAAGGCTAGGCCAAGCAGGACAATGCCCAAAATGATGAAGAGCTTCTTGTTGCCTCCGTCACCGGGTCCGTTAGGGCCGCCGAACTGGCCTGGTCCTTGGGGACCGCCAAACTGACCTGGTCCCTGGGGGCCCTGGGGACCGCCAAACTGACCTGGTGCGGGTGGTAAGCTTGGCCCGGCTTGCTGTCCAGCCTGCGGGGCACCACCGAAAGCGGGTACACCGTGCTGGGATGGTGCCCCATAAGGCTGCTGCCCCGGAGTGCCAGCTTGGCCGTAAGGGTTGGCCGCAGCGCCGTTGGGCTGATCCTGCGCCGGAGCGCCGGGCTGCCCATACGGGTTTTGCTGGCCAAAGGCCGGGGGAGCGGCTAAGGGTACATCGGGGATGGACGGGACTGAAGTCGCACCAGCACCAGCACCAGCAGCAGCAGCAGCTGCCGCTGCTGCATCGGCTTCGCCGCGCGCCATCTGGGCAGGAGACTGCCAGGCGCCAGCCTTGGGCTGCCATGGCGTCGCCGACTGCTGCCACGGGGTTTCCGGGCGGCGCCAGCCGTGGCCATCGGCAATGCCTGGACCAACGTGTGGTGGGGTTGGCGGGGCCGCAACTGTTGCGGACTCGGCAGCCGGCTGGGCGTCGCCCTGCACATGTTCCGGCGTGGCTGGTAGCTGTTCGCCGAGCGGTTCGCCGGGGGATGCAGGGGCATGACCCTGCTCCGCTGAAGCCGGAGGCTGGGTTGGAGCAGGTGGCTCGAAGCTGGCGGGTACGTCCGGCTTATCCAGGGAAAGCAGAGGCTCGTTCTTGGATTCTGCTGCTTGCGACCAAGGATTGTTCGAGACCGGAGGTTGGCTGAAGTCTGTGCGCAGCACAGTGGTGGCGCTGTCCCAGTCAATCGGCTCAGCCACCTCGGCCGGCTCAGCTCCTTCAATCGGCTCAGCCACCTCGGCCGGCTCAGCTCCTTTACTCGGCACAGCCTCCTCGTTGCTCCCAGAGGTAGCGGCCACCTCTGGGCTCAGGGTGGAAGCGGGTGACTCGGCCATCTCGGGCCTATGAGCGGCAGTGGGCTCAGTGAAGGGGTTGTGAGTGGGTGCGTTACGGAAGTCCGGGATGGGCGTGGCGTTCTCCCCGAGACCGGTAGCAACACCTTGGGCTGCCAGCTGTGCCTCATGCTCAACGCGGGCCGCTTCTTTTTCCGCAGCTTCGAGATCCGCGCTCTCAACAACGTCTTCGCTGATGATGGCGGCATCTAGCTGCGGTTCCGCGAACTCGTAGTCGGAACCGGAGACTTCTTCAGAAGCGGACGCGGCGGATGGCTGACCATGCTCAGGGGGAGGGCCTTGTGGAGCGCCTTCTTCGTTGGCGTTACTGCTCTCGTTCATGGGGCTAACCTTCCGTGCTGCGTCCAAAAGTGGCACAAAAACTATGGATTGAAGTGGGAGTGTGCCACGTAGAGCAATCGCTTTCGCGAGCATTCAGGCACCCTGACCTGGCAAAAAGTACGGTCTATACGTGACTCTACCGAATAATGACTGCGCTTTAAGGCTAATGCACTGTTTGGCTATGGGCAGAACAGCCCATAGGCGGACACGGAGGGCGCAGAACTAATGTAATCTAGAAGTACGACAAATTGACCGAATATTCCGGAGCCTCGCTCTTAGCCCGAGCGACTACCTCCGGTCCAAGTGTAAAAGGGGGTCACGCCATGGGGCGCGGCCGTCAAAAGGCGAAGGCAACCAAGCAGGCTCGGGACATTAAGTATTACTCCCCGAACACTGATTATTCTGCTCTGCAAAAAGAGCTTGGTGCGACTACTCGGCGAGCCCCGAGCCATCACACTGAGATTCCTGCAGAGCCGGACTATTCGGCATATGAAGACAAGTATGCGGATCCGTTTGATGACGATGAGGTAGACACCCGCCGCATTGGCTAGGACCGTCTAAAGTACCATCCGCAACAAGCCCTGCATGACACACCGCAAATTTGCTGGTGTGACGTGCGGGGATTTTGTTGTTCCCAATCGCTCCAGTAAAAAAATGATCCCGATCCCGCTTTCTGGCACCGGAATTCTGGTGTCAGAAAGCGGGATCGGGATCATTTCCCGAAAAAACTTACAGGGCGTAGTTGCCAACCAGGCGAACGGCGCCGCCATCAACACCCTTGGCGCCCTGCGTGTAATCCGGACCTGACTTATCCGAGTCGGAGGACTCAGCCGTCACGGTGCCCATAACCCACGCGGGCAGGCCACGTGAGTTCAGGCGCTCCACAGCGGCGTCCGCTGCATCGGCGGAAACAACAGCAACCATGCCCACACCCAGGTTCAACGTGCGCTCAAGATCGGCCAACGGCACGTTGCCTAGCTGCGAAACCAGGTTGAAGATGGCAGGAAGGCTCCAGGTGGAGCGGTCAACCGTGCCGATGAGGCCCTGCGGCAGCACGCGCGCCAGGTTGGCAGCCAGGCCGCCACCGGTAATGTGGCTGAAACCGTGAACAGCCTTTTCCTGCGTGACCGGCAGGTAGCGGGTCAGATCCAGGCAGTCGGCTGCGTAGACGCGGGTGGGCTCCAGTAGTTCCTCGCCCAGGGTGCGGCCCAGCTCCGAAACTTGACGTTCCAGGGCCCAGCCTGCGTGGTTGATGACGCGGCGAACCAGTGAGTAACCGTTGGAGTGCAAACCTGAGGACGCCATGCCGATGATGACATCGCCGGCACGCACCCGTTCCGGACCAAGCAGCAAATCAGCCTCGACGACACCCGTGCAAGCACCTGCGACGTCGTACTCATCCGGGGCCAGCAGGCCGGGATGCTCGGCAGTCTCGCCACCAACCAACGCAGTTCCGGCAACCTTGCAGGCCCCGGCAATGCCGCGCACAATGTCAGCCACGCGCTGCGGAACAACCTTGCCGGTGGCAATGTAGTCGGTCATGAACAGCGGTTCGGCACCAACCACCACAATGTCATCGACGACCATGCCCACAAGGTCGTAACCGATGGTGTCGTGGATGTCCATGGCTTGCGCAATGGCAACCTTGGTCCCCACACCATCGGTGGAGGTGGCCAGCAGTGGCCTCTTGTACGTCAGTAGCTTGGAGACGTCGTAGAGGCCGGCGAACCCGCCGAAACCACCTACAACGGATGGACCGTGGGTGGCCTTGACGGCTTCTTTCATTAGTTCTACGGCGAGGTCGCCTGCTTCGGTATCAACACCGGCGCTGGCATAGGTGATTGCCGGGGCAGCCGAATCATGGGAGGCGTTGTTCATGGCGTCTCTTTTCTAGGGAATGCTCTAAGAACCGTTGGATGCGGTGCGGTCTTGCTCGGTGAGGATGTTTTCCAGCTCCGAGTCAGGGCCCGGATCGCAACCGGTGGAGGGTGTGGCGTTGCCAGCCTTGGTGCGCTCGAGCAAGTTCTTGCCCAAACGGTCGCTGGAGGGAAGTTCAATGGGGTACGTGCCCGTGAAGCAGGCCGTGCACAGGCGTTCGCGTGGCTGATTGGTTGCATTGATCATGCCGTCTTCGGAGATGTACTCCAAGGAATCGGCGCCAATGGACTTGGCAATCTCATCCACGGCTGCACCGTTGGCAATCAGCTCCGCACGGGAGGCGAAGTCGATGCCGTAGAAGCATGGCCAGCGTACGGGCGGTGAAGAGATCTTCACGTGGACCTCGGCGGCGCCGGCTTCCTTGAGCATGCGCACCACGGCGCGCTGAGTGTTGCCGCGGACGATTGAATCATCCACAACCACAATGCGTTTGCCGCGAATGACGGATTCAAGGGCGCTGAGCTTGAGCTTGATGCCGAGCTTGCGCAAGGTATCGCTGGGCTGGATGAAGGTACGGCCAACGTAGGCGTTCTTCACGAAGCCGTGGGCGAAGGGGATGCCTGATTGTTCGGCATAGCCGATGGCCGCCGGTGTCCCGGATTCCGGGACGGGAATGACCAGATCGGCGTTGTAGTGGCTTTCGCGGGCCAGCTGGCGGCCCATTTCCACACGAGACTCGTAAACGGAGCGGCCGGCAATGGTGGCATCCGGGCGGGCCAGGTATACGTACTCGAAAACGCAGCCGGCAGGGGTTGCCGGGGCGAAGCGCTGGGTGCGGACGCCGTCTTCATCGATCGCGATGAATTCACCGGGTTCGATTTCACGGATCAGCGAGGCACCAATGGTGTTCAGGGCGGCGTCCTCGGAGGCCACTACCCAACCACTTTCCAGGCGGCCCAGAACCAGCGGGCGAACGCCGTGCGGGTCACGTGCGGCGTACAGGGTGTGCTCGTCCATGAAGACAAAGCTAAACGCGCCGTGGATCTTGGGCAGCAATTCCATGGCAGTCTCTTCAAGAGAGGAGCCCTCTTTGCCACGCAGCAAGGTGGTGACCAGCGCAGTATCGGTGGTGTTTCCCTGAGCCATTTCACCCGCAGTGGGAACACCGTACTGGGCAATGACCATCTCATGCAGTTCAGCAGAGTTGGTCAGGTTGCCGTTGTGCGCCAGTGCTACGGTGCCGCTACCGGTTGCCCCCAAGGTGGGCTGAGCGTTGGCCCAATTGGCCGCACCCGTAGTGGAGTATCGACAATGGCCCACAGCCATGTGTCCGGTCAGGGTGTTCAGTGTGGGTTCGTCAAAGACCTGGGATACGAGCCCCATGTCCTTGTACACACTGATCCGCTTGCCGTCGCTCGTTGCGATGCCAGCCGATTCCTGCCCACGGTGCTGTAATGAATACAGCCCGTAATAGGTTAGTTTTGCAACCTCTTCACCGGGTGCCCAGATGCCCAGAACGCCACAAGCGTCCTGAGGTCCCTTTTCGCCGGGTAAAAGATCATGGGATAGTTTTCCGTCTCCGCGTGCCACGAGAAAATTATCTCATGTAAATTCGGCTCGCTCTAACCGGGTCTCAAGTGCGCGCAATGCGTGCTAGGTCCCGGCGCTTACGGGCACGCGGGGCGTACGCGCGCACGGGCATGCGGGCGCCAAACGGGCCTAGGCGGTCTCGGCCTCCGCGTTGCTGTGGTCATCGGGTAGCGGAGCTGCTAGGAGAGTTTTGCTGCGGCGCCGGCCCTGACGGTCCAAGATCAGGGCCATGACGGCGCCAAGGGTGGCGCCTGGGATCAGCAGCAGGACGGTGAAGAAGCCGAAGATGCTGGAGGTTTCAAATTCTTCACTGGGCGGTGCCATGAAGGTAAAAATGGCCGCTGTAACAACGCCTGCCAAGGCGCCGGCAATCATGAACGGGACATACTTCGGGGCGCGGCGCACTGTCAGTTTGCGGGGCTCTCCGGAGGTGGTTTCAGGCTGGGAAGTCATGCCTTAAGGGTACCCGGCGCAGCTTGGAATGCCCTGCGAGGGCGGAAAGTTCGCTACAGGGGCAGTTCGCCGGAGAGATCGGCCCGCAATCCGGAGGCCGCCACCTGGCCTCGTTCCACGGCATCCGCCCAGCTGAGGGTGCCGCTCACCAGCCCGAGCCAGGTTGCGGCGTCGCACTCCACCACGTTGGGCGGGGTGCCTCGGGTGTGGCGCGGTCCGGCGATGCACTGGGTCACCCCGAAGGGCGGCACGCGCACCTCCACGGAGTTCCCTGGGGCGCGCGCGGCCAATTCTTCCAAGGCGTACCGCACGGCCATGGCTGTGACGGGGCGGCTGTGCTCGCCGCCGCGCCACGCGCTCAGAGCGGCGCTTCCCTCGGCAATATCGATGCGGCGCCGGGCTGCCATGGTCTCTCCTACGGTTTTTGATGGTGGTGTTCGACGCCGGGTGGGCTGGGTTGGGCGGGCCAGATTGGGTGGCTGGGTTGTGCCCGAGCGGGCCCGGGGCGTTAGTCCAGGAGGGCGCTGACGGCCTGGCCCAAGCGGAGGCTGCCGGCGTGGTGGCTTCCACCCAAAACCGGAGGAACCACTTTGCCGAGCACCTGCGCTACGGCGGGAATGTCCAGGGCGCCGCTTGCCGCCAATAGTGTCAGGCCCACAAGAGTTGCAGCCCTGCCGTTGCCGTCGAGCATCTTCACGGCAACACTGGCCCCGTTGGGGGCAGCTAAAGCCAAAACTCCTTCGGCACCCAGCTTGGCAAGGACACCGAGTTCCTCCATGACCACGGTGTTGGGCCGGCCATGGCCTTGAACAGCCCACGGATAATCCAGCATGGAAGTTGCAATGGTGGCGGCCCGGGCGTTTGCGTTTTTATCTGAGGGAGCCTTGGCCAAGGTGGTGAAGGCCCGGGCGAGACCTGTCAGGGAGACTGCCATGACGGGAGCGCCGCAGCCGTCGGTTCCTGTGTGGCGGACCGTTTCGCCGGTGTACTCTTCCATCACGGTGCGCACGCCCCGCTGCATGGGGTGGTTAGGCTCCAGATAACCGTCCAGGTCCCAGCCGTTTTCCACACACGCCCAGAGAAACGCCGTATGTTTCCCTGAGCAGTTCATGGCAAGCTTGGATTTGCCCCGTTCGGTGCGGACAAGCCAGGCGCGGGCATCCGGATCGCCGGGCCAATCAGCGGGGCAGCCAAGATGAGCTTCTGTCAGTCCAGCCGTCTTGAGCATTCCTTCGACAAGGTCCATGTGCTGGAGGGAACCGCTGTGGCTGCCGGCAGCCACAGCCACTTGTGCCCCGCGTAGCGGAACCCCGGCCTGCATGGCGGCGAGGGCTTGGAGTGGTTTCGCGGCCGAACGCGGGTAGATGGGGGCGCTGACGTCTCCCAAAGAGGTCACTATTGATCCGTCACCGGCCAACACCACGGCCGAGCCGATGTGCCGGGATTCTACAAAGCCGCTGCGTTCAAGGACGGCAAGTTCAACGGCGTCATCCGCCCGGAATGTATGGATCATGGTGTCATCTTAGCGAGCGAATCCGTGACGGCTCCCATTGCCCGGCCTAAAGCGGTGACGCCAGTCCGGCGGATTCTTTAAAGACCAGTGGTACATCCCCGGCAGGTTTCGCGGCGGCGGCAGCAGCCTCGACGGAGCTGAGCTGGTCGGGGGCAACAAAGACGGTGACGGTTCCCGTGCGCCCGTCGGGGATGACCTTGTGGATGGCGGCGCCTTGTTCCGTGGGCAGCGTGTTTCGCCAGGCCAGGACCGCTTGCAGTGCCGTTTCAAGTTGTGCCGCATCAATGGTGACGAGTTTGGGGATGGCGCCAGCGGCCTTCACGATCGCTGCGGCGGCTTCCGTGGTCACGGCAACATGGAGTTGGTTCCCTTCAATCCAGGAATCCGAGTAGGCGTCGCCGAGTTCGCTGCGCAGTGATTCATTGAGCGCCAATAAAGTGTTGCTTTCTTCGGGGCTGGCCTGCTGGCTTGCCGCGGGGGATTCTTGTCCTTGGGTGGGTTTGCATGCACTCATGCCGAGGGCTCCTGCCATGGTGGCTGCGAGGACTATTGAGGAGATCTTCTTGGTGTTCATTGTTCCTCCGGTTAACGGCTATGGGTCCCGTCCACAGTGAACGGGACCCACAGCCTACATTCGTACCCGTGTGGGTCCGGCAGTATTTGTAGTGCATGGACAGCCTATTGCCTAGGTGATTATTAGCCTGCGTTGTTGCGGCGGCGAATCAGCAGGAATGCTGAACCTGCCAGCAGCAGCAATCCGCCGGCTCCACCCAGTACCAGCAGGGAGCTGGATGCGCCCGTGTTGGCCAGGTCGTTATTGTTCGGCGCGGTGGTCGGTGCTGCTGTCGGAGCTGTGGTGGGCGCCGTGGGCGCCTGTGTTGCCGGGGGAGTGGTCGGTTCCGGCTTCGGCTCAGCGAGTACCGTAAAGGTGGAGGTGGCCGTCAGGGAATCGAGGTCATCCACGCGCTGTACCACTGTGACGGTGTACGTGCCGCTGGCCAGCTGGGACCCCAAGTCAACGCTCCATGTGCCGCCAACTTCCTGTGCTGCTGTGACCGCGTACGTGCCCATGGCCAGTCTGGCGCCTAAGGCAACGCTCCCTGCGCCGTTGACAACGGTGGCGTCGTAGGTCTTGCCGTTTACGGTGACCTTGACGGTGGCACCTTCAATGTTGGTGCCCGTGATTTCGTTGGGACCCTCGTTGAAGGCGAACTGCTGGCCATTGCTCGGGGAGGTGATGGCCGGGGCGGCTAGTACAACGGAGAAGCTGCTGCTGGTAGATGTGGAGTCATTCCAATCCTCTAGCGTCTGTTTGGCGGTAACAGTGTAGTTGCCGACGTCCAAGCCGGGGGTGAGGGTGAAGGACCACTTGCCATCAGCGCCAACCACTGCGGTACCTTTAGCATCGCCGCTCAGTTCAACCGTGGCACCAGCCTTGCCGGTGCCGGCAAGGGTGGTGGCTGGGGTGAGAACCTTGCTGTCAGCGGCGGGGGAGGTGATGGCCGGTGCGGCCAGTGTCTCCTTGATGACCTCAATGGAAGCCTCGGTAGTTTCCGAGGTGCTGTAGCCGTTCGTGGTCTGCGCGGTGACGGAGAAGGTGCCGAACTTGTTCGGGGCCTTGACACTCCATTTGCCTTCGGTGCCGACTGTTGCTTTGGTCTCGACGCCGTCAATGGTGACGGTGACCTTGGTGCCTGCGGGGGCGCCAGTTACGGTGCCGGTGACGGCGCCTTCGCGGTATACCGGAGCGGTGGTGGTGACCTTGGGGGTCTCCAGGAAGATCTTCACGGTGTAACCGTCAGTGTGCTTCAAGGCGTCCGTCAGGCTGACGCCGTAGGTGACCTTGCCTGGGTCCCCTGCGCTGATCATACCCACTGCGGTGCCGCCGGAAATGATTGATCCTCCGGAGTCACCTTGATCGGACGTCAGGTTGGTAGAACCGAAGCCGCGCACGGCACGGACATCGGTCTTATCGGCAGCAAAATTGATGCCCTGCACAAGGAAAGCGCCAACGCCGGAAACAGTCCCGCAGCGCCAACCTGTAGTACGCCCCGATTTACAGATGGCAGCACCCACAATGGCGTCGGAAGTACTGGTCACCGCAGGGCCGGCGTCCTTGGGGTTGGCCGGCGTGGTCCACTTGGTGACCTTCGGTAGCTGGTTCAGCGCTACGTCTGGTAACCCTTCTATATCTAGCGGGCCAACGTCAATGACTGCCACGTCGGTACCAATGTTGTTGACTTTGTTGGGGTCTTCGTCCCAGTCGGTTGGGGCCGTGGCACGGCTGTTGCCGGGGCCGCCGAACTGTGACGCTCCGAAAAGTCCGAGGGATGCAATTAGATTGCCGCCGGGCCCACCTACTGCGGGCTCGGTCTCAGGGTTTGTCAGGAGCGTTAGCTTAGCTGCGCCATCCCTGGCGCAGTGACCGGCTGTGATGATGGCTGCTTTGCCTGTGGCGTTGAAGCCGTTCCAGCCAATGGAGCAGGCAGCGCCACCCTTTTCCGAGAAGGCGGCATAGCCTTGTCCGTTGGTAACCTCGGTTGCCAAGGCAGTGGCGGGACCTGCTGCGGTCTCCACTGTGACATTACTAAACGTGGCGGCGAAGTCAGTCACCGAGGGCTTAGCCGCTGCAGAGAACGAGCGAGCCTTGGCAGCGGTTCCGCTGCTTGCTGGTTCGCCGGTGCGGATGACGAACCCGCCATTTTCGTTGGTCATGATGGATTGCAGGTTTGCTACACCAAATTCGCTGATGTAGGCGGCCAAAAGAGCATCGATGTTGGTGGCATCAGTTCTTGAGGACAGTGGAGCCGCCGGAACCGAGCTGAGGGTGATCTTGGAGGGGTCGACGGCAGCTTTGGCTGCAGCGGCGCCAGCGGGAGTGGCGTGGACGTTGATTGTGTCCCCAGTGATGGAGATAACTGCCGCCGGGTCAGTTTTGGCAACCGCGGCCTGCACGTCGCTGGCCTTGGCGGCCAGTTCCCCCTGGGCGTTGAACTCATCAACACTCATGTTCAAGTCGCGGTCGAGCGCCTCGGCCAGGCCGCTGGGCAGGGCCGCTGTGTCAGAGCCTGTTGCTGAAGGCGTAGCAGAGTAGCTGGCCTCGGCAGCGATGGTTGAGGCAGAGGTCGGTTCAGCCGTGGGCGCTGCTGTGGCGACACTGAAGCTGCCACCCAACAAGACGGCAGCTGCGGCGCAGGCCGCACCTCCGCGTTTAACGAATGCGCGCGTGGATGCTTGCATGTAGGTGGTTCCCCCTGATGAGAGTGAAAAGTCCTGATGGATTGAAAGGTACGCGAAAGCACCATTATCTCCTGCGGGGCAACGGAGCAATCCGGGCATAAAGATATTAAGTGGAGCAATTGCTTGCACTATAGATTGCCGATCTGCTTCACAAGAGGGCCTACATCACTGCAATGGCAGGGAAATAGCTCCGCCCATTGTTACCTTTGAATGATCATGACTGATGATTCCGGGCACCTTCGCGGCACATCTTCTGAATATGAAATTCAAATTGTTACGGTACTCGCTAGTTTCGCAGGAATGTCCAAGCCCGGCACTCACACCCACATGCGGCAAGGCTTAAAGCAGAGAGCCTCCGCCTGGGTTTCGAACCGGTGTCTGCATCACACCAAACCGTGCCAGGAAGAGGCTCTGTAACCGTTCACCCAGGGTTGGGCGCTTAACCCGGGGGTGGGCACCCAACCTTGAATAATTCAGCGATCGCTAGCGATGCGAGGCCGCATGCTGGGATGCACGACGGCGACGAATACCAACTGCTGCGAAGGCGGTACCGAGTAGCAACAAGGCCAAGGCCACGCTGCTCACGAGGGCCGTGTTTGCGCCGGTGTTGGCCAGTTCGCCCTGGCTAGATTGCGGGCCTGGCGTAGCGCTGCTGCCGCTTGTACTGGCGCTGTTGCTGTTGCTGTTGCTGGGGCTGGCGCTGGGAATATTATTCTCAGCAGCCACTACCTGCAATGAGGCCCAGCCAAGAAGGGAGCCGTCTGAGTCTTGGACAACAATGCGGTGTTGGCCGAGCGAGGCATCAACGGGCACCCTTGCGGTGAAGATGCCCGCCTCATTAGCCGTGAAATTTCCCATGAGTGTTGGAGTTGAGTAGAGCCAAGCCCAAACCTTGGAGCCAGCAGCTTCACTCCCGAGTGAAACTTCAATATTTTGCCCGGCGGTGGCAGATGCAGGGGCCAGAACACCCCCGCGATTCGCTTCGTTAAGAGTCTGCGGATCAAGGGCCGCTGGGGTCGCGCTGGGTTCAGAAGTGACACTCGGTTCGGCTGTCACCGTGGGTTCAGAAGTGACACTCGGTTCGGCTGTCACCGTGGGTTCAGAAGTGACACTGGGTTCGGAAGTGACGCTGGGTTCAGAAGTCGCGCTGGGTTCGGCTGTCACCGCGGGTTCCGGGGTCGCCGTCGGCTCCGCCGGAGCAGTGACACCTGCCTCAGTCACCCACTTTTTCCCGGCATCAGACTTGTTGATGGTGAACTCGTCATAGAGGGCCCCTACCGGCAGATCGGTGGTTGCGTTGGCGGTCTTTTCGGCGAGGTAGGAACGGTATCGCAGCTTGTCGCTGGAAACGTCCACTACCTGGTACGTAGTCACGCCTGCACCTCGGAGCACCTGAGTGGCGCCATTGTTGGTCCACACGTTCTTGGCATCAGTTTCGAGGTTGTAGTGCTTAGCTCCGGAGTTGGAGACTGCGTAGACCGGGCCGGTCGTCAGCCCCGGAGTGTCAGTCTTGTCCGTGTTCAGGATCCCGCGGCCATAGGTATGGTCGTGTCCCATGAGCACCAAATCGATGTTGTGCTTCTGGAAGATCGGAACCCAGATCTCGCGCAGGACTGGCTCATCTCGGCCACTTGAGGTGGAGAAAACCGGCTGGTGGAACGTCACCACATTCCACTTGGACGGGCTGGTTTCAAGCACCTGATCAAGCCAGGCGCCCTGGAACTCGGTCCAGAGCCGGGCAACTTTGGTGGAGGGGCATGCCGCTTCAGTACATGCTGGCAAGTTCTCCGGGGTCAGGAACGCGGTGTCTCGAGTGGCGTTGATGGTGATGAACCTGGTGTCCTGATAATCGGTGAAGTAAACGGTTTCCGCGGCGAAATCAGCCCAGTGCGTGAAGTACGCGGCGTACTGGCGGGAAACATCCGTATCTCCAACGGCGAGCTTGGACATGTCACCGATGGTTTCGGCGCTGGGGTTGTTGTGCGGGTATTCGAAGTTGGCCTTCCATGCCTGGAGCTTCTTGTCACCGGAGTATTCATGGTTGCCGGGGGCTGCCATGACATTGGTTGTTGCCGCAGACTTTTCCATGCCAGCGAACCAGTTGAGCCACTGGGTTTCGTTATTGCCGGAGTCAATCAAATCTCCTGCGTGAACGGATCCTATGGAGTCAGGGGCCTTGGCTTCTGCTTGGCGCACCACCTCGGGCCAGGTGGAATCGAGGCCGATCTGTGCGTCACCGTAGTAAATGAACTGGAAGTCCTTGGCATTGGGGTCAGCTGTGGTGAACGTGTTCCACTCACTCCAGCTCCCTTCCAAGCCCACCCGGTACGTGTACTTACTGGCGGGGACCAAACCGGAAATGGTTGCTGAATAGTGCGGCTTTGGGTTGCCGTTCACCTTGCCGGCCATATAGGCGTCAATGGTGCGCTCACTGCCGCCTGATGTGCGCTTGATCTGGACCTGGCCACTGGTATGAGTGGCATCGCCGGCCAGCCAAGAAAATGACTGGGAGGTTTCCGGGGTAGTAGTGGGGGTCAAAATTACTCGCGACGGCGGTGCGCTCAGGGTTTCGCCAGCCTTCGTCAAGCGGACGGAGGGGACATCCAGGTAGATATCGGAGCTGGTTTCTCGGTCTTGGTAGAGGGCAATAGCAACCGTGTTGGTGCCCTCGGTCAGCACAGAGGAGCTCGCAGAGAAGGTGTTGGAGACGGGGTCGCCGTTGCCGGTGCCAGCGTATTGCTGATTCTCGCTTCCAGTAGCCCTTTCGTCCAAGAAACCAGCAACCTTGGTGCCGTTGATCCACACGGCTGCGGCATCGTCGTGGACCAGATCGCCAACAATGGAATCAATTCCGGCCTTGGCGCCTTGGCCAAGTTCGAAGGTGCTGCGGAAGAAGTATGTGGGGACGGCCGGCGAACTTTTGCCGTCCAGATAATGGTTCAGCAGCGTGGTGGGAGTGTGCGGCCCAACTGCGGTGAGTTGGCCCTTCTTGGCTCCGAATGATCCCTTGGCGCTCTTCCACGTTGAATCGTCAAAGCCGGAAGCGGTCCATGAGCGCACATCGGCTGAGCCACCTGCGGGGTCGGATCCGTCGTCCAGATACTGCCAGGTGGTCATTGCCGTGGTGATGACCGCAGCATTGCGAGCAGGAGCAGGAGCAGGAGCAGGAGCATCGGTAATCGGAGCAACGGCAAGGGCCGCTGCAGGGAAGGCAAGGGCGCCACCGAGCACAGCCAGCAGCACGGCCGAAGCTAACCCTCGGTGATGTCTTCGGTCCGGGGACTTGGTCAATGTCATGTATTCCTTCACTAGGGATTCAAAAAGCATGTGCGGTCCGCAGGTACTTGGTGCCTTGCTAGCCCCTTCACAACCTGTGGAGGTTGGAGAATGCGGGTGGCGCGCATGAATCTTGAGCCTATTGAGCCATGGTTGCCTCCAGCATGCGCCCAGATAGTTTTCAGGTAAATCGGCGGTGAACACTGCGCGGTGACTTTGCAAAGAACCTCGAGTGGAACGTCATTGCGTGGCGGCCCCGAGTGAAGCGTTGTGATGGGAGAACATTGAAGTCATCATCTGCCCCGAGGAGCGGATGATCTACCTAGCCAAGTACCCTAGAGGGGTGAAGGTTTTAGTCATTGGCCCCGGAGGCCGCGAACACGCCATTATCCGCTCGTTGCTCAGCGACCCTAACGTCAGTGAAGTGCACGCCGCACCCGGTAATGCCGGGATCGGCGCCATAGTACCCACACACGCCGTGAACGCCAGCGATCCAGCTGCCGTGGCAGCCCTGGCAGTGAAGCTTGACAGCGACCTGGTTGTGGTGGGCCCCGAAGCCCCGCTGGCAGCTGGCGTATCCGACGCCGTCCGTGCCGCAGGTGTTGCGGTATTTGGACCCAGCAAGGAAGCCGCGCAGCTTGAGGCGTCCAAGGCGTTCGCCAAGACCGTCATGGCAGAAGCCCAGGTTCCCACGGCCATGGCCAAGGTTGCGGTCAATAGTGGCGAAGCTGCCGACGCCCTGGACACGTTCGGCGCCCCTTATGTGGTCAAGGATGACGGCCTTGCAGCGGGTAAGGGTGTAGTGGTTACAAATGACCGCGACGAAGCCCTGGCACACGCCCAGTCCTGCTTTGACGTGGACGGCACGGTGGTCATTGAGGAGTTCCTTGACGGCCCCGAGGTCTCCCTCTTTGTTCTAGCCGACGGGCGGACTTGTGTACCACTGGCCCCCGCGCAAGATTTCAAGCGCATTTTTGACGGCGACGAAGGTCCCAACACTGGCGGCATGGGAGCCTACTCCCCGCTGGAATGGGCCCCGGCAGGGCTGGTGCAAGAAGTCATTGACCGCGTTGCCCAGCCCACCATTGACGCCATGGCCCGCCGCGGCACCCCCTTCACCGGTGTACTGTACTGCGGATTGGCCCTGACCAGCCGCGGCACCCGTGTCATTGAGTTCAACGTCCGCTTCGGGGACCCCGAAACACAGGCTGTCCTGGCCCGGTTGAAGACCCCCCTTGGCGGTGTGCTCCTTGCCGCAGCCAAGGGCCAGCTTGATGAGATTGACGAGTTGCGCTGGGCACCTGAGACGGCTGTCGCTGTGGTGCTGGCCAGCGGCAACTACCCTGATGCGCCGCGCACCGGGGACCGGATTCGCGGTTTGAAAAAGGCCAACCGGCTCGACGGCGTGCACGTGCTCCATGCGGGCACTGGCACGGACGCCTTCGGAAATACTGTCAGTGCCGGAGGCCGGGTGCTGGCTGTGGTTGGTTTGGGTGAGGACCTCGAAGACGCCCGCGAAAAGGCGTACGCCGGCATTGAGCTGATCTCCTTGGAAGGCGGCCAGTACCGCAAGGACATTGCGGCCAAGGCTGCCCGCGGGGAAATCACCGTGGCCACCATCCTTGAACAGGCCTAGGAGCCACCTCATGAGTTCTTCCATTCCCGCTGCCCCCGCCCTCCCCGGTTGGACCCACGTCTATTCAGGCAAGGTCCGTGACCTCTATATCCCCAACCCCTCCGCCTTGCCGGGGGACCCTGCCGGTTCCCCCGGCGCTGTCCGGACCCCGTTTGCCGGCCGCGATGATGTGGTTCTGGTGGTAGCCAGTGACAGGATCAGCGCCTTCGATCACATCCTGGTCAGCGAGATTCCGGACAAGGGTGCCATCTTAACGGGGTTGAGCCTGTGGTGGTTTGAACAGCTCAACGTGCCCAATCATCTGGTTGCCACCACTGTTGAAGATGGTGTTCCCGCGGCCGTGGCCGGCCGGGCCATGGTGTGCAAAAAGCTTCAGATGTTCCCCATTGAATGCATTGCGCGCGGCTATCTGACCGGTTCCGGACTGATTGAATACCGCGCCTCACAGACGGTGTGCAGCCTGCCGCTGCCGGCCGGCTTGGAGGACGGTTCACGCTTGGCGGAGCCCATTTTCACACCCTCAGCCAAGGCGGAAGTGGGCGAACATGATGAAAACATCAGCTTCGCACAAATGGTTCAGACGGTGGGCGAACACTCCTCCGAGGCGTTGCGTACCCTGACCTTGGAAATTTACTCCCGTGCCGAGGAAATTGCCCGTGAACGCGGCATCATTTTGGCAGACACCAAAGTGGAGTTCGGCACGGATCCGGCTACCGGCGTCATCACCCTAGGCGATGAGGTGTTGACTCCGGATTCCTCCCGTTTCTGGGATGCTGAGCTGTGGGCTCCGGGTCAGGCCCAGCCCAGCTTCGACAAGCAGTATGTGCGGGATTGGCTGATCAGCCCCGAATCGGGCTGGGACCGCGCCTCAGATACTCCGCCACCGGTACTACCTGCCGATGTCATTGAGCGCACCCGGGCCCGCTACGTGGAGGCCTTTGAACGCCTGACGGGCGCCACCTTCATCTAGACTCAACACAGCAACTGGCCGGGCAAAAAGAGTGATTTCACTACTTTCGCCAGGCCAGCTGCTTTTAAAGTGTTAGCTGTGAGACGGCTCCAGCTCCGTCATGAAATCCTGCGCCACGGCCGCCCTATCCAGCGCGCCAGCCAGCGTGTAACGCTCCCTGGCGTCGGTATAGGCGGCCACAGCTTCCGGGCAGCGGTTGGCTGCCTGCAGAGCGTTACCCAAAAGCAACGCTGAGTCTCCTGCAATGTGAGGTGCCAGCTCATCCTTCTGCTTCTCAATGCGTTCCAACAGCTCCAACGCCGCGGGCAGTTCATTGTTGAGGTAGTGCCAGCGGGCTCGAAGCATGGAAACTTCAAGAGTTTCCGCAAGGGTGGCGCCTACAACAGAGTGGGCCAGTTCGCTGCGTTCAATGGCTTGCAAAGTGGCAGGCTCCACCACGCCTGCCATGAGACGAACCCACGCAGTGGCCTTGTTGAACTGGGCCCAGCGTGAGAGATCTGAGGCCGGCGAGAGCAATCTGCTGGCCTTTGCATGGTGTTCGAGTCCCGTGCGGATGTCCGCCCGGATGAACGCTACATTGCCAATCACCCAGTGAATTTCGCCGGCCATCTGGGCAGGTGTGGAGTCGGTGACGGCATCGGCCAGGGTCTGGGTATGCATCCAGGCCTCATCCAGCCTGCCAGATTCCGTCAGGCCGCCAATGAGGGTTTGCAACGCCATCAAATAAGCGCCGAACTCTTCCTCACTGTCGCCGGAGCCAATACTGACGGCCAAGGTGCCATGCTCGATCGATTCCTGCAGGCGGCCTTGGGCCAGCGACGCCGCAGACATGACCTGGTGGGCGCGCAGTGACAAGGCATCACTATCGGCGGTGATGGGGTGTTCGAGCAAGGTTTGCAAGAGCTGCACAGCCTGGCATTCCTCGCCGTGGCGCAAGAGTGAATTGGCGGCCAGAAAGGTCATGTTCCACCAGGTGACCTGGTCCTTGTTGGACTGGGCCAGCTCGGCGGCGGCCTGCGCATTGGTGGCGGCACCTAGATAATCACGCGTATCCCAGCATTGCTGGGCGTAGAGGGAAAGCCGCAGCGAGCCGCTCTCCTTCGATGTGGCTGCTCCCTCGGCCCAGACGGTGATCGATGACGGGGCAAGATCGAGCTGCCGGGCAAGCTGCAAGATGATGTCAACCGTAGGTTCGCGGTGTGCGTTTTCCAAAAGGGAAATGTAGCTGGCAGAGTATAAATCCCCACCCAATTCGCCCTGGGTCAGGTGCCTCGCCAACCGTTCTTGTTTCAGCCGATCACCAAAACTACTGCCCATGGGGGATTCCTTTAACTCACCTGTTGCCGACTATTGGCTCAACTCTATTGCCTCGCCCAGTACTAATTGTGGAAAACATGACAAAAGCTGTCAAATGCGGCGTAAATGAGCGGATTGGCCAACTAATGCTCTCATCAGAGCTGTACTCCAGCACAGGTAGTGAGCTTATAAAGCTTGGCGTGGCCTTCGCTAGCCACGAGCGTGAAGGCATCTGAATCCGCCGCCAGGGTGATGCCAGGATAGAGCGAGCGCGGATCATTGAAGGCAGGGATATAGTCCGTGCCGAAATCCAGTAGGAATGTGACCCCCTGGCGTTTGGCGGCTGCACACACCTCTTGATCACTACCCACCCGGTTGAGCCAGAACCGCAGTGTGTAAAGATCCGGACTCAGATCGCCCTGTGAGCTGTACGGGAACAGCATGTGCCTATCAGCCAGTGCCATGGCCAGCGCCGATCCGTTGTACGGGTTATTGGCGATGACATCCTCGGTGGTGGTGTAATTGGGCAGCCTGTGGATGAGCGCCAATTCCTGCGCATCAATTTGGGACAGCCCATTAGGCTCCGCCGGCACCTCAAACATGATTCCCACCTGGCCCTGCATCTGCCACAATCCTGGGTTGCTGAAGGCAAGCACGACGGCGAGCCCGGCCGCCGTCGAAAGTTTCCCCTTGCGCCGCCACACGGCAGGAGAAAGATTCCGGGTGCGCAGCTTGGTGCTCAGGAAATCGACCAGCTGGACCAGCCCCAGAGCGGCCAGGGGCACTGCCAGCAGCGGCATGAGCGCGGCGATGCGCTCGGGGTTGTCCCACCAGGGAGCCATCACAATGTTGGCCAAGGGGAGGTTGGTGCCAGCAGTCAAAGGATAAGTGAAGGCAAGCAGCACCAGAGCGGCCGGCAGCCAGCGCAGACCTGGCCGGCGGAATCCGGCACGGACACCCACGAGCATTAGGACGGTCAACGCCAACGCCGGGAACCAGATGGGGGCGGGTGCGTGGGTGAAGTTGCGCAGCAGTGCCAGCGGGAAGAACAGGAATGCCGGGCTCGTGTAGGTAAAGAGGCTGCGGATTTGTGGCAGCACTGACAGCCCCGCGGCGGCAACCGCTATGACAAGCAGCAGTAGCGCCACACGCATCCAGCCGTGGCGGTGGCCACGGCGGTACCCGGTGCGTAGCCAGGAAAAGATCAGATAGGCCAACAGCGGGGTCAGCACCAGGAGAATACTAAAAACTCCGTTGGGTTGGGCCGTGATGGCACCGGGCAGGAACAAGGCCACCAGGGTCAGGGCCTGAGCCGGTTCTAGCCCGCGGTGAACGGAGGGGCGGAGAATGAGCAGTACTAGTGCAATGCCTACGGGAACCAGTGCGTTGGAGAGGAAATTGGGGTAGGCGGAGCCGTATTGCAGCAACAGCCAGGGAAAGGCGGGGAACGCTGCGGCTAGCACCCCTGCGCTGATTAGCAGAAGCGGGCGGGGGCCAAAGAGTGTGCGGGTCAAAAACATTGCGCTGAGCGGCCACACCAACCCTGCCACGGCCAGCCAGATCAAATTGGTGGCCGCCGGTACGCTGATGCCGCTCACTAGGATCAACAGGCTCACCAGCCCGTGCCACGCCCCGGGGTAAAACGAAGACTTGATGGTGGGCAGGATAAAGCTGGAAATCGCAAAGGATGACGCGTTTTTGGTATCCACCGCATGGGTGACCGCGTTGAGGTGGAAGACGGAATCGTAGCCCTGCGTGAACTGTTCAGGTGTGGGGGCCACCAACAGCAGTAACAACGTGGTGATGGCCAGGGACACGCCAGCGCCAGCGAGTGCTGCTCCTAGCCCTACCCGTGAGCGCGGGCCCGCTATGAGCAAGATATTGTTCAGCGCCGGAATGAGGCGCCGTGCCACCCACGCTGCCACGGTAGCAACGGCTGTTCCCAAAAGCACCACCGGGATGCCCCACGGCAGATGTATCAGGGGAGCCACCACGGCGCTTACGGCCAGCACAGAGACGGAAACGGCTGGGGCCAGGAACAGTGCCATGAGTCCGCGGATGCGCAGGGCCATCAGGACGGCGACTCCGGGCAGGGCCAGAATCAGCAATGCGAGGGCAAAGGCTGGCACCGCCTCAAACCAAGAGCTCACCCAAGATCCTTAGCAAGTAGTGTCAGCTCAGCTGATAGAGCGGAGATCAAACTTTTTTAACAATGCTGGACTTGAGCTTCATGGGCCCGAACCCGTCAACTTTGGCATCGATGTCATGGCCGTTGACGGGGGAGATCAAACGGATGTTGCGGACCTTGGTGCCGATCTTTAAGTCCTGCGGGCTGCCCTTGACCTTCATGGTTTTGACAATGCTGACAGTGTCTCCATCGGAGAGGATATTGCCTACGGCGTCCTTAATGACGCTCTGGGCCTCGGCCGCAGATCCCTCATCTTCGGTGGGGGACCATTCGTGCGCACATTCCGGGCACACCAAAAGTTCACCCAGCTCATAGGTGTACTCGCAATTGCATACGGGGCACGGTGAAAGTGTGTCGCTCATGGTTCCCATCTTAGACGGTGGGTGAAAAGTGGGTGCCGAGTGGGGCCACCAAATAAAAAACAGCGGCATCCGTTGGATGCCGCTGTTTTTATGTGGTCGGGGTGACAGGATTTGAACCTGCGGCCTCGTCGTCCCGAACGACGCGCGCTACCAAGCTGCGCCACACCCCGATCCGCTGTTTTCCGCAACCAGTGACGGTCTGGAAAAGCAACCTCTCAAGAATAGCGGACAACGGCCCTGAACACGAAATCGAGGGGGCTCGTAGGTAAACCGTTCTCACATAAGGGTTGCTTTGCGCAGAGCAATCAGGGCGCTGCTGGTTTGAAGGTGACGGTGCCGTGGCTGTTGCTCAGCTCCAGCGAATCCTTGGCCACGGTGTAGTCCAGAGGCGCCGAGAAGAACTTCACCACCCAGCCTTCGTAATCGTTCTGTGGGCTCTGGCAACCCATCATGGTCATGGCCATATTGGGGGCCACAGTGAACGTGGTGTCAGTGACCGTGGCTGAACTCATAACCGTGTTGCAGGGGGTCTTGGAGGAGAAGTGGATACCGCCGTCCTGCTCCGAGGTGACCAGAGTGAATGGATCGGTGCCCAACCAGGGGAGTGCGCCGGTGGCGTCACTGCCGCTGACTGAGATCAGGTTCAGGCAAGCAAAATCCTTGGCTGTGGCTGGGATGCCGCCGGCCACAGGGGTGCATGCTGGTGACATGGCATCGGCTGACGGATCTTCCTCGGAAGAAATGGTGTCTCCTGAGGCCGGTCCGGAGGATGAGGCGGGTGCGGCGGGTTCCCCTGCCGGGCCTGACGCCGGTGAACCACAGGCGCTTGTCAGCACCAAGGCCACCGATGCTCCCATGAGGAGCAAGAATTTTTTCACAGTAATTCCTTACATGTTTGGCTGCCGAACGGCGCTCCGTACTTGGCGCTCAGGATTTGGTATTCAGGATTTGGCGCTCAGGGTGAGGATAACCGCTTCAGGGCGGCAGGCGAAACGGAAGGGGGCCGTGCGGGAGGTGCCGATGCCCGCAGAGACGTTCACCGGCGCAGTACGTCCCTGGGATTCCCAATCATTGAGGCCCCTGGCTCGCCAGGTGGGCAGATCACAATTACTGACAAGCGCGCCATAACCGGGTATGCAAACCTGCCCGCCGTGGGTGTGCCCTGCCAAGATGAGATCAGCGCCGTCGGCCGTAAAGTGGTCCAATACCCGCTGGTACGGGGCGTGAGCCACAGCCACCTTTACATGGGGTGCGCGCTCCTGCCCGGCCGCACCACGCGGCCAGCCGGCATAGCGCTCCCGGAAGAGGTGGGGATCGTCAACGCCACTGAAATCAAAGCGTATGCCGTTCAGCGCCAGGGACTGGGCGCGGTTGGTCAGGTTGACCCAGCCGCCCATGCCAAAACCAGTGTGCAAAGCCTCCGTGTCCAGGGCAATGGGCTGGTGTTTACCCACTGAGGGGGCCTTGGACGGGCCGGCGAAGTAGGAGAACGGATTCCTGAAGCGGGGCGCAAAATAGTCATTAGACCCCGGGACAAAGACGCCCGGAAAATTCATGAGCGGGCCCAGTGCGTCCAAAAGTGGGGCAATGGCGTTGGGGTGGCTGAGGTTATCGCCGGTGTTGACCACCAGATCGGGCTGTAGCTGGGCCAGCTCCCGCAACCAGCGGGTCTTCTTCTGCTGGCCGGGGGAGAAGTGGATGTCGGAGATATGCAGGACCGTGAACGGGGCGGAGCCCGGCGGCAGGATGGCCAGCTGTTCCTCACGGAGGGCAAACCAGTTTCGCTCAATCAGTGAACCGTATGCCACGGCGCCCACACCAGCGGCAACGGCAAGCCCCGCCGCCGCTTTCACAGAGGAGAAGCGGGACGGGGCTTTTTGCTTACTAGGCATGTGAGCTGCGCTCTAGTCTTTCTTGTCTTTGTTATTGTCTTTGTTATTGTCTTTGTTATTGTCTTTATTGTTGCCGTTGTTCTGCTGGCCCTTGTCATCAGATTTTTGGTCTGAATCATTCTGGCTCTGACCGGGCTTGGGCTTTTCAACTACCGGCGGGGGTGCGGGCGGGTAGACAATGCTGGCCGGCGGGGGATCGAAGGCGCCTACATCGTAGTTACCGGCAATCTGGTTCATGTACCCCTGCCAGGCCTTGCCTGCATAGGTGGAGCCGTCAACGTAGGGGATACGCTGGCCGGCGATGAGCTTGCCGTTGATTGACTGATCCTTTAGTTCGGGCGAGCCTACCCACGAGGACGTAGCCACACCGCGGGTGAAGCCGGTGGTCCAGGTGTGTTGAGAATCATTGGTGGTACCTGTCTTGGCGCCAGCCGGGTACTGCAGCGGGATCGCGTAGCCGGAACCACCGGGCGCCAGTACCTGTTGGAGAGCCATGTTCACGCCGGCAGCCACTTCAGGCTTCACTGTCTGCTTGCAGTTTGCACCCGGAACTGGGAGCTTATCGCCCTTGGCGTTGGTGACTGAAAGCAAAGCTATGGGTGCACAGTAAATGCCACCGGAAGCGAACGTTGCGAAGGCATTGGCCATGGTCAGCGGTGCAACCGCGCCACTGCCGAGCAGTGCGCTGATGCTGGAGACGTTGTAGGGCTGGGTGACGTCTTCGCCCTGGTGGATACCGGTGGCCGTCATCATCTTCTGGATGTTGCAAATATCCAGCTGCGCGGCAGTTGCCATGGTTGCAGTGTTCAGGGATAGGGCGAGTCCCTGCCGGGCCGTGTACGTTCGGTAGTAGATACCGTCCGGGCCGTCGGCATTTTGCAGATCCTCGGCTACTTGGGGGTCGGAGCTGTCATAGAAACCGCCGGTAGAGCCGCAGCTGTTGGTCCACGGACGCGACTGGGGGTAGCGGCGCACCGAGGCGTTGACCGTGTCATCAGTCCTGTGACCGGAATTGAGCCATTCGGCAAAGGTGAAGGGCTTGATGGTTGAACCCACATCGAAGCCGCCGGAGCCGCCCAAGGAGTTGCCCTTGGCATCAAGACGGTCAACAGCAAAGTTGTAATCAGTTTTCCATTGCCCCTCTGGGGGTGCCATCTTCGTGTTTTGTGCCATGGCGAGGATCTTGCCAGTCTTGGGCTGAACGGAAACAATGGCCTGGCCAACTTTGTCCGGGTTGTTATCCATGGGAGTAAAGTTCGCCATCTGGGACTGGGCCGCGTCCTGCAACTTCGGATCCAGCGTGGTCTTGATGGTCAAACCGCCCTGAAGCAGCAGCTTGAGGCGGTCCTCCTCAGTTTTGCCGTAGGCCACGTCATTGACAAAGAGATTGCTGACGTACTCGCAGAAGTACTCTGCCCGCACGGCACTGGTGCAGCCGTTGCGCTGGGGCTGGAGCTTCAAATCAATCTTGGCGGCAACCGCGTCCTTGTGTTGTTTGGCATCGATCATGCCCTGATCCAGCATGTGGTCCAGAACCAAGTTCCGACGTGTCAGCGAATTCTCCGGATTGGCAATGGGATCATAAATTTGGGGGCTGTTGACCACACCGGCCAGCAGGGCAGACTGCTGCAGGTTCAGGTCCTTGGCATGAATGCCGAAGTAGCTATAGGCAGCCGATTCAATGCCGAAGTTGCCGTTGGCGTACAGCACCCAGTTCAAGTACCCCTGCAGGATCTCGTCCTTGGAGTACTTCTTCTCGATGGCGATGGCCAGCTTGATCTCGCGAACCTTCTCACCGACACCCTTGTCGGCGCCCAGCTTAATTTTGTCGTACTCACCATCGGCAGCATACGTCTGGATGATGACGTTGTTCACGAACTGCTGCGTGATGGTGGAAGCACCCTGGCGGCCGCCGCCTTGGACCATGGAGCTCACCGCACGCATCAGGCCACGGGTGTCAATGCCACCGTGCTCGTAATAGCGCGCATCCTCCACCGCAACGATGGCGTCCTTCATGAACGGCGAGATCTCCTCAAGAGGGACCTCGGTACGGTTCTGGTCATAGAACGTCGCCAGAAGAGAACCGTCAGAGGCCAAAATCTTTGAGGACTGGGCCGGAGTACCAACATTCATCTCATCCGGGAGCTCATCAAAGAGAGTGATGGAGGAGGTGGTTGTGGTGCTGGCCAGAGCCGCTGCCGGAACCATGAGTCCTGCTACCAGGACACCACAAATAGTGCTGACGCCCAGGAAGAGAACTAATTTACCCAGCGTTGTGGCGGTATCGAAAATAGGGTGTTTTTTTGCTGCCATTTTTCCAGTTTACCGGCAGGGGCTACGCTTTGAAGTATGACCAAATGGGAGTACTCTACGATTCCGCTGATTATCCACAACACCAAGGCGATCCTCGACAGCTGGGGTGACGAAGGTTGGGAGCTGGTTCAGGTTGTCCCCGGACCTGACGGACGCGGCCTGGTGGCTTACCTTAAACGAGAGAAGGCATAGCCGTGAATACAGCGCCAACTCAAGGAAATTCGCGCATTGAAGCGCGGCTGGCTGAGCTCGGATACAGCCTTCCCCCAGTGGCCCCGCCCGTAGCTGCCTACGTGCCGGCCATCATCTCGGGTCACCATGTTTACACCTCGGGACAGCTGCCTTTTATTGACGGCAAACTCACAGGGACCGGCAAAGTTGGTGCCGAGGTTTCCGCTGAGGACGCAAAATCCATGGCAGCAACCTCCGCAATCAACGCCATTGCGGCTCTGAAAAGCGTCCTGGGAGATCTTGACCGCGTGACAAGGATCGTAAAGGTTGTTGGTTTTGTGGCCTCCGATCCGTCCTTTACCGGCCAGCCGGGCGTCATCAACGGAGCTTCCGAGCTTTTGGGTGAAATATTTGGTGAGGCAGGAGTCCACGCCCGCTCCGCCGTCGGCGTGTCGGTTTTGCCGTTGGATTCACCCGTCGAGGTTGAGCTGATTGCCGAATTCCAGTAGCAACCCGGCGGGTTTTAGGCCCGCAGGCAAGCGGAGCTTCCCGCTGAACATGGATCAGCGCGAAGCCGCGCAGGCGTGGCTTGATTTTGGTGCACGCACCCCTGGCAAACCGCGTCCGGCGTCGTCGGTGGTGCTGTTGAAGGACAGCCCCGCCGGCCCCAAGACGTTTTTGACGTACCGTCCGGGCGGCTCCCCCTTGGGGGCCGTGGCGTTTCCCGGTGGCACCATTGAAGCCGCGGACGACGACGTCACCGACTGGGTGGGTCCCTCACCTGTTGTTTGGGCCAAGAGCCTGGGCACCTTGGACATTGGCTTGGCCAAGCGCCACGTGGTGGCAGCCATCCGGGAAACCTTTGAAGAGACGGGTGTTCTGCTGGCGGGGGCCGACGCGTCATCTCTTGTGGAAGACATCAATGGGCCCGAATGGATGCGGGCCCGCGAGTTGATCGCCACGCAGGAGATCACCTTTGCCTCTGTACTGGAACGGTACGGTTTAGCCCTGCGCACCGATCTGCTCAAGCCGCTGAGCCACTGGCTTAGCCCAGATTTTGCTCATAGGCGTTTTGACACCAGGTACTTTGCTGCGGCCTTGCCCGTTACACAAGAGCCCACGCTGCTTGCGAGCAAGGGTATCTGGGGCCGGTGGGTCAATCCCGGCGAAATTCTGACAGCTCGCAACACCACCTTGTTAGGCAACGAGATTGGCACACCTGCCACCACGGGGCATTGCCTCGATGAACTGGTTGTTCCCGGGGTGGAGATCATTCTGGAGAAGATTGCCGCGGCGCGCGGGTGCATCGCGTATTTGAACCACAAACGCCCCATCAATGAATATCAGCCTGCCCTTGTGGTGGGTGCGGACGGCGCGCTCAACCTGGAAGTGGCCACGGCCCCGGCATCCGAGGGCGGGCCCTGCCGGGAACGCTAACCCGCCCCCCTTCCGCCTCCTCCTTTTCCTCTTCTTCCGACGCTATCGCAGCAATGGTGCGTTTTTCACGGACGATATCTCACTTAGGGTTCCGCGCACGCCCATTGGTGGGACAGCGTTCGGTAAAAATTGACCATTGGTGGGATAGCGTTTGGGGGTTGGTTTAAAAACGGAAGCGGCCCGGTCACCTTTTGGTGACCGGGCCGCTTCCGTGCGCTGCCTTCCACTACTCGCAAGCTCGCAGCGGGTCCTTCGGCAGAGAAAAGGTTAGCGCGAGCGCTGGCGCAGACGGTTGACGTCCAAGATGACAACGGCGCGGGCTTCTAGGCGCAGCCAGCCGCGCTGGACAAACTCAGCCAGGGCCTTGTTCACGGTCTCACGTGAAGCGCCAACTAACTGGGCCAGCTCTTCCTGTGTGAGCTCATGGGCAACCAAAATGCCGTCGGTGGCGGGACGGCCGAAGCGGTCTGCCAGGTCCAGGATGGCCTTGGCTACACGGCCGGGAACGTCGGAGAAGACGAGGTCGGAGAGGTTGTCATTGGTGCGGCGCAGGCGGCGGGCCAGTGCCTGCAGCAACTGCATGGACACCTCGGGGCGGTTGCGCAGCAAGGCGTTGAGAGATTCGTTCTTCAAACCGGCCAGGCGGGTCTCGGACACGGCGGTGGCAGTGGTGCTGCGAGGAGCCGGATCGAAGAGTGCCATTTCACCGAAAAGCTCGCCCGGGCCGAGGATGGCAACGAGTGACTCACGGCCATCAGATGAGGTGCGTCCCAACTTCACCTTGCCGGAAACAATGAAGTACAGCTGGTCGCCCTGGTCGCCTTCACGGAATACCGAAGCGCCGCGGGAAAGGTCAACCTCTGCCAGTTCGTCAGTCAAAAGGCGGAATGCCTCATCGTCGAGCGTGGCAAAAAGTGGTGCCCGGCGCAATACCTCGATGTCCATGAAATCTCCTAAAAATAAGTAACGAAAAAGTTATGACCTGACACTGATTCTTTCAGATATTTTCCTCTTTTGTGACCAATTTGGCATTGCAAGGCGTCTTTGTCAGCATATTGACAGATTGAAGAGCGGAAATGATCAGCAGTTTTTCTGGTGCGGTCGGTAAAATGACCTCTGGGACTATCTAGCGTTCAGGAACCACCGGTTCCAGATTCGCCGTCTCAACGGTTAACCGGGCAGGCCGGAGCGGCCACTGATGGGAGCACACAAGAACGTGTTTGGTTTTTCCTGGCTGGATGCGGTGCTGGTGTTGTGGTTGTTGTGGCAGCTCATTTACGGTCTCAAAGCAGGGCTGGTGGTGGGTCTGGGCGGTATTGCCGGATTTGTTGCCGGGGCGCTCGGCGCCTTTTTTGCTGCCCCTTTCATCAGCCAATTTGCGCCAAGCCCAGGCTGGCGCACCGCCATGGTTATTGGCTCCACCATTCTCCTTATGGCCATAGGCCACGCCTTGGGCATGAAGCTCGGTAGAGCCATAGGACGCGGTGTGAAATCTGACTCTATCCGTGCCGTGAATCGACTCCTAGGCGGAGCCCTCAACGTGGTGGTGGGCTCCCTGGTCATCTCCATCCTCGCCTTCGGAGTAGGAAACCTAGGTATCCCCTTAGTCTCTGCGCAGCTGGGTAAATCCCAAGTGATCTCCCGCATTGAGGCGTGGACCCCGGACCCGGTCAAGGCTGCCGTGGCCCAAGTACGTTCCTTGGTGCTTGAAGAAGGTATTCCGGCGTTACTGAACCCCACCGGACCCAATGTTGAGGTGGCCGCTCCCACCACTGACACCAACACCCCTGCCTGGAATGCAGCGGCTAAGTCCGTCATGAAAATTTCCGGAACCGCCTTCCAATGCGGGCAAAACCAGACGGGTACCGGGTTTGTGGTTTCCCCCGGCCGCGTCCTCACCAACGCCCACGTGGTAGCGGGCGTTTCGATGCCCATAGTGCAGACACAAACTCAAGGTGCACTCCCTGCCAAGGTGGTTTATTTTGACGCCGTTAAGGATCTGGCTGTGCTGGCCGTGGACTCACTTGATGCGACACCTCTGCCAACAGCGGCCACGGTCCCCGGAAATACTGCGGCAGCCTTTGCTGGCTATCCGCTGGGAGGGCCCTTGCAAGTGCGACCGGCCACAGTTCTTTCCTCCGGGCCCATGCTGGTTCCTGACATCACGGGAGGAGCAAAATCACTCCTTGACGTGTATCAACTCGCCGGCAACGTCCAGTCAGGGAACTCCGGCGGACCGCTCTTGGACAAGGACGGGCACGTGGTGGGTGTGGTGTTCGCCAAGGCCACCTCCAACGAGCAGGTGGGTTTCGCCCTGACAATGGCTGAAGCTGCCCCTGTCATTGCGGCGGCGCCATCACTTAGCAACGCTGTGGGAGCAGGCGCTTGCAAGGTTGGCTGATCGCCTCCCCACTCGCCGGGGCGCCTCAGTGCCAGCGCGATTGCTGGCACGCCTCATTTACGCCAGTGTTTTATCGAGGTAATTCACACCGAGTTCGTAGCCGAGAATCCCCGCGCCAATAATGATGGTGGAGCACACCGATGACAAGTAGGAATGGTGCCGGAATTCCTCGCGCTGGTGAACATTTGAAATGTGCACCTCCACCGTGGGAAGTTGCACCCCGGCAATGGCATCCCGCAGCGCCACCGAGGTGTGGGTGTAGGCCCCCGCGTTGATGATGATCCCCACCGCCGTGCCGCGGGCATCATGGATGGCGTCCACCAGGGCACCCTCATGGTTGGACTGCAGGCACGTGGCGGTGAAACCCGCAGCCTCGGCAGCAGCCGTGGTGAGTTGTTCGACGTCGGCCAGGGTAGCCGAGCCGTAAATCTCCGGTTCCCGGGTACCCAACAGGTTTAGGTTGGGTCCGTTGAGGATCAGCAGGGTGCCACGGCTGGCAGCGCTCGAATCAGCAGTTGTAGAAGTCATGACTTAATAATGCCCCACGGAGGCGCAGGCGCTGCCGAGGTTCCCATCCGCAGGTCATTGCGCCACAAACTCCAACACTATGGCGTGCTCCGGATTCAGGATGGGCATGGGCAGCCCGGCGGCGGCAAGGAACCGTCCCGTGGCCACCACCCCGTCCGCAACCCAAGGTGGCGCGGCCCGCTGAATGTTGGTGTCGCCGGAGGATTCCGGGCCGGGATAAACCACGCGAACCTGGTAGCTGGTGTCCGGATCCAGCCCGGGGACCGCTACCCGTCCCGGCTGTTCTTGATACGAGGTTCTCAGGGCTACGAGCGCGAACAGCGCGTGCGAGCGGTCCTGGGACACCACCCCGTGCAGCCAGAGGGCTGGGTCAGGGACGTCTGCGCGGACCATGGTGCCGGTGTGGATGAGTTCCCGGTGTTTTTTGTACAGGGCAATGGCCTGGCGCAGTTCTTCACGCTGGGCACCAACTACCTCCCTGATGTCCCACTCCATGCCGAAGTGGCCAAACAGTGCTGTGATGGCGCGGAAAGAGAGGTCATGTGTACGGGCCGTGGTGTGTGAGGTGCCGGGGCCAATGTGGGATCCCATGAGTTCCGGCGGAAGCACCATGGATGTCCAGCGCTGAATGGTTTGGCGTTCCAGAGCGTCATTGCAGTCTGAGGCCCACACCCTGTCCGTGTGGGCCAAAATGCCCAGATCCACACGCGCGCCGCCAGAGGAGCAGCTTTCAATTTCCAGCGTTGGGTGCGCCTGTTTGAGCGCATCGAACAGCCTGTAGGCGGCGAGTGTCTGCTGGTGCACGCTGGGCGCTCCATGGTGGCCCATCTCGGCCAAGTCCCGGTTTTGATCCCATTTCAAATAGTCGATGGGGTACTCGCTCAGGAGCGCATCCAGACGGTCGAACAGGTACTGCCATGCCTGCGGATTAACCAGGTCCAGGACCTGCTGCTGGCGCCACTCACGCGGTAGCCGGGTTTCCGCGCCCGGTGGGGTGCTGCCCGTCCCGTGGATCTCCGTCCTAACTACCGGACCGGAGATCCACTCGGGGTGTGCCCGCGCCACATCGGAATCGACGTTGAGCATCTCCGGCTCCACCCAGAGCCCAAACTGCATGCCGCGGGAGGCCACAGCCTCGATCAGCGGATGCAGGCCCTGCGGCCAGATGTCCTGATCAACGTACCAGTCCCCGAGCCCGGCGTTATCGCTGCGGCGGTGCCGGAACCAGCCGTCATCAAGCACAAAACGCTCCACACCTAGCTCCGCCGCCTGCTGCGCCAGTTCGGTCAGTACCCCCAGATCGTGGTTGAAATACACGGCCTCCCACACGTTCAGCACCACGGGGCGCGGGGTTGCCGGGTGGTTTCCGCGGGCCCGGAACCAGGCGTAAAATGCCTCCGATATTCCGTCCAGGCCGTGATCCGAGTACGCCGCATAATAGGCGGGCGTTGCGTACGATTCTCCCGGTGCCAGCACCAGCTCACCAGCCCCTAGCAACTCCTGCGCACCCAAAACGGTGCGCCCGTCCGCCACCGTATCCACAAAGCTCTCCTGATCCCCGCTCCAGGCGAAATGCCCTGCCCATACCTGTCCGTGGCGGTTGCCGAACCCTTCGGTGCCAACGGCCATCAGCAGCGGGGAATCGTGCCCCGTGCGCCCGTGGCGTCCGCTACGAACCCACGTGCCCTGCCGCACGGGGCTGCGTTGCGGGTGGCGCTCGCGGCACCAGCGCCCCGTCAGATCCAACACTTCGGTGCCCGGCGCACCCACAGGGACCACGGCGGCCAGTGCCTCGAGTGCGAAGCCACCGGTTCCGCTGTTCCGCAGCTCATGCCGGATCTCCAGCAGGCCGCCGCCATGCAGTTCAAATGTGGTGGCCACGGTCAGGCCCAGATCCGTGTCAATTTGCTCGATGCGGGCGCTGTGCTCGTACTGGAACCAGCTGCTCACGCGCAGTTGAGGTGAGAAGCCTGCCACGGGGGTGCCTGTGTGGGATCCTTCCGCTATATTTTTGCGGTACCCGCGCAGCCCGGGCCTCCCTCGCCAACCGTCCGATGCTTGCGGGAGCAAACCCAGCGGAACGGGGGAATCCAGCGCAGAGTGCGGGACGGCGTCGAGAAAGCTGGTGGGGTCCGGCACAGTGGGGCCTAGGTCCGGGCCGAAATGCAGAAGTTCCGCGGCCTCCGGGCCGGCTCCGAGAAGTAGTGACACGCCGTCCCGGCGCAGGTGAATAACGGGCATGGGATCTCCTAGGGAATTTGGTTTTTACTGGCTGGGGACGGACACAAGACGCAGCGTGCCTACGCGTTCCCGGAGGGTGCGCCGGGCCTCGGTGCCGAGCAGTTCGTCGCTGATAACCTCGTCAACTTCCTCAAGGGCGGCAATGGTACTGATGCCCACCGTGCCCCATTTGCTGTGATCGGCCAGCACAACTACGGTGCGGGCGGCCCCAATGAGGGCCCTATTCATCTCCGATTCCAGCAGGTTGGGGGTGGTAAAGCCGGCCACCCCGTCCACGCCGTGCACACCAAGGAAGAGTACGTCCAGGTGCAGCTGGCGCATGGACGCCGTGGCGATGGGCCCCACCAAAGCATCCGAGGGTGTGCGCTCGCCACCTGTAAGGATCACGGCCACCTGGGAGCGGGGGCTCGCAAAGACATCGGCAATCCGCATGGAGTTAGTCACTACTGTGAGGTTCTTCTTACCCACCAGTTCCTTGGCCAACGCCCAGGTGGTGGTGCCCGCACTGAGGCCAATCGCCATGCCGTCACTGACCAATTTCACCGCCTCGCGGGCAATGGCTTGCTTCTCTGCCGTGCCCTGCGTGGATTTGAGCTCAAATCCGGGCTCATGCGTCCCCGCGGCTCCGGGAACCTTGGCGCCGCCATGGATTTTCTGAACCAATCCGGCGTCGTTCAGGGCCTCTATGTCCCGGCGCACCGTCACCAGGGACACTCCCAGCAGATCGGCCAGGTCCGAGACCCGCACCACGCGCTCGCGGGTCACTGCGCTCACAATCTCCGTGCGCCTCGCATCTGCCAGCATGTGTCCCTCCCTGTTCGTTCATGACTCGTTGAATAGTGGCTGGCCCAGATGCTCCGGGCAGGGCACATGATCATCCCTTGCTGGAGCCCAGTGTTAGGCCGGCAACAAACTGCTTTTGCAGCACCAAATAGATGATCAGGGTGGGAATGACGGTGATCATGGCGCCAGCGGCCAACAAGTTGTAGTTGGAGAGGAAGGTTCCCTGCAGGTTGTTGATGGCGGTGGTGACAGGGAGCCTGTCGCCACTTTGGATAAACAGCAGAGGCCAGAAATAGTCGTTGTAGATGAAGATCAGTTCCAGTGTTGCCAGCGCGGCGACAGCCGGCTTGCACAGCGGCATGATGATCGAAGCGTACTGGCGCCACAGCCCGGCACCGTCCACCAGAGCTGCCTCCGTCAGATCGGCTGAGAGTGCTTTCATGTAGTTGGAGAGCACAAAGGTGCAGAAGCCGATCTGGAATGCGGTGTTGGCAATGATGACTGAAATGTAAGTGTTCAGCAAGGAGCCGGAATCGCTGAACCAGTAGGGCAGTTGGGTGAGCTTGAACATTTCAAACAGCGGCGTGGCAAGGACCTGCGGGGGCAGCAGATTCCCGGCCGTAAAAAGTATCAACATGCTGATGTTGAATTTCCAGCTGACCCGGCTGACGGCGAACGCCATCATGGAGCTCATCCACAGCACCAAAATAATGGTGGGGACCGTGATGATGAGCGAGTTCATAAAGTACTGGGGGAAGCCGCCTTGGGTCCAGGCGGTGACGAAGTTGTCAAAGTTAAACGCTCCGCCGAGGCTGAAGTAGCCGTACTTGTCGGTATCGGCTTTGGGCCGCAGCGCCGTGAACAGTGCCCAACCAAGCGGTATGAGCCACATGATGGACATGACGATCAAAAAGATGTGGGTGCCGTAGTGCGGACGGCTGAGGCCGTGGCCCACTGCTTGTTGGGACTTTCCGGTGCGTGTGCGGGTGGAGGTAGACATCAGAACTTCTCCTTCCGGAACGTCCGGGACAGGTAGATGGTGATCGGTACGAGGGAGATGACAAGCAAGATCACGGCAAAGGCGGAGCCAATACCGATGGACTGGCCTTCACCAATCAGGTAAGTGATGACCAAGGCGCTGATGAGCTCCAAACCGTTGGTTCCTTTATTGATGACCCAGACAACGTCAAAGGCACGCAGGGACTCGATGATGGTAATGACCACTATGACGATGTTGATGGGGGCCATGGCCGGGAAGACAATGCGGAAAAATGTTTGGCGGGCGTTAGCTCCGTCTAGGGACGCAGCTTCCTTCAGTGAGGCATCCACGCCCTTCAAGCCAGCTAAATACAGGATCATGACATAGCCGGCATGCCGCCACGTGGCAGCGACCAGGGCGGCCCAGATGTTGACGCTGGGATCCCCGAACCAGTCAACGGCTTCCGGGGTGCCTGCCGTGCCGAGCAGGAAGTTCAGCAGGCCGTTGTCTTTTTGGTAGAACAGCTGCCAGATGATGCCAACTAGGGCCAGTGAGAGCATGACCGGAACAAAGAAGACGCTCTGGTAAATTTTGCTGCCCTTGATCTGTTGGTCAAGAAGTACGGCGAGCAGCAGCCCCAGCGGTGTGGCAATGACAGCGAGAAATACCAGCCACAGGATGTTGTGCTGGACGGCCGGCCAGAACGCGGGGCTGTCGTTGAAGACGTAGCTGAAGTTCGCGAACCCGGCCGCGCGGATATCTGAAAGGGCCAGGCCGTTCCATCGCGTAAAGGATAAAAAGACGGACAGTAACGTGGGGATCCACACGAACAGCAGTTGGATCAGTGTGGGCAAGCCGATCATGAAGCCAAGGATCACCTTGTCACTCTTTGAAAGGCGCCGGACGCGGCGGGCCTTGATCACTGGCGCTCCGGCGGGGCGTGCAGCCCTGCCATCTGGGGTGGACGGTTCGGAAACTTCGGTTGGCGTGCTCATGGCGGCAACTCGTTTTCTTGCGGGGGTCGGTGGCAAAGTCTCAGTGCTGATGGTTTCTTGAGGTGGCGGGCCTTGATGCGTTGTCCTGACCCGCCACCTCAAAGGCAGCTACTGGGCTGCGTACAGGGCCTTGGCCTGCGATTCGAGGTTTTTCACATCGATCTTGCCGTCCTTGATGAAGCCCTGCAGGGCAGGGATCATCACATTGTTAGCCATGGCCGGCAAGGCGTCCCTGTCAAAGAACTGGCTGATGCTCTTGGCGTTGGCTATGGTTTCAGCACACTTCTTCATCATGGGGCTCAAGCTGCTGGTATCGGCGCCCTTGGCCGTGGCGATGTTGGACGGGTCCACCTTCGCGTAGGCATCCTGACCGGCAGGGGTGCCGATGAATTCGACGAAGTCGCGGGCCGCCTGGTTATTGCCGCCCTTCTTAGACAGCAGCAAACCGTCAATGGGCGCCTCCACAGCGTCCTGGCCCTCCATGGCAATCTCCGGGAACGGGAAGAAATCAATATCTGCCAGAAGCGTTGCGTCGGTGTACTGCTGGGTCACGAAGGAGCCCAGCAGGTACATGCCGGATTTGCCCTTGCCCATGTTGATGGCAGCATCCTGCCACGTCATGCCCAAGGCTCCCGGGTTCTGGTAAGGAAGCAATTCCCGCCACGTGTCAAAGACGGCCGAGACCTTGGGCTGGTCCCAGGATTCCTCATGCGCGGTCAAGTCCATGTGGAACTGGTAGCCGTTCAGCCGCATGTTGATGTAATCGAAGGTACCCATGGCCGGCCAGCCGTCCTTGTCGGCGAACTCGATGGGGATGAGCCCATCTTTTTTCATCGTGGCGCACAGGGCCTTGAGCTCGTCAAAGGTGGTGGGGACCGCATAGCCCTTCTCAGCCCAGACACTCTTGCGGTAGAAGAAGCCCCACGGGTAGTTGTAGTTCGGAACAAAGTACATCTTGCCGTCGGGGCCCGTGGCCGCCTTTATCATACCCTCGGAGAAGTTGGCGCCGATTTTCTCCCACACGTCATCGATGGGGGAGAGTAGGCCCTGCTTGGCGTAGTACTGCATGCGGTAGCCGGCGAACCAGGTGAAGGAGTCATCAGGGCTGCCCTGCAAGTAGGTAGCGATCTTGTTCTGGAAGTCATTGTGGGGAACAACGTTGGAGGTGACGGTGTCACCGGACTTCGCGGTGAAAGCATCCGTTACGGCCTTGTACGCGGCCTTGGGAACATCATCGGAGGAACCGGAACCGAAGGTGAGCGACTTTGATGCGGAGGGGTCAGCGTTGGGACCGGAGCCGCCTGTGCAGGCGGACAAGAGCGGGATGCCGGCCGCGGCGACGGCACCGACGCCGATGGTCTTCAAGAGTGTGCGGCGGTCCATGCCCGGGAGGATGATTCCGCCGGAGGACCGTTCTTCGTTTCGTGACATGATTTCTCCCTTTGAAAAATGCAGCCTGTGAATTGGATCACATGAAACAAGCATGAGTTGTTCAAAAAAGAACGTCAATACTCAAAAGACAAAAATATTGATCACGGTTTGGTGTCGCTTTTGTCGCTTTAGTGACACGCATCCGTTCGGTAAGGGTTTTCCGTCAATGTTCCGGCGGTGAAGTGTCTTGGTGGTTAAAAGAGAAAATCCGCCGCCGAGGAGGTCCTGCACGGAGGGAAAACCTGCGCAGGGCCAGCTCGGCGGCGGATTATGTTGGAATGTTACTTGCGCAGGGACTCCGCGATCTGGTTCATAACGGTGTTATCCGCCAGCGTTGAGGAATCTCCAACGGCACGGCCTTCGGCAACGTCCTTAAGTAGGCGGCGCATGATCTTCCCTGAACGGGTCTTGGGCAGTTCGGGCACCACCAGAATGGTCTTGGGCTTGGCAATGGGCCCAATTTCGTGGCCCACGTGGTTGCGCAAGGTGGTGACGATGTCCGCATCCTCCGCGGCAGAACCGCGGAGGATCACGAAAGCTACCACGGCTTGGCCGGTGGTTTCATCGGCGGCACCCACCACGGCGGCTTCGGCCACTGACGGATGGCTCACCAGCGCCGATTCGATCTCCGTAGTGGAGAGGCGGTGTCCGGAAATGTTCATGACGTCATCCACCCGGCCCAGCAGCCAGACATCGCCGTCTTCGTCCCATTTGGCGCCGTCTCCGGCGAAGTACATGCCGTCAAAGCGGGACCAGTACGTCTCCTTGTAGCGCTCGTTGTCTCCCCAGATGCCGCGCAGCATGGCGGGCCACGGCTCGCGGATCACCAGGTAGCCGCCGTGTCCGTGCGCCACCGAGGCGCCGAGTTCGTCCACCACATCCACCGCGATGCCGGGCATGGGGACCTGGGCTGAGCCGGGCTTGGCGGAGGTCACCCCGGGCAGGGGGGCGATCATGATGGCACCGGTTTCCGTCTGCCACCAGGTATCCACGATGGGTGCGTTGTCCCCGCCAATGACGCGCCGATACCACATCCACGCTTCCGGGTTGATGGGTTCGCCCACCGAGCCGAGCAGGCGGATGGAGGAGAGATCGTACTTGGCGGGAATGTCCTCGCCCCACTTCATGAACGTGCGGATCGCCGTGGGGGCCGTGTACAGGATGGAGACCTTGTACTTTTGAACGATCTCCCAGAAGCGGCCCTGGTGCGGGGAATCCGGGGTGCCCTCGTACATGACCTGCGTTGCGCCATTGATCAGGGGCGCATAGGTGACGTAGGAGTGGCCGGTGACCCATCCGACGTCGGCCGTGCACCAGAAAACATCCGTTTCCGGGTGCAGATCAAACACGGCGCGGTGCGTGTAGGCGGTCTGCGTGAGGTAGCCACCGGTGGTGTGCAAAATGCCCTTGGGCTTGCCCGTGGTGCCGGAGGTGTACAAGATGAACAGAGGGTGCTCGGCGGCATGGCCCACGGCGGTGTGCTCGGTGGACGCGGTCCCTACGGTGTCATCCCACCAGACGTCCCGGCCTTCAACCCAGTTGACGTCTTGGCCGTTGCGCTTGACCACAACCACGTTCTGGACAGAGTGTCCGGGGGTGGTGAGGGCTTCGTCCACGGCGGGCTTGAGGGAGCTCGGCTTGCCGCGTCGGAAGGTACCGTCCGCGGTGATGACAAGCTTTGCCTGCGCATCATCGATGCGGCTGCGCAAGGCATCCGCGGAGAAGCCGCCAAAGACTACTGAGTGGATGGCGCCAATGCGGGCACATGCCAGCAAGGTGATGACGGCTTCCGGAATCATGGGCAGGTAGACGGCCACGCGGTCGCCTTTAATTAGGCCCAAGGTTTCAAAAGCGTTCGCAGCCTTCTTGACCTCTTCAGTGAGCTGCGCATAAGTGTACGTGCGGGTATCGCCAGGCTCGCCCTCAAAGTAAATGGCTACACGGTCTCCGTTGCCGGCCTCAACGTGGCGGTCCAAGGCGTTGTAAGCGGCGTTGATTTCGCCGTCTTCGAACCAGGTGGCGAAGGGAGGGTTGGACCAGTCCAGGGTCTTGGTGAAGGGCTTGGACCAGGAAAGAAGTTCACGGGACTGATCGGCCCAGAATGCGGGACGGTCAGCATTTGCTTTGCTGTATTCGTCACCGTGAATGATCGCGTTTGCAGCAAATTCCACGCTTGGGGCGAATCGGCGGTTCTCGGTGAGCAGATTTTCCAATGCGTCGCCGGACTGGTTGTCCGCTGCAGTTGTGACCTCAGACATCTAATATCCCTTCATTGCTTCTTAGCGATCCTGCGTTGCTGTTGACCCGCGGTACTCCATCCAGGCGAAGGCATGCGTCCGCCCTCGTTTGGCGACGCAAAAAATTCCGCTGGGTGGTTGCTAAGGACAACTTTTCGTTCCATCTTTAACTGTAGCGCTTCTCACAGATCAACGTGTCCGCCATCACAGTCGAATGGGGTCAGCGGGGCTGTCTCTGCGCTCAACAGCATGTTGTTGCCGTGTGCGGGTAGATGGGCAGAACTGCCCATCTGGCGTATTCACAGTCAGTTTGGGTTGTGGCTTGCTAGTGTTGCCCGCCCGCGTTAACTAGGCTGGGAGCAAACGTGACACTTGAGGAGTCAGACCATGAATGAACAAAACAGGCCAGCGTCGGCAATGGGATCGCCAGCAGTGGAAGGATCGCAGTCTGCGGTGAGTGCTCCGGCGGCAGCGGCGTCAGGTGTTTCGGGGGCTTCCGGGGTTTCGGGGGCTTCAAAGGTGACAGCTGCTAAAGCTGTAGCTGGGCCGCTGACTATCCGGGACCTGAGCGTACTAGGCGCCGTCCTGATCATCTTCGTGGCTTCCTTGCTGCCGATTATCAAGACGTTTGCAGGCGACTTCAACCTCTGGAACACCAGCGGCTTGTTTTTTGTGGGGATCGGCGTGGTCCTCCCTCTTGCCGTGGGAGGACTCTTCCTGGCCCGGCGCATGAGTCCGGCAACGCAGCTGCGCTTTGGTTCGCTCTCCATTGACCAGTTCGCCTCGGTAGTGGCTGCCTTCGCCACGTACTTCTTCTTCACAGCCACGGTGAGTAACTTCAGCCTCGTCTATTTGGTGGGCCTGATCGGTTCACTGGTGCTGCTGGTTTCCACCGTCTGTGCACAGTGGATCCCTGTCCTGGCCGCAGACTTTACCGGCCGGGCCGATGTTTTGGCCCATGTTGCCGCGCGCGACGCCGTCCCTGCGCTCAAGATCCCTGCTGCACCCAAGCCCGTGCTCGCCCAGGCTGGTCAGGCGGGTTACGCAGGTCCGGCTGGTCAGGCGTTTGGTCAGCAGAACGCCCAGGGTGCCTCTGCGGGTGCGCCGGCCCAGCATGGTGCGCCTGCCCAGCACGTCCCGGGCCAGCAGGGTGGCTGGAATGCCACACCGGCTGCCAACTCCCACACTCATGGCGGCCAGATCTTCACCCCCGCCAAGGAGAACACCACGGCTGGCGCCGCTGGTGTTGCGTCGCCAGCGGCGACCGCGGCAGACTCAAAGGTTGCGGGTGCGGTAAACCCGGCAGCAGCGTCTGCCAATGCCACCCATAACGCAGCGCAGAGCCCTCTCGCAGGCAGCGCAGCAGCCGCCAGCAGCAATATCCCCGCAGCGCAGACTGCTGCTCAGCCTTCCTTGCAGACCACCGCTCAGCCTGCGGTACAAGCCGCAGCCCCTGTGCAGGGCGGGAACGCGCCAGACAAGGAAGCAGTGGTGACCACACTGAACCCGCAGGTTGCCGAGGCGCCGAAGCCGGCCGTCGAAGCTCATGTGGCACCGGCCGTTGTTAAGGAGAGTATCTCGGCCACGGTCAACCCGGGTGCTGCCCCTGTCATTGCAGAGCCTTTCTGGTTTGCAGTTGACCGCCCACAAAACGTGATTGATGAAAGGACGCGGCAGTTCGCGTTCAAGCTGGCTCCAGGCGCCTGGATTCTGGCGTTGGAAGACCGCGGCAGCAGTTTCCTCGTGCAAGACAGCCATGGCAAGACGGGCCTCTTGCTGGACCTCGCCGGCATCGAACGGGCCTCAGACAGCTAGTAGGGTCCTCACTATGGCCGAACAGGAAACCGCGCTTGCGCTCAAGCGTCGGGCCCGAAGAATCAACCGTGAGTTGGCGCAGCTATACCCTTATGCGCATGCGGAACTGGATTTTCGGAACGCGTTTGAGCTGCTGGTGGCCACCGTGCTTTCGGCGCAGACCACTGACCTTCGTGTCAACGCGGTGACCCCGGGGCTCTTCGCCCGTTTCCCCACCCCGTTGGCGATGGCGCAGGCTCAGAGTGTGGAGCTTGAAGTGTTGATCAAATCCACGGGCTTCTTTCGCGCGAAAGCTGCCAATTTGCTGGCGCTGGCCACGCGCCTCGTTGACGAGTACGACGGCGTGGTCCCAGGTTCCCTTGACGAGCTGGTCACTCTCCCGGGAGTCGGGCGGAAAACCGCGAATGTGGTGCTGGGGAATGCGTTTGGGGTTCCCGGGATTACCGTGGATACCCACTTCATTCGTTTGGCCAGGAGGTTTGGCTGGACTGAATCCACCGACCCCGTACGGATTGAGGCCGATGTGGCGGCCCTGTTTGAATCCAGGGACTGGACCATGCTGTCCCATCGCGTGGTTTTCCACGGCAGGCGGATCTGTCATGCCCGGAAACCAGCGTGCGGGGCCTGTCCCATTGCACACCTATGTCCCGCCTATGGCGACGGGGAAGTGGACCCGGTCAAGGCCCCGAAATTACTCAAGTATGAGATGGCCCCAGGACAGGAAGCTCTGTTGGCCCGTATGCTCGCCGACGTGGACAATGCGTCCGTGTACCGGCAGGAATCACAGCTGGCGGCTCGGAGCAAGGCCGCCGCGCAGTGAGCGCTTATTCAGATCTGGCCATGCTGGCGGAGAAGGCGGCAGCATTTTCTGAGCTTCCGGAAGCTCTGCGGCGGGGGCGGCCTTCCCTCTGGAAACTGTCTATGGGCGGGGCAACTCCCCGCAAGGCCGCAGTGCTGATGTTGTTCGGGGCCCTTGATGACGTCCCGGCTGCTTCAGCGAAACCGCTGGCCTCAGCTGATCTGGACATTTTGCTTATTGAGCGGGCCGCAACCTTGAACGACCACCCCGGTCAGGTGGCCTTCCCCGGCGGGGGAGTAGACCCCGGCGACGCATCCGTGAGGGCCGCGGCCCTACGTGAAGCCGAGGAAGAAACGGGACTTGACCCTTTGGGGGTGGAGGTTTTGGGTATCTTGCCTGAAGTACCTCTGCCCGTCAGTAATTTTATGGTTACGCCCGTGATTGGCTGGTGGGCGCGGCAGACCCCCGTGGACGTGGTTGATTTTGGCGAATCGGCGCAGGTTTTCAGGGTTCCGGTGCGGGATCTGCTCGACCCGGAAAATCGTTTTACGGCGGTGCTGACACGTGGCGGAAATAGCTACCGTGGACCGGCCTTTGCCGTCAACGGAGTAGTGGTGTGGGGATTTACCGCGGGCATCTTGAACTATGTTTTCCACGAGCTAGGCTGGGCGGTTCCGTGGGATGAAGACAAAGAGTTTCCAGCCCCCATCTAAGGGGGGCAGTATCTCAGCTGTACGGTGCGGGCTGTTATTTGGCGTCAGCGTAGCACTGGACCACACTGACATTGACGGGAAACGCCAGCGGGATCGTACCAAAAAGTAGGTCAGTAGCCGCTTGTGAGGAGTCATGCAGGATGGCGCTGACCTCCTCCACTAATTCCACGGGACAGTGCACCACCACCTCATCATGCAAAAAAGCGACTAGTTGGGGGCCGCCTGCAACGGCCAAGCTCCCAGTGCTAGGCGTGCCGGGCGGCAAAGCCCGGAGCCGGCGTCGTAATTCAGCCAGCCAACAGCAGGCCCACTCCGCGGCGGTTCCCTGAACCACAAAATTGCGCGTAAACCTTCCCCGTGAGCGAGCTGCAGACTCGGCCCTGCGCTGTTCCAGAGCGGATGAACTTTGCTGGCTCGCGTGCCAGTCGGTCCCGGTGGGCGGGGTGCTCCGGCCCAGATGAGTACTGACACGTTCCCCCCGTTCACCGGCACGTGCAGCATTCTCCACATAATCCAGTGCCCGGGGGTACATGCGGGCAAGCTGAGGTACCAGCCGCCCGGATTCGCCCGTGGTGGCACCATAGATGGCTCCCAGTAGAGCAATCTTGGCCATACTTCGATCCCCACCAAACCCTTGGGCTGCGATGCCAGCGTAGAGGTCCTTGCTCTGCCCTGCAGCGTCGCGGCCAGCAGCAGCCATGGCGCTATCCTGAGACAGTGCCGCTAAAACACGGGGCTCGAGTTGGGCGGCATCTGCCACGATGAACGTGTAACCGGGATCAGCCACGGCAGCGCCCCTGATCTGCGCCGGGATTTGCATGGCACCGCCGCCACGGGAGGCCCAGCGCCCCGAGACAACCCCGCCCACCACGTATTCGGAATGAAAGCGGCCCTCACGTACCCACTGATGGAGCCAGTTCCAGCCGTTAGTGGTGAAGAGCCGGCTGAGTTTTCGATAAGTCAGCAAAGGCGCAATTGCCGGATGGTTGAACTCTTGCAATTCCCAGCTTCTCGTGGACTTCGCGTCAATCCCTGCCCGGTGCAGGGCCCGGATCAGTTCCTGTGGCGAGTCGGGATTCAGGGTGGGGGCATTTAGCTCCGTGCGCAGGAGATCGGCCAATGCCTCCAGCTTTTCCGGGCGGTTATGAAGGGCGGGCTCCGGGCCAAGTAGATCATTGAGCAGCCTCCTGTGCAGATCTTCCCTCCAGGGGATACCTTCATGATGCATCTCCGCGGCCACCAGCGCACCTGCAGATTCTGCGCTGAGTAAAAGTGTGAGTCTGGCAGGGTGTGTGGAGGAACTAATCGCGGATTTTTGGGCGCCAAGTTCCTTGGCAACAGCGGCTAGATCCCAGGCCTTGTCCTTTGCTGCGGCAACGGGGGCATCAAACAAGCTGTCCTGACTGGAGGTGTTTGTGCCCAAGGGAGTGCCTTGCCGTAGGTTCTCCGCTTCCGGGGGTACGGGTGTGGCCTGCCTGGCATAGTCGGTGTCTGCGGCAAATGCCGAGTACAGCAGAATATTTTGGCACAAGGACAGGTCGTGGCATCTTTCTAGGCGGACATTGGCTGCCAAAAGATCTGGGTACCAATGAGTGGCCCTGTCCCACACCCAGCGCGGATGGTGCGCCTCTTCCAGTGCCCGCACAACGGCTGGCAAGGCAGCCCGGGAGACCGTTTGGACAGGCGAAGCCGGTGTCCCGTCGTCATTCCTGAGCTGGACCACGGCGGCAGATTCATGGGAAGTCAGGGCCAGCAATGCGTACATGAGTTCTATTCTCCACTGGTGCGGAGATTAATTCCTCCACACGCCGCCTAATGCTGGCCGCTGTTCACTTTTGCCGGATAGTGACTATTCCACTTGTGCGGACGGGTACAGAGTGGGTGTATGAAAAGACGTCAGGAAGCGGCAGCCCGCCGCGCTTCTGAACCGGCACAGAAGCCTTGGCTGCCCCGCCGGGACACAACCGTGCTCTTGCTGTCCGGCTCTCCACAGCTACAAGGCGAGGTGGGGCGCGTTGCAGCTGCGGCCGCCGTCGAACTGATCTTTGGTGACGAGCTCGAACAGCTTGCCGGATCCCAGCGTGACATTGCGGCAGTGCTGGTGGACGCGGGGCAAGGCGTTGTGACCACCGGGTGGCGTGGTCCCGTGATCGTGGTGGGATTCCCGGGCGAGTCCGAACAAATGTGGCAGCAAGCAGCACGTTTGGAGGCTGATCGAGTCGCTGTTTTGCCAGACTCTGCCCCGTGGCTCGCCGACTATTTTGCTGGCCTACAAAACCCGGAATCGGCTGCAGGGGTTTTGGGAGTGGTGGGAGGGTGCGGCGGATCTGGTGCCTCTACCCTGTCTCTGCTGGTGGCTGCCGAGGCGGCTTCTCGCGGGACCCGGACCTTGCTGGTTGATGGTGATAGATGGGGTGGCGGATTGGCTGCACTGGTCTCGGGACAGGAAGCGCCCGGACTGCGCTGGCCTGAGTTGTTACAGGTTTCCGGATCCATCAATCCGGGGCAGTTGGCGGCGGCTCTGCCACATGTGGGCCCGCTGGCTCTGCTGTCCTGGGAGTCGGGCGTAGCCGGGGAGAGCGGGACGGACGCGGGCAGAACGGCGCGCCTCGCGAATTCTTATTTCTCAAACCAGGATTTATCCGCATCACCGGCCACAATATTTCCTGACCCAATCTCTCCTGGCCAGATCTCTCCTGGCCAGAATCAGCGCTGGTGGGGGAAGGATCTGCCTGCGAATGCCAATACGAACCATGCCGTCAATGAGGTCATGCGTGCGGCGCAAGGCGTCTATGGCCTGGTGGTAGTGGATTTGGCTCGGACCCTTGAGTCGCTTGGCACCTTTGGCCCGCACTGCACCGGGCTGGTGGTGGTTCTACCGGGGCGGGCACGTGCCGTCACGGCAGCCGTGCAGTTGGGGGCGGCACTTCCTGCCTTGCCTGTTGCCGCAGCGGTTCGCGGGCCCATGGGTGAAGGGCTCGATGCCGCCATGGTGGCAACAGCTGCCGGGCTGCCTCTCGTGGGCGAAATGCCCTGGCTACGCAATGTGGAGCAAGTGTTGGCTGCCCAGCGGGTTCCAGAATTATTGCGCAGACGCCGCCTGCGCCTGCTGCTCGCGGGCATCCTTGAATGGATGGCAGGGGATGAGCCGGCGATGGCGCAGAGGCGCTCCGGTGGCCGGTCATGACTGCCAGGGGAGCCAGAGGCAGGCACGCCTCATTCGCCTGGTCCGGGGTCCCCGCAACGGGAGCGCTGGGTACAGGGGAAGCAGGAAAAACACGGCCCCAATTAACGGATCAACCACTCTTGAACCCAGGGGTGATGGATATGGGCCTTTTGGATCCGGGACTTTTGGATACGGTCCGGAGGTCGGTTCTGGCGCAGGCCGGGCCTGTCACTGACCTGCAGGTGGCGAGTGCTGTGCGTGAGAGTGGCCGATTGTTGGGTGCCGCGGGATCATTGGTGGCCATGGACAGGATCACCGCCGAGCTGAACGGGTTAGGGCCACTTCAGGGGTTGGCTGCCGATCCGGCTGTCACGGATATTTTTGTCAACGCCCCAGACTCCGTATGGGTTGACCGGGGAGCGGGCCCGGAGCGGGTGGCCGTGGTGTTCCCCAGCGAGGGGCAACTGCGCGCCTTGGCAGTTCGGCTCGTGGCAAGTGGCGGGCGCCGGCTCGATGAAGGGAGCCCCTGCGTAGATGTCAAAATTTCGGCCGGATACCGTGTGCATGCGGTGCTCCCGCCCATCTCTACCGCGGGAACTCTTTTATCCATCCGCACAAGACAGAAGAGCGCGCTGACACTGGCCCAAATGGTGGATTCAGGAGCCATGCCACAAATACTGGCGGAGATTTTGGCTCAGGTCATGGAAAAACGGTTGAACTTCTTGATCAGCGGTGCCACGGGGGCAGGGAAAACCACGTTGCTCTCGGCACTCTTGGGATTATGCGAACCATCCGAACGGCTCGTTCTCATAGAAGACGCCGCGGAACTTGAACCACTGCATCCGCACGTGCTCACCTTGGAGGCCAGACACGAAAACGCTGAAGGGGCCGGTGCCGTGGATTTGGCGGAACTAGTTCGCCAGGCTTTGCGGATGAACCCTGGACGGCTCATCGTGGGTGAGTGCCGTGGCCGGGAAGTTCGTGAGCTTCTCATGGCGCTCAACACCGGCCATAGCGGTGGCGGAGGAACCATCCACGCCAATAGCGCTCGCGATATCCCTGCCCGGCTGGCTGCGTTGGGTGCGCTCGCAGGGATGAGCCAGGAAGCGGTGTTTCTGCAGGGTGGAAGCGCCTTGGACGCAGTTATCCACGTGGAACGTCGCCTCGGTAGGCGGGTGGTTTCTGAGATTGCCATGGTGGAATTGCGCCATGGTCGGCTAGAAACGGTGCCGGCTCTTTCATTGGCTGCTGCCGTGCCTGAACGTGCCCATTATCCGGTGGCCGCCCGATTGCTCGACGGCCCGGCCTGGCCCGTCCTGGCAGAGCGCCTGGGTCTTGGGAACTGGGAGATAGGTGGAAAGAATCCGGGCAGCAGCGGCTCGGCAATACCGTCCCATCAACAGCCCAAATCCGGCCCCGGGCAAAGCCCCGGAGCCGCGGCAGAGACGGAACGGACATGATCGGATCCTTCGTCTTGTTTCTCATCCTGGCAATGGCGGCCTGGCTGCTCTTCACCGCTACGGCGGCACTGCGCAATGCTCCGGTGCGCAGGCTGAGACACACACGGAGATTGAGCACACAAGGACGCAGAGCGAGCGAAGCGGAATCTCTGCCACGCTTGGTGCGCCAGATGGCGTCGCTTCTGGCTGCCGGGCGTACGGGTGCAGAGCTTTGGGGCGTCTTAGCCCAGGTGCTCGTGGCAGAACCACCGAATCCCAGGATTGGGGGGCGAGGGTTCTTGGCAAAAAAACCCGTATCCAAGGAAGCCGGGGACGCGGCAACAGTGGAGTTACTCCTTGCTGTTCAGCGTGCCAGCACGCTGGGTTTTTCCAGTGCAGCGGCCATCCGCAGCGCTTGTGCCGAGAGCGCAGTCGGTTTGAGGGGAAGATCTCACGCCCCGGCGCTGACGCCCGGACAGTACCTGTTGTGGGTGGAAACTGCTGCCTGTTTTGAGGTCTGTGAGGCCAGTGGCGCCCCCGTGGCCGCTGTTCTGACTAGGCTGGCCGACACTATGGAAGCGGACTTCGATGCGGCCGCCTTACGTGAAACGGCTTTAGCAGGGCCCCGCGCGACAGTGAGGTTGTTGAGCTGGCTGCCCTTCATTGGTGTGGGCTTAGGAATGGCCATGGGCGTTGACCCCTTCGCCGTCCTTTTCGGTTCGCCGGTTGGCTGGGCCGTGCTGTGTGCAGGGATCGCTTTTTCCGTGGCGGGCCAGTTGTGGTCAGCTGCCTTGATTAGGCATGCCGCGCACCCGCAGGGCAGCCCTGTGCAGAGCGTGACGGGCGTCAAGGAACGGTTGTCCTGGATATCCGCAAAAATGAGGCACTAATCATGGGTGCAGTTGTTGTCTTCCTCCTTGCTGCGGCAGCGATCCTCCTCCTCTCAAGCTCCACGGGTCCTGGCATTGCCGGAAAGTACCTGAGCGGTAACAGATCAGGGCAGCGGGATGGTCCGGCCAGCTTTGGCACGGCAGCGCAGCTATCCGGTTCGGAGCAGGCGGGCACAAACCATGGCAGCGGCATAGTCAATGTGCCTTTGATGCTGGATTTTTTGGGCACCGCCCTTGAAACGGGGTTACCCATGCAAAATGCGTTGCACGTAGTGGCCGGAGCAACAGGGGGCACTGTCCGCGAGGCTCTTCTCAGGGTGGCGGCCGCCTTGGAAATAGGCGTTTCCTGGCAGGATGCTTGGGAAGGAAACACGGAAAGCAGCGAGTTAGCCCAGATACATTCAGCATTGATCTTTGGTGCCCTTACAGGCGCAAGTGCCGCCTCGCTGCTCTATGCCGAAGCCGCCCAAATTCGCAGATCCCGAGGGCGTCAAGCGGAGAAACGGGCAGCTGCGCTCGGCGTGAAACTGGTCCTGCCGCTGGGCCTGTGCTCATTGCCCGCGTTTGTTGCCTTGGGAATTGTGCCAGTAGTGATTGCCATGGTGCCGACTTTCTAGGTGACCTACCGGGCCACTTGTTCATCCGGCTCAGCGTCTAGACAGCGTCGTAGCTATAGGCGGGCCGCCTGTTCATTTATCCACAGGTGGTGCCGGAACCCAATCCGCCCACCAAACACATTTATCCTCTTCCACTGGGACGGCGGTGAGTGAAAAGTTGATTCATCAGCTCGTTTTATTGCTGTCGCGAATTTATCGGCAGCGGAGAATTCGCGCTGGGGCAGAATCCGATCCGGCTGCTGCCACAAGAATCACTACTCATGAGGAGTCACGATGAACAGCAATGATGCTGCGCATGGCGTGGTAACAAGGACGGCAAGCAAGGTAGATCTGGATAACGTCGCTGAGATTTTTCCCGGAGCTAGCAACAATGTGCCCGTTGCGAACCGGCCCATCCGCTCCGTACGGTCCCGGTGGTGGCGCCCAAGGGCAGGGCTGGAAGCGGGAATGGCAACTGCTGAGTACACGATCGTCTAGTAAGTTAGGCTCCATGACAAACAGAGTAGCCATCTACGCCCGGATCAGCTCGAACAGGACAGACGAGAAACTTGGCGTAGAAAGGCAGGAAAAGGCCTGCCTCAAACTCGCGGCGGCAAAGGGCTTAGACGTAGTAAGCATTCTGATTGACGACAACAAGTCGGCGTACATGGGGTCGAAGCCGCGTGAGGGTTGGGAGAAAATTAAGGAACTCATCGAGAACAACTCTATTGATGGAATCGTAGCGTGGGCCACTGACCGCCTATACCGGCATCCAACAGACCTTGAGGACATCATCAAGCTCGTCGTGGATAAGAAGCTGACAATCTACACGGTGACCGGCAGCGACATGGACCTCAACACCACAGACGGGCGACAGATGGCCCGACTTCTGGGTACATTTGCGACCGGCGAGGTTGAACGTAAAGCTGAAAGGCAGATCGCGAAACACCAGCAATTAGCGGCGTCTGGTCACTGGCACGGCGGCAAGCTCCCTACCGGCTACAAGCAGATAGGCGGCAAAGGGCCGCTGGTCATTGACGAACCCATTGCAGAGGCTCTCAGGACGAGCGCTAGGCTACTTCTCAATGGCCACTCGTTACGATCAGTGACAAGGGACTACCAAGTCGCGACGGGCCACCAGATAGCGGATACTGCATTGCGCCGAGTACTTGTCGGTCCAGTCATCGCAGGCATTCGAATCTACTCACCTGCGACTTCCAGAGACGACAGAGTAAGAATGCACTTGCCATCCGGGACTCTCCAAGTTCCTGCACAGTGGGAAGCAATCCTTGATGAGGAGACATGGGTTTCACTCAAGCGGCTTCTACTCAACCCGCTAAGAAATACGCGAAATGAAACGTCGGAAAAGTCGCTCCTGTCAGGCCTCCTAATTTGTGGCAGACCGACAGGGCCAGACACTATATGCGGTAAGTCCCTTGGCTACGGCAAACAGGCCTACATCTGCAACTACTCAAGCGGCGGATGCAACAAAATGTCCATCAGCACCGCTCTTATCGAGGAGTTCATGCAGGGTCAAATCAACGCGGTTATATCCGGCAAGGCTTTTAAGATCAAGGCCCAGACCGTGAAGACCCCTGACGAGCAGACCGAGCTGAAACGTGAGCGTCTTCAGGCCAACTTCGATAAAAGCTTCGACCTATTTACGCAGGGCGTCATCACCAGCGATGAGCTAAAGAGCGCAAAAGAAAAGCTCACTGAACGTCTCAGCGCTTTGGGGACCAAACCAAAGTCACAGGTAGCCGCTGAGAACGAAGACGCCAAGCTACTTTCTATGATCAGCCAGTGGGACAGTGCGGGACGGCCCGCGAGACGCATCCTCATAAAGTCTCTGATCCACCGCGTCATCATCACTTCGCCTGACCCTGTGCGAGCCAAGGCCAACGGGAGTCGATTTGACTACGAACGCGCCGAGGTCCAGTGGGCTTTTGACGAGACCGGAAAGCGTTTAGAGCCAACCTCACTAAAGACGCTCAGCAAAGCGGCCCTGTCCCGAGCCAAGAAATAACGCCCACGCCCACGATTTCAGGACGCATTCGGTTTGTAGTATCCATTGTTTAGGTTCTGCACGTAGGATTCCAGTAGAGCAGGACGGCAAAGCCGTTCATATTGGGGGAACATGAAGACTTACCAGAAGGCACTCACAGCAGTAGCTACCATCCCGGTGGCAGGTATCATCGCACTTGGAGGCGCAGGAGCGGCTTCCGCTTCATGCACTAACACGACTATCAATGGGGTGACAGTTTGCGTCCCCAATAACGACGGTGGAGTATCTGGCGGTGATGGAGCAGGCGGCGTAGGAACAGGCGGTGGCGCTGGGGCCGCTCCCGGAATTGGCGGTGGCGGTAACGGCGGTCAGCCCGCAGGTCCTCCCGCAGGTGGCGGCGGTCCAGCTACCGTACCTCAGCCTCCGGTTTATATTCCTCCAGCTCCTCCTGCTTACGTCCCACCGGCTTATGTTCCTCCTGCTTACGTTCCCCCGGTTCAGTCCAACGGTGGCGGCGATGACGGTTACGTGGCTCCCCAGGCACCAGCTCAACAGATCGCAGGGACGACGGTTCAGCAGAATTCGGATGGCTCCTATTCGGATACCGCGACAGGTGAAGAGGTCTCAGCCGAGGATGCAGGGATAGTAGCCGCCGAGGCAGAAGCTAAGGCAGCAGCAGCGGAGGCAAAGGCTAAGGCCGCCGCAGAGAATGCAGCAGCAGCTAAGGCCAAAGCTTCAGTGACAGCTACGGCGACACCTTCAGTCACAGACTCCCCCAAGACCACGACTGCACCGGCTGTAATCCAAGCTGAACCCGCATCAGATAATGAGTCCAACCCGCTTCCGCTGATTCTGTGGACGCTCGGTGGCATCGTAGTAGTTGGCGGCGGAGCGGTTGGCTTCAAGTACTTCAGGGGACGGCGCGGTACTGCTTAGCGAGGCCTAGCCCCACTCTTTCAGTGGCTGGGCCAGTTCGTTTTTAGGTGTACTACACTTGAACCGATAAAGTGTCAGTCGTCACCTAAATCCGAGGGTGGCGCGCCGGGGGACGGCGAAAATTTCGGGTTGCAGCCCAGCCTAGATATTCAAATCAGCGCGCTGGATTCGATTATTGTACGATTTGAGGGGCGCCGTGTCGCTAGAAGTAGTTGAACAAAAGTCATATGCGTATATGTCAGTGACTGTCTGGAACTCCCTGCGACGGGCTTTTTTCAAGTCGTTTCCAAGTAAGGTCACGCTGACGTATTTGGCATCAGCCCTCGGTATCGCCGAAAAGACTGCCAAGAATATACTTCCCCAGCTACGCAATTTAGGGCTTATTGACTCTGAAGGTGTACCAACGGAAATCGCCCTTGAATTCCGATTCGAAGAGACATATCCGAAGGCTTGCAAGACACTTCTTGAGTTGAATTACCCTCTTGAGGTTCGAGAACTATTTGATACGAAAGATGCAGACCCCGCCGCAGTTGCAACATGGTTTATGCGACACTCAAAGTCTGGACAATCCAGCGCTTCAGTTGTGTCTAAGTTCTATCTAAATTTGTTAGCCGAAAATCCACTTCCCGAAGCGACGAAACCGACATCCAAACGTGCTGCAAAGCCTGCCGTTCCCTTGGCAACGGTCCAACCGCAGATAAGCGCGAAGATCCAAGCAACCGATGCACCCCCCGCACTTCCCTTGGATCACGGCCAACCACCACAGTCTCCTCCCCATCCCCAGCAAGGGGTACCGAGCCTACACATCGACATGCAAGTGCACATAGATCCGGCTGCATCCGCCGATCAGATTGACTCGATATTCGCTAGCATGGCCAAGCATCTCTATGGACGCTAGAGAAAGCTTCCAGGCTGCGCTCGGTGCTATGAAGCGCTTTTGTGTAGACGTGGGCATCCATACACGGACCCAAGTCCCCTCAACTGACCAGGTATCCCCTCCACAACCTGAGCTATTCGTCGATGCAGTCTCTTTTATAAGGCCGCAAGGCTTAAGCCGTCACCCAGTTTCCCCTGCTCTCGACAAGGCACCCATCATGACCCCACCGACCACTGCGAAACCCATAAAAGTCCTAGTCAGTTGGGCACACAAAGGCGAAGGCTGGAGTGAGGAAGCGACCATTGCCTGGCAACACGAAGTCATGACCTTCACAATGGAGCTTCGCCAGAATGGTATAGACGCTGACATTGACTTATTTTACGCTCATGACAACTTGGCAGACTGGACTCGCTTCGGACAAATGGCCGTGGAGAAATCGGATTATGTCCTAGTCGCCATCACCGAGGCTTGGGCTCAGCGCTGGTCCGGAACCAATAAGTCGCATGTCGGCGCTGGAGTCGCTGTGGAAGCGGATACCCTGAAAGGTCTCTTTAATAGTGATCAGCTAGCGCTTCAGAAGAAGCTCAAAATCGTAGTTTTGGGCGACCGAAGTGCTTCAGAAATTCCTCACGATATGGCGAGAATTCAGCGATTTTCCATCGACGTTCATAAATCTGAAACATACGATGACCTCCTCAGGACGCTAACCGAGCAGCCTTTTTTTGTTCGTTCACCACTGGGAAATGTGCCAGTACTTTCCCCAGCCGTAGTAACTTCATCGACCTCCCGGCCTCCCAAAACCGTCTCCAGTGCGTCACTATCCACAGCTCAAGCCCAGGTCAACGCTCGGCAGAGCCTCAAAGATGAATACAACGCGCTTTCCGCAGAGCTAAAAATTGGGATGGATCCCGAGGATACTTCGCACGCACTGCGTCGAATGTCGTCGCTTCGGAAAAAGCTGAATATGTTCGATCACACCCCACTCCCAAGCGACTTCTAAACCTGTGGATAGTGACACTATATTGACTTTCGTCAAAGAGTATCTCCGTAGCTCAACCCGCTTCCGCTCATTTTTTTCACGCTCGGTGGCATCGTAGTAGTTGGCAGCGGACCGGTTGGCTTCAAGTACTTCAGGGGACGGCGCGGTACTGCTTAGCGAGGCCTAGCCCCACTCTTTCAATGACTTTCCGAGCTTGTCCACGGGCGCTTTGGGGATCATCAGCCTGCCCGTTACCGGGTTCTTGAAGGCTTTAAAGTCCTCCTTCGTCCGTGCCCATACGTACATTGTAGGGAGAGCTATGTTCAGGACCTCTGCAGCCTCCGATACTGTGTAGTAGTCTTTTCGTGTTTTCATGTGTTTTCACCTCCTTGAGTAGTAGTTCAATCGGTAGTGGTTGATTAACTTTCCCTGATTCCCGGATCGAACATCGGTGTTCGGAACCTGTCCGATGACGACTAGGTTGCCGTAACCAATAAGGGCGTTATGCATACTGGAAAAACTTTGAGGATCAATAACAAAATTTCCGTCCTCATCGGTGAGGAAGGGTCGTAAGAGGTTGGCGTTCACAACCCCCTCGTTAGCCTTTGCAGTCCGGTGAATCGCGCTGATAAAGATTGCACGGTCCTGAGCGAGGGATTCCTTACCTTGACCGGCATAGCGGCTGAGAGAGCGACTGAGGGCTTCCACGGCTAGCCTCTCAACGGTGGGCGTCATTAGATGAGGCTCTTTACGCCTTACCGGGAAGCGACCGATTGCCTTGGTCTTCAGTGGTTCCTCCATGATTAGCCCCTCTTGCATGTCGTCAGGCTAGCTACTCGGCTTGATGTGTCGTAGTAGTAGACACGCTGTGTCTTCTGGTCTGTGACCTCAAGGCAGAGAAATTCTTGACCCTGATCCAAGGTCCTGATTTTCAAGCCCGGAGACGCCGGGATATCTCCTGTAAGGAGTCCTAAATCCGCTACCGTTGAGACACGATTGCTCACGTTCGTTAGCTGGATAGCGTTCATTCCGGCTTTAATGGTTGGAAGACCAAACGATATTCCAAGAATGAGAGCTAAGACAATTACGACGAAGCCGGAAATTTGCTTACCCATTGTGTTCTCCTAATTTATTTCTTTTTATTTCCCCTTATCGACGAGCCTATCCTCATATATATCAAATAGCTATTCGAAGTCAAGCCAATTAAGTAACGTTTAGATAACGAAAGTAGCGACTCAGAAAGAATGATTCCAAGCCGCTACTCCGGTTAGATAATTGAGCAGGAAACTAGCGGATCGTTACCCCTGCCTGAACCCCATGCCACGTAAATATCTTTCGCATCCATATAAAGCGGTACATCCGACTCCCGATATGCCTTTCCATCTTTTGGAACGAGCCTTGCGTCAGCTACAAAGTGCGCCCCCAACACGCTGGGCATATTCCAGTAATCGAAATTATCGACGACCATACGAACATTTGTCAGAACGAGCGACGAATCTCTGACGTAACTCACAGGGTCTGCAACTGGTATTTCAGGGAATATCTGGAATGCAATCAAGGTGGAATAGGTCTTACCCTCGTCCGTCACGCTGCATCCAGTCGGAAGCTCGAAATCCATCACGTTGAAGGAGGTCGTTCCATATAGAGGCCCTCCATCCTCAGCAATATCAAGCTCTGTCATCATAGGAATTCTCTTCAAAACCGGCTGTACTACGAGGTCTGTCAAAGGACCTTCAGTAGGAGCCGCCTGTGGAGCTTCAGGAGGCGTTGAGGCAGCTACGGGAGCGCTAGAGCCTTCAGGAGTCGCCAGGGCTTCAGTGGGGCTCAGGCTCGTCATGGAGACGATAATCATGCCTATCGCCAGAATGGCGGCTCCCATCAGATAAAGGAATCCTTGGGTGCGGTCGGTGGGCTTCTTAATATTCATCGATGGTTCCTTCGTATACGTAGTTGTCGTCCTCTTCTTGGACTTCGGGTTTGGGTAGTAATGCGGATAGTGGGATGGTCAGGTGCGAGGTCTCTTCGGCAATCGCTTTGGCGGTCTCTGGGTCAATGAATCGACACTGACCGAAGCTGAAATGGCCTTGATCGTCAGTTACAACGGCGCGCCCTTTCTGGTTCTCGGTAATGTCCACCGGCGAGATGGAGTTATCCGGCAGCTCTCCAAGCGCCATTATTGCCCCCGACGAATTCATCATGCGAAATGCGGCCCTGTTCTGGGTCAACTCTCGAATGCCAGACGGTACTACCTCTGTACTCGGCCTCTGAGTCGCCATAATGATCGTGATTCCAGCGGCGCGGACGAGGCGGAGCATCTTCGACACCAGCGCGATTGCTTCCTTACCCTGCTTGGCAAGTTCTCGGTCTGGTTCCCCGACGGCAAATAGCTCTGAACATTCGTCGATCAGTACTACAAGGCGAGGCATTTCTTTGCTGAACCCATAATCCTTCATGTCCGTAAAGCCGCGCTCTTCCAAGAAGTCCAAGCGGTATTCAGCGATAGCCCACACGTCGCGGAGTACCTCCAATGCCGTGTCCATGTCCTTAGCAGTTGCAGAGAGACGGGGCCTGAACGGCTTAGCCTCAATGCCACGCTTCAGATCGACGAGCACCAGAGCCGCCTCAGGGACGGTAGCCATCTGTGTGATCAGAGCTCGATAGCAAACGCTCTTTCCGCCACCTGAGTTACCCGCGACGATTGAGTGCACTCCAAGGGGGAAGTTCCAGGGGGTGCCGTCTTCAAGGAGGCCGATCTGAACCGAGTGAACTGTGGCGTCAAAGTCCTTGTAATTCTCAAGGGTGAACGGCCCGATACCCGCCATTGGGTCCTTGACTATGGGCGTCACTTGCACGAACCCCGGTTTACCTGCGGCGATTCGCACGGTGGCGACCATCCAGAGAGCGGCGAGAACCTCAGCTTGACGAGAGAAGGTCTCAACAGTTGTACCGGGAAGGAGACGGACAGTATGGGTATATCCCAGAGGTGCTGTCTCGACGCTAAGCAGTTCTGGAACGATTGAATCATCCTCAGCACCATATGCGGCATCCTTGAACTGCTTTGCAGCGTTGTTCGTAGTCGCTAGCTGTACATAGGCCTTGTAAGCTCCCATGCCCTCAGCCGTCGGTGCCTGTGCCAGTCCTGCCTTGCGAGCGACGTAGGACCACTTTTCTGTGTAGTCCTTTATAGCTTGCTCATCTTCGGTAAGGACGACGACAACTTTTGGCTTCCGCAACTTGAACCGGTAATACATGCAGCCCGTCGTCACGAGAAGGAACATGAACAAGACTCCGATGTCACCCGGTGCCCTGAGAAGGTTCCACAGGATAGATGCTGGGAACGTCCAGTACCACTTGCGGATTAAGAACTTGGTCAGGCGCCAGAGTGCATGTAAGAACTTGCGCTTCAGGTCCCATACAAAGGCGTCGTGGGTAGCATCGGGTGCTGCATTCGAGTGATTGAACTTACCAAAATTCACGAATGGGGCATTCTGTCCTTTAGGCACAGTCAGCACCTCCTTCTTCATCGGCTGAACGGTTTAGATAATCCTGCAACTGGCTCTCATAGAAGGCTTCGCAGCGATCCTCGAAGACTGAGACTGCTAGCTCCTCAATCTCCTCGCGGGTCATTTTGTAAACCTCGAGACTTGGGTTACTGCTCATCGGGATCACCAAACTTTCGTTCCCAGATCGATTGAGCCTCCATGAGCGCCCTCTGGTGCCCTCTACGGCTGCACTGACGGAGAATCTGAGTCGCTACCTTCGTAGTCACGAAATCGACGGCTAGGCGGCACGTGGGGTCGTCGCGCTCGATCAGGTCTTCGTGATCCTCCATATAGTCGATGACCATCTCTATCTCGACGTCGTGAGTTCCCAAGCGGCGATTCTCCATGAGCTTCTGGACCATGAAATCTCGCTCCCCCTCGTTGATTCCTCGTCCAGTCCGGGCAACCCAATCTCTGTGACATGCCGTATTGAACTCCGAGCTGTACAAGTTGCCTTCGGAAGAGTTCAGTTCTGCATGCGCCTGCATGACCTCATAGAGGGCGTGTTCATCGACATTGAATGTCACGGTTCTCGCTATGCTCTTGCCGCCGCCGTAACCGTTCATGATTGCGCTGCCGATTACGCTTCTGAGGGGACGCTTGATCTCTCGCTGTGCCATGGCTCTTAGGCCTCCATTTCCTGTGCCGCGTCGATCCAGATACGAAGCTTGGTTACTGCGGGGAGGTGGGACTCTAGCTTGTAGGCGCAGGAGATACCTTTGGCTCGCATGGCTTCCTTGACCTCAGCCTCGACCGTGTCGGAAAAGTTCTCCACGCCTTCGGTCAGCGTCGTGCCCGTCATTATTAACGCCATGTGTAGGTCGCAAGATTCAACGGCCTGATTGTCGAGCCAGTCCTTGTCCTTGGCTGCTCGGGCTTGGAACGCGGCCTTCAGCTCTGTCTGCTCGTCCTCATTCATGACGCGACCCTGAGAGGACAGGAACGCCTTCTCTGCGATCTTTTCGTTGACAGGCAGGACATTGAATTCATGGTCATCCGAGTAGATGACAAGCTCCAAGCTCTCGGTGACGATCTGCTCGATCAGTGCTTCGTTGACGCTCATTTGTGTCTTCTTTCTGCGGGTTTGGGTATACAAAAGGCGGGGCAAGTCGCGATTGATCGACAGCCCCGCCTGTGGTTTTTCTTAGTTGTGGATAACTGCGCTAGAAGTTGAGGACTTCCAGACCCAGGATTCCTGCGAGGACGACTCGCTTCCTTTGGTTGATTCGTTCCTTCACATCTGCGATCTGCTGCCTGACGAGTCGGAGGTTGAAGTCATTGCCTCGCGCTACCCAGTAATCCTGCTGTTCCGTGAGCTTCAGGAGTGCGTATTCGTCATTTTGTGATCCGGGGATCAGCACTTCAGGTTCTGCTGTAACTACTGGGGTCGAGGTCAAGGTCTATCTGCTTTCAGTAAGGTTTGGATTGAACGGCGCTGCCAGCCTTTTTCAGCAGTAGCAGCGCCGCTCATGTTTGGGGGCGGGTACTACTCGGAGGCGCGGCTGCGAGTCGGTGCGGTCGTAGGAGCCGTGCGGGGAGCCGTTGCCGGTGCAGCTACAGGAGCTACTGGAGCTACGGGTGTTGCGGCACTGACGCTGTCCGCGAGATAGTAATCAATGATCTTCGCCTTAGTGCCGGACTCTGAGAGGAAGTGACCGGGGCGTAGGTTCTTCAGGGTGACCAGATCGCCAAACGTGAGACCCGCACCGGGGACCGTCTTGCCATCACCCGTAATTCCAACCGAAATGGGATTCATCTTCTCGTTCTTGCGGTCGGTCTCACGAAACAACAGGTTTACCTGATATTTGGGAAGAGGTGTTCCTTCTTCGCCGTCACGAACCTTGGTGAATTGAAGCTCGCCGTCCTGATCTTCTTTCTGACCAACACTGTCGAAAATGATTTCTTTGTAAACGGATAGATCCAAAACGTGAATACGAAGTGGCATTTGAATTGCTCGTTTCTATTTGTGGAATTTTCAATCTCCGTATTTTTTCGGGATTACTTTCTACTTTATATCCATGTATCACCATTGTCTATCTTTGTCAAGCATTATTAGATAACGATTAGATAACGGTCACGTTTAGATGAAATGAACGATATATGCCCGTCAGGGGGTTCAAATCTTTTGAGGGGATATCCGGTCCGTCAATGACTTTGAATAGACCTGAGAGGCACTGACAGGGTTTGAGTCATATATCTGCGGGAATCCGAGACGATCTCTTTTCCTGTCGGATCAGCGCTCCGCGCAGCTCCTTGGGGCGAGATTAGCAGGTGGCCTTTTCTAAGGGCGGTTGGCCGTGGCTTCGCCTAGGCCAGTTAGGGCCACCTGCTGGATCATCGCCTTTTGTTGACATTATTTTTACTGATTAGTCACTTCAGATTGATTCCAGCAAACAATGCATCTACGAATCGAATATTGCTTTTGATCAACTCTCGGTCTTGAATCTCCACACTGCGTCGCTGATTGAGTTCAATGAGTTCCAAATGCTTTGCATCTGCATTGCCGGTCTGCGCACGTTCAACCTCGATTTTACCAATGAGATGATCTATCCATTCAACCTCTTCGATAATCAACTCATAATCCTGTCGAAGGCCCACGGCTTTCTCTGCGACTGAATTCATGGCTTCAATGATATTCTTCATGATGATTTCCTCAATTTGATCGATAGTTGATATACGTGCATGGATATTCAAATTCCCCGTCAATCCGGGATCGTGGAGAACAGGGCTGGGTCACACACGCCATTTTTAGGTAAGAACTTCTTTAGCAAGTCAAGAGCCCTGCTCCCTGCCCCCTCTGGGACCCTGGCCTCCGCTCCGCTCGGCCGTGTCCTGGGGCTTCGCAGGACGGCGCTTGCGCGCCGGGTAACTACTCCGGTGGGTTCTCCGGTTTTGGACACACCTATCCCCTTCTTGTTTTCGTCTTGCCTTTGGTCTAGCTCGCCTTGTTTCGGTTGCGTCTCCTGCCCCTATCTCTTCATCCCGCTCTCAAGGGGCTGGCCTGGAAAGAGACGATTGCCGTACTGGTCTAGTTCCTTTCCAAGCTCCTCAAGGTCCTGGATGCCGTCTGCGCGGTGCCCCATGGCTAGACGTTCAACCTTGTCCGCGATGCTGTCACCTAGCCAGTCACGGTCGCTGTAGCCCTTCTCATGGACCTGCTTCACTTGGTTGAGAGTCTGCGGGTATTTCATGTGCACGTACCTGTAGTCGGTCACCGGCTCCCCGTTGCTTGTGTCATAGGCCTGTCCGTCCACGACTTCCAATATCTGGCCCGTCACATGGTCCTCATATACACCGTCTTCTGGCAGTGCAGCCTTCCTGATCTTTTCCTCGTGAGCCTCGTATTCATCCATGGTCATCTTCAGGTTCTCCGCCTGCTCCTCCCTGCGAAAGTCGATCCGTCCCTGTCGAAGCTCAGTTGCTGTCAGGCCCCATTTAGCGCTGCGACTCAGGCGGTGACCATTGCTTCCTAAGTTGGCGGCTACCCTCGGTTTGTATCCCAGGTCAGCGGCAGCTTTTTTCAAATCCGCATAGTGGGCGTGCTGGCTAGGCGAAGCATCAGACCGCAAGGATTCGGCCTGACCGCCTTTCCCTAGGTACTTCGAAATGTACGAAAGTATGCGGAAGAGGGGTCGCTTGAAGGCGGCCGCTTGCTTGGGGTTTGGATTCTCTGGCATCGGTGGGATCACCTCAAACTCTCCAATCGTCCCAAACCTCACTGCGCCATAGTTGTCCGTCGAGTGTTTCACTGCAGCACTTTTCATGAATATTTTTCGTAGCTTTGCTCTTGCCTTCTTCTCATCCGAGTCAAGGCTCTTCACATATTCCGAGGGAATTGCCCAGAGACCATGGATATGTTCCGCTCCCCGCCTTTGCATCTCTAGAACCTTGACGTATTCCAGTGCAGGGTTTCCCGGACCAACGATGACGTCGTTCAAGTACTTGCGGGCGTAGTGAAACGTCCTCCCAATCTCATGATTCGCAAATGCCTGAGCCGTGTACCGGTATTTATCCGAGTTCAGCGGCACGCCACCCACTCCATCACCCTCGAAATGCCATCTCCCGCATCGGCATATTTTCGCCTCTTTTTGACCTCCTCTGAAGATGGCGTCGTGAACAAGGAACTTATTCTCATAGTGCACGTATCCAAAGCTCGGCAATGTGAACGTGGCATAAACGAAGTAGCAATCATTGGCTCGACTGGCGTTCTCATCCTTGAATCCACTGAAGATCACGGCCAGAGCATTCTTGCGGTGGAGCTCTGCGCAATACATGCACTCTTCAGATCGATTGGAACCGCAGTTCAGTAGCGCGTAGGTCTTTTCTTTCTTCTTGCCCTTACCAGCCCTCGCCACCACACCGACACGCTTGTCCATGCGAATCGGACGTTGGCACTCCCTCGCCAGAAAATCTGCGCGCTCTTGATCAGTCAAGTCACGGAGTTTCTTTTCGCCTACTGGGACTACAGAGTCAGACTTGACTTCAACAGTGGCGCTCACTTGGTGGCCTCAGACTTCAGGGGCACAGATTGCAGTACAGGGGTAATCGCTAAAACTTCGGCGCCGGTCAGATGGGGCGGCAATCCCTGCTTGGCACGAGACGCCGCAACGTAGGCAAAATAATCAAAATTAGGGGGCAACGGAGACTACTCTCAAAAAAGAGGTGTCTCCGGTCACCTACTGAATAGTTGAGAGGTTCTCTAAAATTTGGCTACCCGGAATACTCACGGCTTTCTCTGGTCTCTACAGGGAATCGCACTTCTGCGCCCATCCTGTAGGGGAATTTACGCGACGTCATACAAAGACGCTGCTACCCTTTTTCCTCATCCACCGCCGGAGCGATTTCGCAAATTTGGCGGGATTCGAACCCGGCTTATTAACCACGCAATGCCGACGCGGTACTTCTTAGTCGTTATCTTAACGTCTCACCCCCCTATGAGGGAAACTTTGCTACCGTTCTCTTTTCTGTTGACACAACCATACGACACGAAAAATTAGCCTAAGTAATCAGACAGCCGCCTACGCCATCGCCACATTGGCAGCCGTGGGATTTGCTGGACTTTTAGTGGTGATCCTCAAGAGCGATGAAGTTCGCGGTTTCTTGATGAACATCATTCGCACGGCGTTGAGCATGTAACTAAGGTTGCCTCGGCAGCCACTAAGCCCGTCTCAGCGGATGGCTTTGAACAGCGGAATGGAGTGCATCGTGGAAGAGCCTGGGTTGGGCACTGTGCAACAGGCGGGCACTGTGCCAGCGCTTGTTAGTCGGTGCCACGGACCAAGATCCCGTGGTTCGGTTACTGCCGAACTTGCCGTGGTTCTGCCCGCTGTCATGGTGCTGTTAGCACTGCTGCTGCTGGGTTTTTCCACCAGCCTGTTGCAATTGCGCTTGGAAGAAGGCGCCAGAGCAGGTGCTCGTGCACTGGCTAGAGGAGAATCTCCCGGACAAGTGGTAGAAGCTGCCTCACGGGTATCGGGTGAAGGCGTAACAGTTACCGTGGATCGCGCCGAAGGATATGGGACGGTCACCGTATCCGGCCGGGCAGGTGGAGTCCTCTCCGGGCTGGTGCCTTGGACTCAGTCAGCACAAGCCACGGCAAAGGACGAGTCAGCTGTGCCATCACCTGTCCAACGAAAGAAGCGCTCAAATCCTGCTGACGGGAGTGCCGCTCTATTCATGGATGGTTCAACAGTCCACAAGTCATCCTTATGGCGGTGGGCTAGAAGTCCAGAATGTCCGCTGCGAGATGGGCGTTGTGAGGCGCTCGCAATGGATGGGGGGAGTGGTTGACCATGGGCGGCAGTGAGCGAGGAGCTGGCACCATGCTGGGTGCGGGGATTGCCCTCGCAGTGCTCATTCTGCTGGCGCTACTCATGGGGCTGGCAACGGCCGCGGTGGCAGCCGGGAAGGCCGCATCCGCCGCCGATCTGGCAGCCCTGGCCGCAGCAGATGCTTATAGGGGACTGAGTTCAGAGGTACCTTGTCAGGTTGCGGCAGACATAGCAGCAGCCAATTCTGCGGCTCTTGTGGAATGCCTTGAGATGCCGGAAAGCAGATCTGTGCAGGTGAAGGTTCTTGTTAGAACAACTTTGCCGTGGCCTGCGCAGGGGCAGGCAAGAGCGGGCCCGCCACCGGATACAGTCCGGCCTCTGGAGAGCGGCACCAAACCCTGACCGGCACATGCACGGACTGCCTGCCATGGTGCCGTTTTGGAAAGTGAACAGTGGAAAGTGAACAGCGGATAGTGAGATCAGCCGGGGGCGTTGTCCAGCAGGATCTTCAAGAGCATGACGGCCCCCCGTTTATCCAGTGGATTGTTCTTGTTGCCGCACTTGGGCGATTGAATACAAGAGGGGCAGCCGGAGGGGCACTCGCAGGCTTCAATGGCCTCCATGGTGGCGCGAAGCCAAGTTCGGGCCATGTTGAAGCCGCGCTCGGCAAAACCTGCGCCGCCCGGATGACCGTCATAGACAAAAATGGTGGGCTGGCCGGTGTCCGCATGAAGCGCTGTGGAAACTCCGCCAACATCCCATCTGTCGCTTGAGGCCACGAGAGGGAGTAAACCAATGGCGGCATGCTCAGCGGCATGGAGGGCGCCAGGAAATTGTGGTTCCACTAACCCGCCAGCCAAAAGCGTCGCGTTGTCCATGGTGAACCACGCGGCCTTAGTGAAGAGGTCACGGGCTTCCAGCTCTAGAGGTTCCTCACCAAGAACCTCATTGGAGATGGTGGCCTTGCGTTGGAATGAAACAACCTGCGTACGGACCTGCACAGCACCAAAATGCATTTCCACTGGCCCCCACAGTTCGTGCTTGACTGACTCAACAACCTCAATTTGGGTGACATCTCGGGCCGTTGTATAAAAGTCGGGAGTGCCGCGGCGCACCAGAGCGCAATGGTCGGCTTCATTGAGTTCCAACACCACGTAGCTGGTTCCTTGGTGGACGTACACAGCTCCGGTATGGGCTTGATAGTGGGATTGGGGAGAGCCCATGGTTCCCAGCAGTGCGCCTGTGTCAGCTTCGATGATATTGATAGGGCCACCACCGTCGTCACGCAGGTTGACCATGGCGGCCGCACGCTGCGGGTGGGTCCAAAACCAGCCAGCGGGGCGACGTCGCAAATATCCCTGCTCCACCAGCTGCTCCAGCACGGCCGGCGCGCTGTCATCAAAAATGGCCAAGTCGTCAGGGGTGAGGGGCAGCTCGGCCGCAGCGGCACACAGATGCGGTCCCAGGACGTAGGGATTTGCAGGGTCAAACACGGTGGCTTCGAGGGCGCTGTCAAAGATAGCCTCTGGGTGATGGACCAAAAAGGTGTCGAGTGGGTCATCGCTGGCCACAAAAGCTGCCAGGGCGTCCTGCCCTGCACGCCCCGCGCGACCAATTTGTTGAAAAAAAGAGGCCTTAGTCCCAGGCCAGCCAGCAACAAGAACCGCATCCAGTCCGGAGATGTCGATCCCCAATTCCAATGCTGACGTGCTGGAGATTCCCAGTAAGTCTCCTGCGCGGAGCGCCTTTTCCAGTTCCCGGCGCTCCTCCGGTAAATAGCCGGAACGGTACGCCGCCACACGTGGCGGAAGGCTGGCATCGACGTTTTCTAGGAGCCGTTTGGTTACTGTGGAGATGGTTTCGGCGCCCCGGCGGGATTTGATGAAGGCAATGGTGCGCACATGGGCGGAGACCAGATTCGCCAGCAAATCTGCCGTTTCGGCGATGGCGGTGCGTCTTGTTTTTGCACCATTTTCGCCTGGAAACTCCGTCAACTCCGGTTCCCACAATGCCACTGTGGTGGCACCGTGAGGAGAGCTATCCTGCGCGAAAGTTGTGACAGGGGCTCCTATCAGGCGCGCAAACGAGCTGCCCGGGTCAGCCGAGGTGGCGGATGCGCCGATAAAAACCGGATCAGACCCGTAATGGGCGCAGATCCTCCTTAAACGCCGTAACAAGAGAGCAACATGGGAACCGAAAACTCCGCGGTAACTATGCGCTTCATCGATGATGACGTATTTCAACCGCTTGAAGAATCGCGCCCACCACGTGTGGTTGGGCAAAACACCAAAATGCAGCATGTCCGGATTGCACAGGATGAAGTTGCTGTGATCGCGGATCCAGCGCCTATCGCCCGGGGCGGTGTCGCCGTCGTAGGTGGCTGCCCGCAAGGTGGGCAAGTTGAGCGAGTTTAGAGCGGCAAGCTGGTCAGCTGCCAGCGCCTTGGTGGGGGACAGATAAAGGGCCACGGCGCCGTCGGCCTCTAAAAGTCCGGGATTTTCCGCCAGCCGCAGGGCTGCCCGGTGGACAGCGTCCAGAGCGGGTAATTGATAAGCAAGTGATTTACCAGACGCAGTGCCCGTGGCAACTATGGTGTGCTGGCCTTCATAGGCACTCGTGGCGCCTTCCACCTGATGCAGCCAAGGCTGGTCAACACCCAGAAATGAATAAGCCCTGACAATGTCGGGGTGAACCCAATCCGGCCACGGCCGGTGCACAGCTTGCCGGGCCGGAATTCTCCGAACATGCTGCAGCTGGGCAGGGGCATTTCCCCCGCCGAGCAGCGGAATAAGGGAATCATTGATGGACACCTTCATCATTGTGCCACCGGATTGTGCCGCTGAAGTCTCGCTGTCAAGGCTCCAGCTATGCCAATCTCCACGGGACTACTTCCTGGAGGCGGTTATCAGTGGGTGCGGGTCAGCTCTTCGATGCGGGATTTGGGAACCAAGACGGTGACGGGGCTGATGGCGCGCCAGCCGAGTTTGAAGTACAGCCGTTGTCCATCGGTGCTGGCTAACAACAGCCCGGTGGTCACTGGATGGGCCTGGGCTCTGGCAGTCATGGCCTTCATGAGCAGCATGCCGTAACCGCGGCGTCTGTGCTGAGTGTGGGTTTCAATCTGATCGAAGATGGCATATTCGCCGTAGATGCCCACCTTTCCCGCCGCCAGAACAGTTTGCCCGCGCACAATCGCAACAGAGAAACGCTCCTCGCAGACTGAAGAGCTATGCTTGCCGCCCATCGCCTTGACCACCAAGGACAGCTCAGGGTCGCCCAAAAAAGGGTCCTGATTATCTTGATTCTCCAAATGGCACACCATGAGCTGCTCTGAGGCGGAGAGCATTCCCATCCCCGATTGGTGCGCCATCTTTACGTACTTGTGCACATCGGAGCCCAGCACACACAAAGCACGTTGAGATGAAGCATTCACTTCTTGAGCCAAGCTAGCAAAAGAGGACGGGGTGGGATTGGTAGTGAAGTATTCCCAACCGCTATTGCGATCGAGGCGCAAGGCGGCCAAATACCCTGTTCCGGAGCGACTCGGGTAGCTTCTTAGCGCAGTCCAGCCGGCAAACCATGCAGCGCTCTGGTCAGCTAGCCCTGTGGAGGCAACGATCATGGGCTCAGCCTATCCCTTTGGACAGTCCGGAGGGGCGCAGGCGAAGCCATTTGGTGGCACAAAGTAGGCTTTAATACGTGGCTTTGAACAAAATTGTGCTCTTTTACGGCTTTACTCCCCTTAGCGATCCAGAAGCGATCAAGCTCTGGCAGCGTGCCCTGTGCGAAAAGCTCAGCCTTAAGGGGCGCATCATCATCTCCAAAGATGGCATCAATGCAACTGTTGGCGGTGACATTAGGGACGTCAAGCAGTACCTCAAAACCACGCGTGAATACCCTGGCTTCAAGAACATGGACATCAAATGGTCAGACGGCACGGGGGATGATTTTCCCCGCCTGAGTGTGAAGGCCCGGGACGAGATTGTCAGCTTCGGTGCCCCCGGTGAACTCAAAGTGGATGAAAATGGCGTGGTTGGCGGTGGCACGCACCTGTTGCCGCAAGAGCTTCACGAACTTGTTGCCGAGAAGGAATCCAAGGGTGAAGAAGTTGTATTCTTCGACGGCCGTAACGCCTTCGAGGCGCAAATCGGCAAATTTAAGAACGCCATTGTGCCCGACGTCGAGACGACCCACGACTTCATTAAAGAACTTGACTCGGGCAAGTACGACGATCTTAAAGACAAGCCGGTGGTCACCTACTGCACCGGCGGTATCCGCTGTGAAGTGCTCAGCTCCCTCATGGTCAACCGCGGTTTTAAAGAGGTTTATCAAATGGACGGCGGCATTGTCCGCTATGGGGAAACCTTCAAAGACAAGGGTCTCTGGGAGGGCTCTCTCTACGTCTTCGACAAGCGCATGCACATGGAATTCAGCGAGGAAGCCAAAGAAGTTGGCCATTGTATCCGCTGCAACAACCCCAGTAACAAGTTCGAAAACTGCTCCAACCCCAGCTGCCGCAACCTGAACCTGTACTGCACCAGCTGCGCCGCGAACCCATCAACACTGCAATGCCCGCAAGGCTGCACCGAATAGCCCTGGGGTTCACGGATTAAGCTGGAGTTCCTGAGGAAGGAATGACCATGTGGAACGATTATGGACTGACATGGGGTGACGCCGCCCGAGTGGTGCTCTCCGCGATTGCCCTCTACCTTTTTGTCTTGTTATTGATTAGGTTCTTGGGCCAACGCACCATGGCGAGCTTGTCTAGTTGGGACCTCGCTGCGGCGGTGGCGCTCGGTGCCGTTGTTGGCCGGGCAATCCTGGGCTACACACCCACGCTTTTGGCTGGTGCTTTGGGCTTGGTTACCTTATTGACGTTGCAGGCACTCACGGGTCAGTTGCGCCGTTTTCCCCGAGCCGAGGCGGTCGTGAGCAATCGCGCCTACCTACTCATGGCTGGCAGCGAGATTGTTCCAGCAAACTTGTGGCGCACCCATGTTTCCGAACAGGAGATTACCGTACGGCTACGCTTGGCCGGTATCCGCAGCCGCACGGAGATCGCCGCCGTAATCCTCGAAGCAACGGGTGAGATCAGCGTTCTGCGGGTAGGCATTGGCATCGAGCCAAGTTTTTTGGCGAATGTGAAGGGCGCGGAACTAATCCCGGCAGCCTTCTTAGCCCAGCCACAGGACTGATCCAGCCACTGATGGCTACTCGCGGAGCTAGAGTCCCATCAAAGCTGGTGCCCTCACCGTGGTGCTAAAAATCATGACCGCCGTCGCCAATACCAGGGACATTTGGATGGTATCTGCCCAAATGCACTCGCCGGGTGAAGCGGATGGCCGGCCGGATGAGCATTTCTATACTTCCCAGGACAAACAGCCACGTACCCATATGGGTTAACGCCGGTGAAAAGAACAAAATACTCCCCACCAGAAACCACAGCCCTATCAAGAGGTCGTTGACTATGCTGATTGTTTCGTAGCGTTGGCGAATGATGAGTTCCTCATGGCCCAGGTGCAGAATCAAGGGCTGCTCAGATTCGCCCCCACCGTCTCGCCTAGATTTTGCATCCATGGGCAAACCATACCGTGGTGGTCAACGGGCGTTGCAGACTCGTTAGGCTTGATCCATGACTGATTTCGCCACGATCCCCGACGCCCCGCAAAGTGATAACCCTGACATCCTTGCCGGATTGGCCCACGACCTGACAGCCATCAATTACACGGTCGACGGTGTGGCGGAGCTCCTTGGCAAGGACGCGAACCAGGCGCTGGGTAGAGACCAAACCGTACCGGCAGCACTGCTGCTGCGCACCAACACCTCGCCGCTGGCCACACTAGTGAAGGTGTGGCTGGTGGACCAGAGCGTCCCTGCCGCGGAGCTGGCCGGCGCACTGCCATCAACCGGTGTTGAAGCGTTGCTGAAAATGGGCATCGTGGAAGGTGCCGGAACCCCGGGTATGGTTCGTGCCGCCGTCGACCTCCGCCCTTACGGCTGGCCCGCAGCTACGGAAGATACAGCGGAGACTAACCTGTGGGTGGCCAGCGATCTCGGCGCACACCAGCGTCCTGGCGTGCTGCGCAAGGATCACGTGCTGGGTATTGGGCAGGCCTCTCTGACACTGGCGCAAGGGACCATGCGCCGCACCGTTGAGAGGGCGCTGGATTTGGGCACCGGGTGCGGCATTCAGCTGTTCCACCTGCTCAGCCATGCCAAAGCCGTGGTTGCCACCGACATCTCCGAGCGTGCACTGGCCTTCACCCGTTTCAATCTGGCTCTCAATGCACAGGCTCTTGGCCTCACACAGGCTGACCTTGAACCAACCAACCCGGGCGCCCGCGTGTCCCTGCGCCTGGGCAGCCTGCTGGAACCTGTCGCGGGGGAGCGCTTTGATCTGGTGGTTTCCAATCCGCCGTTCGTCATCACACCCCGTCACCGAGGGGAACAGAGCAGCGAGCAATTCACGTACCGCGACGGCGGCATGGCTGGGGACGCCATCGTGGAGTCTCTGGTGCGCGAACTGCCCACCGTGCTGGCCACCGGCGGTACGGCACAGATGTTGGGCAACTGGGAAATCCAGCATAGTGCGGACAGCACCAGCTCGGGCTCGGGCACCAGCGTGCTGTGGCATACCCGCCCCGCGCAATGGCTGGCACCGGGAATTGAGGCGTGGTTCATTCAACGCGAGCAGGTGTCCCCGGGCGGCTATGCCGAAACCTGGCTCCAGGATGCCTCGCAGGGCCGTGACCAGGTGGCCTATGCCAACGCTTATGAGGACTACCTGCTCGATTTCGCCTCCCGCGAGGTGGCCGGAATCGGCTTCGGTTACATTGTGCTGCGCCGTCCCACGGCGCAAGAAACCGTTGATGAACCTCGCTTCGAGGAAATTCTGTACCCCATCGAACAACCCGTTGGCCCTCATCTGGCAGACGCCTTGGAGCGTGCACAATGGCTCAAGGCGCATCCAGACCTCACCTTCGAATACCTCTTAGTGGCCTCGGACGTCACGGAAGAACGCCATCAGAAGCCCGGGGCAGAACATCCCGGCGTGATCCTCCTCCGCCAAGGCGCTGGATTGCGGCGCACCAACTTGCTCAGCACCGAGCTGGCCGGCTTTGTTTCCGCGTGCGACGGCGACCTCACCGCCGGGCAGATCATCGGCGCCTTGGCTGTGTTGATGGAACGTGACGACGCTGAATTCACCCAATCCCTGGCACGGGACGTACGCAACTTGGTGCGCGACGGCTTCTTGCTCCCGGCCTGAGACTTTCCCCGCCCGCCCCTCACATCCGCTACAGCCCCCCACATCCGCGCCCTGTCTACCGGGCGCGGATGTGGGGGGCGGTAGCGCTGACCCGACTGGCACTACCAACTGGCACTACCGACTGGAGCCACCGTGTGGTGCAAATGACATATCTGGACGGGACAGGTTCGCTGCGGGAGATTCTGCGAAGCGTCCACGGCACGGGGAAGCGGTTCTCCCATGGCCTTGATCCGCAACGACGAAGAAGTTGCCGAAGAGCCAAAATACGTGGGATTTGACCCGGAGATTGCGGTCCTCGGCTCGCGCCACGCGCTCCCTAAGGCCTTATCTGAGCTGCCCATCAGCAAGACCATTTTCCTTGTTAATAAAAACGAATAAAACCCGGTACCGCCGCCTTCCCAACGGTTGCTCCGGCAAGCCAAATTTCCCCGGCAGTACGCGTTCACAGTAAAAATATGGTGAACTAGCTCAGGGGACACCGTTCGTCCACCATTCATTCCCTGTAGGAGTACCGTGCCCAGCAAGGCAGCAGCCAGCAAGCCCAAGACCGGCAAAAAGCTCGTTATTGTAGAGTCCCCTGCCAAAAGCAAGACCATCGCCAAGTACTTGGGCGAGGGGTTCGTTGTTGAGGCCTCGATCGGGCACATTCGCGACCTGCCGCAGCCTTCCGAGCTGCCCGCAGAGCTGAAGAAGTCCTCGATCGGCAAGTTCGCAGTGGACCTTGAAAACGACTTCAAGCCGTACTACGTCATCTCTTCAGATAAGAAGAAGAAGGTGGCCGAGCTCAAGGCGCAGCTCAAGGACGCCGATGAACTTTACCTCGCAACTGATGGGGATCGCGAAGGCGAAGCTATTGCGTGGCACCTGCTCGAGGTACTCAAGCCCAAGGTGCCCGTGCATCGGATGACCTTTGCCGAAATCACCAAGGAATCGCTCCAGCGCGCCCTGGGAAACCTGCGTGAACTTGATACAGACCTTGTTGATGCGCAGGAAACCCGCCGAGTAGTTGACCGCCTGTTCGGCTACGAGCTTTCCCCAGTGCTGTGGCGCAAGGTGGCCCCGAAGCTTTCCGCCGGCCGCGTGCAGTCAGTGGTGACCCGCATGGTGGTTGAGCGTGAGCGTGAACGCATGGCCTTCCGCTCCGCCAACTATTGGGACCTGGCTGGAACCTTCAGTACCACTGACACCGGCGAGTCTTTCAGTGCCAAGCTGGCCGCGGTCGGTGGCAAACGTGTTGCCTCGGGCCGTGATTTTAGTGATCAAGGCGTGCTGACCGGCAAGAACGTTGCACACCTAGACGAGGTAGCCGCCAAGGCCCTCGAGGCAGGGTTGCAGGATGTTGAATTTTCAGTCCGTTCGGTGGAACACAAGCCGTACACCCGCCGCCCGGCCCCGCCGTTTACTACCTCCACACTGCAGCAGGAGGCGGGGCGTAAGCTGCGCTTCTCCTCCAAATCGACCATGTCGACAGCCCAGCGCCTGTATGAAAATGGTTACATCACGTATATGCGTACGGATTCTTCTTCGCTGAGCGATGAGGCCGTCAACGCTGCCCGCCGGCAGGCTTCGGAGCTGTACGGCCCCGAATTCGTGCCCGCCGCCAAGCGTGTTTACGCCAGCAAGAGCGCCAACGCCCAAGAAGCCCACGAGGCCATCCGTCCCGCCGGTGACTCTTTCCGTACCCCGGCTCAGGTTGCCAGCGCCCTGCGAGGAGATGAGTTCAAGCTCTACGAGCTGATCTGGAAGCGCACCGTTGCTTCTCAGATGGCTGATGCCAAGGGCTCTACGGCGACCATCAAGTTGGGTGCCAAAGCCTCCGGTGGCGCTGCTGATGGGCAGGATGCCGAGTTCTCAGCTTCAGGTACTGTCATCACTTTCCGCGGTTTCCTGGCCGCGTATGAGGAAGGCCGGGATGAGTCCCGCAACGCCTCCGATGATTCAGACCGCCGCCTGCCCAACGTCAAGGAAAATGACTCTCTGAGCGCCGCCGATGTCCAGGCCAATGGCCATGACACCACGCCTCCGCCGCGCTTTACGGAAGCATCCCTGACCAAGGAAATGGAAGAGCGCGGAATTGGCCGCCCGTCCACTTACGCCTCTACCTTGTCCACCATCATGGACCGTGGTTATGTTCGCAAGCAGGGTTCCGCCCTGGTGCCGAGCTGGATCGCGTTCTCCGTGGTGCGCTTGCTGGAACTGCACTTCACCGATTACGTGGACTACGAGTTCACTGCCGGTATGGAAAAGGGTTTGGACAGGATCGCCAACGGTCAGGAGCAAGGCTCCGACTGGCTGACCCATTTCTACTTTGGTGATGACGGCAACCGCGGTTTGCAGGACATTGTCAATAACCTTGGCGACATTGACGCCCGCGAGATTAACTCGATGCCCATCACCGACACCTTGGTGTTGCGTGTGGGTAAGTTTGGTCCGTACCTGGAATCCACCGTCCCCACGGTGGATGCCAAAACCGGTGAAATTATTGAGGCGGCCCGCGCCAATGTGCCCGAGGATCTGGCTCCGGATGAGCTCACGCCCGAAAAGGCGCAAGAACTCATGGACACTGCCGCCCCTGAGGAACGTGTTCTGGGAGCGGATCCCGTTTCCGGCAACACAGTGGTGGCCAAAAACGGGCGTTACGGTCCGTATGTCACCGAAGTCATTCCGGAAATGACAGAAGAGCAAATCGCCAACCAGCCGGTGGAGTACTACAAGAACGGCAAGCCGAAGCCGCCGAAGAAGCCCGTTAAGGTCAAGCCGCGGACCGGTTCAATTTTCAAAGCCATGAGCGTGGAAACCGTCACGCTGGATGAAGCTTTGGCGATCATGAGCCTGCCGCGAGTCTTGGGTGCAGACGCTGAGGGCAACGAAATCACTGTGCAGAACGGCCGCTTTGGCCCGTATCTGAAGAAGGGTTCGGACTCGCGCTCCATCGGCTCCGAGGAAGAGATCTTTACCATCACGTTGGAAGCGGCGTTGGAGATATACTCCCAGCCCAAGCAGCGAGGCGCGCGCGCCGCGGTGCCGCCCTTGGCAGAGTTTGGTGAAGACCCCGTTTCAGGCAAGAACATTGTGGTGAAGGAGGGCCGCTTTGGCCCCTACATCACTGACGGCGTTACTAACATCACGGTGCCCCGCGGAACCGAAGTTGAACAGCTGACTCGGGAAACCGCCGTCGAGCTTCTGGCCGACAAGCGTGAGCGAGGTCCCGTTAAACGGACTGCGAAGGCGCCTGCCAAGAAGCCCGCAGCCAAGGCCCCGGCTAAGAAGAAGGCACCTGCCAAGAAGTAGCCGAGAAGTACTAACAAGTAAAAAAATTTCAAGAGCCCATTCAGGGTATGGAAAAGCCCCGCCCAGGCGGGGCTTTTCCATACCCTGAAGCCTTTTATAAGCAGCTTCCTACGCTGGTGGCGGGGGTTGAGCAGGCTGAAACCCGTCGATGGTATGCGTAACATAAAGCTCGATGGGAATGTGATCTGTATCATCGTGCAGGTAGCTCTCTTGTGTGCTGCCTATCACGATCCATGGTGGTTCGTTGCAGCCGCAGGCGCTCGTATCCACCTGACACATCCAGCTTCCACGGGGAAAAATGAAACTTCGCCATCGCAAGGGCAGAAACGCGATTGTTGCGGCTCTGGCCGCGGCCACGCTGACCCTGGCCTCCACCGCCGTCGTACTTCCAGGGGCAAATGCTGCCGTGGCGCCTGCGCTTGCCCCTGCGGTTCTTGCCGTTAATGCACCTTCGGGTTCAGTTCCTGTGACTCCCGTGGGTGCACCCGCGACCGTCCCCGGACTGAAGACATGGACAGCAGCCACCGGCGCATTCACCTTAGGTGACGGCGCCAAAGTGATCGGTGCTGATGCGCCGCTTAGAGGCGAACTTGCCACTGAACTCTCCTCGATTCTTGATCGCACCGTGGGCACTGCAGCTACCGGTGCCATAGCAGGAGATATCGAAGTTGCCGTAGATACTTCCCGCAGTGCCGCGCTGGGCGAGGAAGGCTACGAGCTTGTGGTCGGTGAAACGCTCAAGGTCACCGGAGCAACCACCACAGGTGCCTTCTACGGAGCCCAGACCATCCTGCAATTGATGACTCAGGGCAATGCCGTCAACAAGGGAAGCTCCATTGACTTCCCGCGGTACCAAGAGCGCGGCGTCGGCTTGTGCGCATGCCAGTTGAAAATCTCTATGGAATCTCTAGAGCGCACCATGAAGGATATGGCGTACAACAAGCTTAACCAGCTGTGGTTGGAAACGAAGCTGAAATCGGATGCCTACCCCAACGCCAATTTCTGGTCCTACTACACCAAGGCTGAAGCCGCCCAGATCAGCGCATGGGCAAAAAAATATCACATCAATTTGATTCTGGAAGTTAACTCTCCCGGTCACATGCGTCCTTGGCTCTACAAGTACCCTGAGTTGCAGTTAGTTAACAACGCTGGTGTTAAGAAGGAAAATCAGCTGGACATCAGCAAGCCCGAGGCCTTGGAAATGGTCACGACTCTGGCTGACGAATACGCCGCGGCGTTCCCGGATTCGCCCTACTGGCATATGGGCGGTGACGAATACATGATCAGTGACAGCTACAGCAACTACTCACAGTTTGCTGCCTTTGTCGCTGCGAACCCGGACAAGTTCCCAGCCGGTTCCGGCCCCGGCGATGTGTTCATCTGGTTCATGAACCAGGTCAATGCCCACGTCAAGGCCAACGGCAAGACGCTGCGTATTTGGAACGACGGCGTGCCAGCCTCCAGTGTTGTCAAGCTGGATACTGACATTGTGGTTGAGCACTGGGTTAACTCCGGCCCCACGCCTCAGGCATTGCTGGATTCAGGCCACAACGTGCAGAACTCCATGCAGGGGCTGTACTTCAACCGACCTGGCGCCTATAACGTGAACCTGGCCAACCTATGGAACACGGGTTGGACGCCGGAGAAGTTCGACGGCGGACGAACCGCCACTGATGTGCCCGGCAAGGGCAAAATCATCGGAGCGAAGCTCTCAGCATGGCCCGATGACACACCCGCAGCCACCGAGGCAATGGTTGAGGAACAGATGTTCGCGACCATGCGTTTCCTTGCCCAAGCAACGTGGGGTAGCCCCAAACCCACGGCTGACTTCGCCCAGTTCACCACCTTGACCAACAAGCTTGGGCGGGCCCCCGGGTACAACAGCTACAACCGCACACCCCTTGGCAATGGCGGGTACACCATCTCCACAGCTAATAAGTCAATCAATGCTGCGGCCGCTGGGGTCACTGTTTCAACAGCCGCCAACAGCATCTGGACTCTTGCTGCCACCACTGACAACTACTACAAAATAACAGCTGAGAATGGACAGTGCTTGGCCATGGCTGGTGGCACTTTGTGGCTACAAGCACCCATGGATCAAGACTTGGCACCTTCGCTTTCCACATGCACCACAACAGACCGCCGCGTGAACAACCTCCAGAAATGGGAAGTTCTCAAAGTTGATGGCGGCTACATGATTCGCAACGCCATCACCCAGATGCCTCTGAGCGTGAATGCTTCGGGAGCGTTGACACAACAAGCTGCGGATGTACTGGCTCCGAGTGTCTTCGCGCTGGCTGGAGACCTCTCCACTAGCGTGACGGGCCCGGCCAGGGTTGTTGCTGGCACGCCTGTTTCCATCACCGTCAAGGTTGAGAACCGTACAGTCAGCACGGTTACAGGTGCTGTGGTTACCCCTACTGTTCCAGCCGGCTGGGCGCTCTCACCAGCATCCATCACTGTCGGAGAATTGAGCGCAGGAGCAGAAAAGACAGCAAAATTCACCGTAACTCCCGGCGCTGGAACACCCTATGGGAACTTCACCCTTTCCTCCTCGACCGCTTACACAGTGGGTGCCGAGTCTAAGATCAGTTCGTCGAGCACCACAGGATTGCTGACTTGCTCCGCAGTTCCTGTACGCCCTGTTGCTGCGGTTGTTGACAGCTTCAACAACGGCGGTGGGGAAATCACCCCGGGGTCCAATGCCATTGACGGTGATCCCAATACGTTCTGGGGAACCGCGTGGTCGCCCTCCAACGCCCCGCTGCCACACACCATTAAGGTGGATCTGGGCAAGGAGATGAGCATCTGTGCCGTCAATGCGCTGCCACGTCAAGGAACGAGTTCAAGTGCGGTTAATGGCCGTATCAAGGACTACGAAATTTACGTCAGCAACAGTGCTGATTCCTTGGGTACCAAGGTTGCCCAAGGAACCTTCCCCAACGTAGCCACGATGCAGAGTGTCGCGCTAGATTCTCCTGCCGTGGGACAGTTCCTGACTCTGAAAGCATTGTCGGAGCAGGCAGGTAATCCCTGGACTACGTTGGCAGAGTTGACCGTTGATTCAGTGGACTCAGCCCTAGTTCCGACGGTCCCTGCGACGACTGCCCCGGCAACAACTGATCCGGCAACAACGGCGCCCGTAACGACTGCCCCGGCCACAACCGATCCGGCAACAACGGCGCCCGCGACGACGGCTCCTGCGACGACGGCACCGGTAACCTCGGCTCCTGCGACGACGGCGCCGGTAACCTCGGCTCCTGCGACGACGGCGCCGGTAACCTCGGCTCCTGCGACGACGGCGCCGGTAACCTCGGCTCCTGCGACGACGGCGCCGGTAACCTCGGCTCCTGCGACGACTGCGCCGGTAACGACGGCGCCCGCGACGGCTACAACGGTTGCTATGACCACGCCGACGGCCGAGGTCGTTGCTAAGGATGTTCGCCAGGGTCAAGCCCTGACGTTCACAGGTTCCGGGTTCCAGCCTGGCGAGCCAGTCTCCGGCGTTGTTCACAGTGAGCCGGTAGACCTTGGCACAACCGTGGCAGATGCCAATGGAAACGTTTCGTTCCTCTGGAATGTGCCTGCCAACTTCGCAGTGGGCGAGCACACCGTGATCCTCAGTGGTGAACACTCGCATCGTGTGGTTGAAGCCGTCTTTACTGTTTTGCCCACCTCGACCACCGAGCAAGGCAACAGCGATCTGGCTAACACCGGGGCAAACACCAGTGCCCTTTGGGTCGGTGCACTGTTGATGGCGTTGATGGGCGCCGGCATGGTCCTTGGAAACCGCCGCCGCGCAGGTCAGCACAAGTAGCTAACTGCTCAAACGAGGCCCTCTGGTGGCGAAGCGAGGCAATACGCTTCGCCACCGGGCGGCCTTCTGCATGGAATGGGTTCCGAGGGACAATAATGGGCTTATGAGATTAGGCGTACTCGACATTGGGTCAAATACAGTCCACCTGCTGCTTGTTGATGCGCGCCCCGGGGCAAACCCCGTGCCCTACGCCTCCCACAAGCGCCCGTTGAGCTTGGTGAAGTACCTTGATGATGAAGGAAACATCAGCGACGAGGGCCAACATGAGCTGATTGAGTTCATCCTTGAGGCGTGGGAATTTGCTGCCAAGCACAAGGCAAAGGATCTGTTGGCGTTCTGCACCTCCGCCATCCGTGAATCCACCAATGGTGCGGCCGTACTGGCCAGGGTCCAGCATGAGACCACCGTCCGCCTGACCGAACTGACCGGCGAAGAGGAGTCTGCGATGACGTTCTTTGCCGTGCGTCGGTGGCTCGGCTGGGGTGCGGGCACCATTTTGAACCTTGACATAGGCGGTGGTTCCTTTGAGATCTCCCAGGGCGAGAACGAGCTGCCGGCTCTGGCCCATTCGGTGCCGTTGGGTGCCGGGCGGCTGACCCGGGAATGGTTGGCTGAGGACCCGCCCACGGCCAAAAGCATCAAGGAACTGCGCAAGCACATCAAATCGACGCTCAAGGAACCTATCGCGGAAACCAAGAAGCTCGGTGTCCCGAACATCGTGACGGGCTCTTCCAAAACATTCCGTGCGCTGGCACGCATAACGGGCGCTGCGCCGTCGTCCATGGGGCCCTATGTGCGCCGGGAACTTCATCTGAGCGATCTTGGCTTGTGGTCCCAACGGCTCTCAGCGATGTCCTCGGCGGACAGATTGTTCTTGCCGGGTGTCTCATCCGCACGGGCACAACAGGTGCTGGCCGGGGCGCTCGTGGCACAGAGCGCCCTTGAAATGTTCAATGTGACGAGCATGCAAATCAGTCCCTGGGCGCTGCGCGAAGGTTTGATTCTGCGGCGCCTTGACCAGTTGGTCTTTGATGGCCCGCTGGACCCGCCTGCACATGTTGCTAAGCTGAGAAATTCGGATACTAAGTAGTAGAAAGGATGTCAGGACCTATGGATTCAACCAGCCCTAATCACGGCGCCGATGTTCCCAAGGCTCCACGGCGGCACATTCCCGTGGCACTTTCCACGGCATCTGTGTATCCACTTTCGGTGCATGACGGTTTTGCGGTGGCGGCGGATTTGGGGTACGACGGCGTCGAGGTGCTCGTGACACACAACGGTGACAGCCAGGATTCATCCGCACTGAACCGGCTGGCCGAACGGTATGAGCAACCCATTTTGGCGATCCATGCGCCTACGCTCTTGTTGACGCAGCAGGTTTGGGGCAGTGCCTGGAACAAGGTACAGCGCTCAGCCCAGATGGCGGTGGATGTGGGAGCCGAGGTAGTGGTGGTGCATCCGCCGTTCCGCTGGCAGAACGGTTACGCCGAAACTTTTGCCCAGGGTGTACGCGATATTGCTGACGCTTTTGGAGTACGCATCGCAGTGGAAAACATGTACCCGTGGCGTGTCCGCGGACGCGAGGCATTGGCTTATCTGCCGCATTGGGATCCGGTGCGCATGGACTACCAGGACGTTACCTGGGACTTTTCGCATGCTGCCACGGCCGACGCTTCGAGCTTGGACGCCGTGCGGGCCCTCGGTAGCCGGCTGCGCCACGTCCACCTCACCGACGGGATTTCCCCGTCGACAAAGGACCAGCACCTGGTTCCGGGACGCGGCACGCAGGAGTGCGTTGAGGTGCTCCAGCACATTGCCCATAACGGGTTCGACGGCGCGGTGGTCGCCGAAGTTTCCACTCGCAAGGCCAAGGGCGCCGGGCAGCGCGAGGAATGGCTGGCCGAGACCCTTGAATTTGCGCGAGTGCATTTGGGTCAGACAGCGCCCTAGCGGGCCCGCGGCCTAGCGGGCCCGCGGCACCGTGGGCTCGGTGCGTTGGCGGTACCGTGCGTTGACCGCGCTGGGGCTCTCGCTTGTCGGGGCCAAGAGACGTTTAACGTGAAATCGCCGGAGACGTCGTCACCAGTGGATGGGGGGAATCACTGGCGAGATCTCCGGCGATTTAATTGGTCTTCAGGACAAGACCAATCCGATCATCACTCGCACCCTTATGAGGTATTTAAAAGACTACGGGCGGCTCTTGAGAATAGCCCGGGCGCAAGCTGTGCATTTGCCGTTAAACAATTTTTGTGCGCCTTCTGAGCCCTGAACCCGGGGTTCTGCGTTGCCCCAGCTTGCGTGTGTTGCCGGTGCAAAGCAAAGATGGAGACATGATGAAAAAGATTGTGTTTCTGGGTTGTGGCTCTATGGGCGAGGCTATTCTGGCGGGCATGCTGGCCGCGGGGGTATCGCCGCTGTCGGTTGTTGTCACGGTGCGCCGCCCGGAGCGAGCCAATGAACTGGCAATCAGGCACGGTGTTACGGCGCTGGCCTCAAATGAGGAATCCGGTGCCAACGCTCAGGCTGTTGAGGGGGCAAGCGTGGTGATCCTTGGCGTCAAGCCGGTAGGGATCACGGCCTTGTGCCAAGAAATTGCCGGTTCGCTCGAGTCCAACGCTGTGGTGATCAGCGTTGCCGCAGCGGTTTCGCTTGCACAGTTGGAAGGGGCGCTGCGCCCGGGACAGCCCGTGGTGCGTTCCATGCCGAACACGCCGCTAAAGGTTGGCAGGGGCGTTGTGGCGCTATCCGCCGGATCATCCGTTGACGAGCATCATCTTGCCAGCGCCCATGAGATTTTCGATGGTTCGGGTGTGGTCCTGGATATTGCAGAAGATCAGCAAAACGCTGTTTCAGCCATCAGCGGTTCCGGCCCGGCCTACGCATTTTACTTAGCTGAGGCAATGGCGGCTGCGGCGCAGGACTTTGGGCTCTCGCCCCAGATAGCCCATGTGCTTGCCCGCGAGACCGTAGCAGGGGCAGGGATGATGCTTGCGGAGCCGGGGGCCAACGCCACTGAGCTGCGCCGTGCCGTGACAAGTCCCAAAGGGACCACGGAACAAGCCATCGCCAGCTTTGATCGCGAAGGCCTGCCCGGAATTATCCTCAAGGGCGCTCAAGCAGCTGCAGCAAGGGCCGCGGAGATCACGAAGGAGCTTTCCGCCCTCAACTGACGCTAGTGCAGCATTGGTCACATTTTTCACGACGCTAGTGCAGCAACGGTTAGTTGAGTCAGAACGCTATAGCTCTGGGCCCCATAGCTGGGATAGGGTCCGGCAGATGGGCCCCATTGCTGGGATAGGGTCCGCACGGGGGCTGGGGCAAGGGCAGGTCAGGAGGCGGCTTCCAGCGCTAACAGCAGGGCCTTGGCCTCGGGGCCACCCAGGTACGCGCCTGAGCGCCCGTCAGAGCGGACAACCCGGTGACAGGGAACCACCAGCGGCAGTGGATTGCGGGCACACGCTGTTCCCACAGCTCTCACAGCCCGCGGACTGGACGTCATGGCAGCCACCGCGGCGTAGCTGGCCGTATGCCCGTACGTGATCTGCGGCAGATAATCCAGAACCTCGCGCCGAAAGCCTTGCGCAAGCCTAAAATCCAAGGTCAGATCGAAGCGCCTCCGGTGCCCGGCGAAGTACTCATCCAGTTCGCGTGCAGCCTCATCAAGGCGTGCCGGTGCCAGAAATATCCGTGGGCTGATGTTCGCCGCTAGCGAGTCCAGCACGGAATCGTGGCCTTCGGAGGCGAAGGCCACCCGCACCAGCCCGGCCTCTGTGCGGGCCAACAACAGTGAACCCACCGGCGAATCGACTACGCGGTAGGACACATCCACCAGCCCCTCGGCGGCCGCGGCAGCAGAAAAGTGCCCGGCCAGCGCAGCCAAGGCCGCAGCCTCGCCGCCGGTAAGCGGTGCCAAAATCTGCGGAATTCCAGTCTCACTCATTGCCCCTCAATCCTTTCCGTGTCCCTTGCCATCGCCGCCCAGCAGAGCACGCAGCGCCGCCATTGCATCAGAGGCGGCCCGCCGCGCAGCCGCCTCCGAATTCCCCAACAAAGCCGCCACCTCCGCATAGGGCAGCCCCACCAAATGGTGATAGACAACGGCCTCGCGCTGGCGCTGCGGCAACCTCGCCAACGCCGCCCACACGGCCGCAGCCGTTTCACCTGCCTCCACGGCATGTACGACGACGTCCCCGCCTTCCAGGGGACCGTCACCAGCGATCTCCATGGGTTCCGGGACGCGGGCCGTGCGGCGCAAGTGGTCCAGTGACTTGTTGCGTGCGATCGTGACAAGCCAGGCCTGCCAATTCACAACCTTTTGCGCTGTCGGGTAGGTCCGCAGGGCTGCCAGGAAGGTTTCCTGCCAGACATCGTCGGCGTCCACAACCCCCACCATCGCCCGGCATACCCGCAGCACGGCGGTTCCGTGGGCAGAAACCAGCATCTCAAAGGGCGGTGGAGCTGCACGGGGTGCAGCCGCTGCCCGTGCCAATCCGGCCCTGCCCGATTCGTTCATGCTCACTTAGAACAGCCTCACCTAGAACAGCGCCTCAGTGTGCCCCAGCGCTGGGTTCTCCAACTCCAGAAGAAACTCCTTGCGCTTCAAGCCGCCGGCATAGCCCACGAGTGAACCATCGGCACCAACCACGCGGTGGCACGGGACAATGATGCTGAGGGGATTGCGGCCGTTGGCAGAGCCCACGGCCTGCGCCATGGAGGGATCGCCCAGCATTGACGCTAGCGCCCCATACGTTCGCAGCTCACCATAAGGAATCTGACTCAGCGCATCCCAAACCCGCTGCTGGAACGGAGAGCCTACGGGAGCCAGTGGAATCGTAAACTCGCGCAGCGAGCCTGCAAAATACTCACAGAGTTGCTCAGCCGCGGCGCAGAGCACCGGTGAGCTTGGGGGCCCAACCACGTCACCCAGCGTCTCCCACGCTGGGCGGCGCTTATGCTCGGCCATGTACACGCCCGCCAATCCGGCGCGGTTCTCCACAAGGGTCAGCAGGCCCACGGGCGAGTCAATAATCATGTGTTGCATTATCAAAAAAACCTCCTGCCCTGTAGACGCACACCGCGTATAAAACGTGAGGTTAGGGCCGGGCGGCGAAGCGCTCCAGCAGGTCCACATAGCCTGAAACAATGAGCATGTCTCGGCTGGAAACACGAGTATTTGGCTGGGCGTACGTGAAATCCTCACCCGGGGATTTCACGCCAACCACTGTCACCCCGTACCTGGAACGGACCTTGGATTCCTCCAGCGTGAAGCCCTGTGTTTCCTTGGGCGGGTACATTTTTACGATCGCGAAATCGTCGTCGAACTCGATGAAGTCGAGCATCCGCCCGCCCACTAGGTGCGCGGCTCTGACACCGGCGTCGGCCTCGGGGTAGATGACATGGTTGGCGCCAATGCGGGTCAGGATCTTGCCGTGCGACTGCGTGATCGCCTTGACCCACAGGTGCGCGATGCCCAGGTCCACCAGGTTCACCGTGATGAGCACGCTGGATTCAATGGAGGTACCTACACCCACCACGGCGGAGCTGAAGTCCTGCGCGCCGAGCTGGCGCAGCGCGTCAATGTTGGTGGCGTCGGCTTCAACTACGTGGGTGAGTACACCGGCCCACTTTTGGACCAGGGCCGGATCGCGTTCTATAGCCAAGACTTCGCGGCCCTGCTTGACCAGTTGGTGTGCCGTGGCAGCCCCGAAGCGGCCCAGACCTATCACCAACACGGGCGCGTTGTGTGGTGGGCGGTTGCTGGAGTCTATTTTCTCAGCCAATGATGGGCCTCTCTTCCGGGTAGTGGTACAGCTGGCGGCGTTGCCGCAGAGCCAGCGCTGAGGCCAAGGTGATGGAGCCCACCCTGCCGAAGAACATCATGGCGGACAGGACATACTTACCTGACGGCGGCAGCTCGCCGCTGAGCCCCGTACTCAGTCCCACGGTGGCGAAGGCCGAGATGGTTTCAAAAAGGACCCGGTCAAGGCTTTCCCCGGAAATGGCTAGCAGGAGCCCGCAAGCAATCATGACGAAGGTGGCACCCATCATAATCACAGAGATGGCCACGCGCATGGTGCCTTGGGGGATGGTGCGGCCGTGGATTTTCACATCGTTATCACCCCGGGCCTCGGCCACAATGGCCAGGAACATCACAGCCAAGGTGGTGACCTTGATACCTCCTGCTGTTGAGGCCGAACCGCCACCCACAAACATGAGGGCGTCGGTGAGCAACATGGTGGAAGAATGCATGGCATTCATATCCACCAGGTTAAATCCAAGGGACCGGGTCATGACGGAGGCGAACACGGAGTGCGTGATCTTGTCTCCCACACTCATCCCGCCAATGGTGTCAGGGTTGGTCCACTCCATGGCACCCCACAGGATGGCGCCGGACACTAACAGCATGAGCGAAACCTGGATGGTGAGTTTTGCGTGCAGCGTCCACTTTTTGAAGCGGAAGCCCGTGGCCAAAAGCACCATCAGCACAGGGAAGCCTAGGCTGCCAATGAAGCCGCCAATCATGAGCGGGGTCAGGATCCACAGATCGGCTTCGTAGGGGACTACACCGTCTGAATGAGGTGTGAAACCAGCGTTGTTAAAGGCGGAGATAGAGTAGAAAGCGGCGTGCCAGATGGCTTGGGGGAGGGGCTCGCCCAAGATCAGGAACCGCGGTGCCAACGCCAAAGCCAAGATCACCTCAATGGCTACGGAGGTGCTGATGACGATGCGCAGCAAGGTACCTACCTCGCCCATGCGGCCAGCGTTCATGGCTTCCTGGGCAATGAGTTTCCCGCGCACTCCAAGCCGTTTGCTGACCATGAGGGCCATCAACGAGGCGAGCGTCAAGATGCCCAAACCACCCACGAAGATGCCAATCAAGATCACCAATTGGCCAAAGAATGACCAATGCAAGGCCGTGGAAACGGTGGTCAGCCCGGTCACGCAGACAGCTGATGCCGCCGTGAACAGTGCGTCATAGAAGGGGGTTGCCTGACCATCCCGGGCTGCTGCTGGCAGGCACAGAGTAAAAGTGAAGGCAAGAATAACCAGGGCAAAAACGATTAACGCCAACCTGGCGGGGGAACTATTGGCCACCCGGTCCACGAAGTCGCGGACGCTCACTACAACGCGTACCGGCCAGTTGGGCAGCCATTGGGGAAGTGCGGTTCTAACAGCCAACGCGGTACTTCCCCTCCTGCCGTAAGTTACTGCCACGAAATGCTCAAGAAGTCGTGGATACGTCATTTGTGCCCGGACTTCGATAGCCTGTGATGGATGTCATCAATTGCCAGCTCAGGGCCAGCGGCCGTCCCGACAAGCATAGTCTGCGATGCGGCTATGTCTGCGTACAATTTTGGCCCAAACCATCCTATGTCGCCCAAGCGCCTTGACCTGACGGCAACGCTTGCCCGTGAGCTGGGAATCTTTGATTTGCCACAAGTTGATGTGGTGGAGGCCTATGTGGCTTCCGACGACGAACTTGCCGCAGTGCACACGCGCGAGTACATTGACGCGGTGCATCGTGTGGGGCAGGACCCTACCCTCAGTGATCCAGAACGCGGGCTGGGCACGGAGGACGACCCCGTCTTTGCCGGCATTCATGAGGCAAGCGCACGGCTGGCTGGCGGCTCACTCGTGGCCGCCAACGCCATTATTAGTGGTGCCGTTCCCCGTGCAGTGAACTTTGGTGGCGGCATGCACCACGCCTTTGCCGATAAGGGCGCCGGCTTCTGTATTTACAACGACACCGCGCTTTGCATCCAAAAACTGCTCGATTCCGGTGTTTCCAAGATTGTTTACATCGACATTGATGCTCACCACGGTGATGGCACCGAAAAAATATTCTGGGATGAACCGCGTGTTTTGACCATTTCGCTGCATGAAAGCGGTGTGAGCCTGTTTCCTGGCACAGGGTTCGCCAACGATCTTGGCGGGCCGGGAGCCATAGGTTCCGCTGTCAACGTCGCTTTGCCGGCGGGCACCTCAGATGCCGGCTGGCTGAGAGCCTTCCACGCCGTCGTGCCTCAGTTGGTGGAAGCCTTTGCGCCGCAGGTAATTGTCAGTCAGCACGGGTGTGACTCACACCGGGACGATGAACTGACGCACTTAAACACCAGTGTGGACGGGCAGCGGGAGGCCGCGCTGAGCATTGCGGCGCTGGCTGACAAGGTGTGTGGTGGCCGTTGGATCGCCATGGGCGGCGGCGGGTACAACATTGTCTCCGTAGTGCCGAGGGTATGGAGCCATCTGATGGCGATTGCTGCCGGGCGCCCGGTCCCGCTGCGCACGGCAGTTCCTGAGGCGTGGCGCAGTTATGTAGCGGAGAAGTACGGCAAGGTTGCACCCCTGCTCATGAGCGAAGACGCAGACACCTGGTGGCGTTCCTGGGAAGTTGGCTACAACCCCTCCGATGCGCTGGACCGAACCGTCATGGCCACACGGAAGGCCGTTTTCCCTCTCTACGGCTTGGACCCGTGGTTCGACTGATCCCGGCCGTACCTTGGAGCCCTTTGAGCGATTCAAGATGCTGTGAGCGGCATATGTCGCTAGGGTAGTGGGATGGTTGTTGAAAAAGTCTTTGCGGTGATCGCCGAAAGCACCCGTCGGGATCTTTTAGAAGCGCTGGCCCAAGAGAGTAAATCGGTGGGGCAGCTGGTTGATGAATTGGGTGTTTCACAACCCACAGTCTCGAAGCACTTGCGCGTGCTGCGTGAAGCCGGAGTGGTGACTATGCGTGCGCAAGGTCAAAAACGCTATTACCTCATCAATACCGAGCCGCTTGCCTTGGTATCCACATGGCTGGAAACCCTCGGGGCCACCGGAGCTGCCCGCGCGGCGAGCACAACCGTGGGGGCTGTGGCTTCTGCCGTTGGTAGTGTGCCCGCCGCCGCACCTGTGGTGAAGGTTCGCCCCGCGGCTACGGTTGCCCCTGCTGTACCAACCCCTGCTGTACCAACCCCTGCGGTACCAACTCCTGTTCCGGTTTCTACTCCTGTGGTTGCGCCGGAGCCTGCCCGCCAACTGGTACCTGCCGCAGCGGGTACCGATTCCCACATGAGTGATTCCGCCGTGGCTGCTTCCCACGTGACCGATTCGGAACAGCTGAGGAACGCTACGGCCGTGGTTCCCTTCGATAGCGTGCACTCCGGTGTTGCGCAGCCGAATGAATACGAAGGCGGTGTACCCGGACAAATCAGCCGCAGTATGGGCAGGGCGGCGAATAAGGCTGCCGATCTGTTGGCTAACTTGCCCGCCCTACCCGCGTTCAAGCGACGCAAAAGCTAAAAATAACAAAAAAATCTTACTGCTTGATCAAGATACGTATGATCATGCATAAAATACTGAATTGTGAGAAAAATTAGTCTAAGTGGCACCATGACTGGAAAATTGCCACAGAGCATATTTATGCGCTGCATGACGGCGCCTCACCCCTTTCAGGAGACTCATGGATACCAGGCTCGAAGCCATCCGGGAGCAAGTTTTAGCCCGCAACCCCGGTGAAAAAGAATTCCACCAGGCAGTACTGGAAGTTTTTGAAAGCCTTGGCCCCGTTTTGGATAAGCATCCAGAATTTGTTGACGCCGCCGTGCTGCAGCGATTGTGTGAGCCTGAGCGTCAGATCATCTTCCGGGTGCCGTGGATGGATGATTCCGGCCGTGTGCAGATCAACCGCGGGTTCCGTGTGGAATTCAACTCAGCTCTTGGCCCGTACAAGGGCGGACTGCGCTTCCACCCCTCGGTATACCTGGGCATTGTGAAGTTCCTCGGTTTCGAGCAGATCTTCAAGAACGCCCTGACAGGTATGCCCATTGGTGGCGGCAAGGGCGGCTCCGACTTTGACCCTCGCGGCAAGTCTGACGGCGAAGTTATGCGCTTCTGCCAGAGCTTCATGACTGAGCTTTACCGCCACATTGGCGAGTACACCGACGTTCCTGCCGGTGACATTGGGGTTGGCGGCCGGGAAATTGGCTACCTCTTCGGTCAGTACAAGCGCATCACTAACCGTTACGAATCCGGTGTTCTGACCGGTAAGGGCATTGGTTGGGGCGGCTCCTTGGTGCGTCCGGAAGCTACAGGCTTTGGCACCGTGATGTTCACACAGGAAATGCTCAAGACCCGCGGTCAGTCCCTCGACGGACAGCGCGTCGTTGTTTCCGGCTCCGGTAACGTAGCCACCTTCGCCATTGCCAAGGCCCAGCAGTGGGGTGCCAAGGTTGTGGCTTGCTCGGATTCCTCCGGCTACATTGTGGACGAGAACGGCATTGACGTCCCGCTGCTGCGCCAGATCAAGGAAAAAGAGCGCGGCCGCTTGAAGGAATACGCGGTCCGCCGCGGTTCCTCTGTCAGCTATGTTGAAGGCGGTTCCGTCTGGGACGTCAACGCCTCCGTTGCGCTGCCGTGTGCCACGCAGAATGAAATCAACACTGACGCAGCCACCCGCATGGTCAAGAGCGGTCTGGTTGCCTTGGCTGAAGGCGCCAATATGCCCTCCACCAGTGGTGCTATTGCCGTCTTCCAGGAAGCTGGCATCCTGTTCGCTCCGGGCAAGGCAGCCAACGCCGGTGGCGTGGCCACGTCCGCCTTGGAAATGCAGCAGAACGCCAGCCGTGACGCTTGGTCCTTCGAGCACACCGAGGAGCGCCTGCACAAGATCATGATCGGCATCCACGACCGCTGTGCCGAGACCGCAGATACTTACGGCTCACCGGGCAACTACGTGGTGGGCGCCAACATTGCCGGCTTCGTCAAGGTTGCTGACGCCATGCTGGCGCAGGGTTTGATCTAAGCTTCACAGCTTCAAGAAGTACGACGGCGCGTTCCCCCTGCCGTGGGGAGCGCGCCCTCGTTCCTTTAAGGGATAGTGGGACAATCTTGGTTACGTTCAAGACGGCACACCGGCGCACATGCCTGATATTTTCAAAAGGAACCACATGAACCTGCGATCCACTGGGGAAACAGTGCTGTACAGCAACGAGATGTCGGAGCAGTCCCTGGCTGATTGGGTGCGTGAGGGGCCGGTGACTGTTGAGGACGGCTACGGTGGGGCCGTGTTGGGCAGTAGCGCTGACCCGGTGAAAATGGGTGCGCATGCCCATTTCCTCCTCTGGTGCCCCATTATTTTCCCGGACCGGATTCGGATTTCTTGGGACTTCCAACCCCTCGAGGGCCAGGGGCTTGCCATGCTCTTCTTTGGAGCTCAAGGCAGCGCCGGCCGCGATCTTTTTTCTCCTGAGCTTGCCCCACGCACCGGGTTCTATCCGCACTACCATTCCTCAGATATCAAAGCGCTTCACATCTCCTATCAGCGGCGTAAGTTTGCTTCCGAAAGGGCTTTCCGCACGTGTAATCTGCGCAAGAGTCCGGGGGCGCACCTTGTGGTGCAGGGCGCAGACCCGCTGCCAAGCCCGGAGGATGCAGAGGGTTTCTATCACATGGAAATCTGTAAAGATGGCCCGCAAGTCACGCTTGAGATCAACGGACTGCGGATCTTCCAATGGCTGGATGAGGACCCCGCCACCGGCCCGGGCATCGGCGGGGGATACTTGGGTTTACGCCAGATGGCACCGCTGTGGGCAGTCTATAGAAACCTCGTTGTCACCGCGTTGCACTGACGTGGACTTGACCCCACGAGTTGGCGGAAAAGTGGCTTGCCAGGGCAATGGCTCGTTGGAGGAGCAATCACGGATACCCTAGGGGAAGTGCCGGAAAACTAGCTCTCCGGCTTTTCACTCAAGGAGTGTGAACCGTGGTCAGTGCAACGGCGCCTGGGCATGTAGTGGTTGTTGGTGCGGGGATTATTGGTTTGTCCACCGCGTGGTACCTGCAGGAACAAGGCGTTAAGGTCACAGTGGTTGATAGGGGTGAAGTGGCGTCCGGTTCATCTTGGGGAAATGCTGGCTGGCTGACCCCGGCACTGACGCTTCCGCTGAGTGAACCCTCCGTGCTCAGCTATGGGCTCAAGGCCATTCTGGATCCGGCGTCCCCCCTCTACATCCCCTTTTCCACCGACCCCTTGCTGCTGAAATTCCTGCTCGGCTTTGCCCGCAACTGCACGCCCGGGAAATGGCGGGCTGCCATGAAAATTTTTGCCGAGCTTGGTCGGTCCGGGATCGACGCGTTCCAAGAACTTGCCGAGGGCACCCCGGCGCTCGCTGAGCCCACGCATCTGGCCGACCCCTTCCTGACCGGCTTCGCCTCGCTGAAGGACCGTGATGCCCTGGTTAAGGAATTTCATGTGATCCGTGAAACGGGTGGTCACGTGGACTTCACTCTCATGAGTGGGGAGGAAATCCGCCATCTGGAACCAGCCCTGGGTGCCGGAGTTGCGGCCGGCATTGCCATCCGTGACCAGCGCTTCATTGACCCGCCGAACTTCATGGCTTCCCTCGCCGAAGCCGTGATAGCCCGTGGCGCCACTGTGACCACGGCCTTCACAGTGCTCGATGTCAGGGACACCGGCAGCGGTGTTGAGGTGATTGGTTCGGCAGGGCGTTCCCTGATTGCCGACGCCGTTGTCCTCGCCACGGGTGCCTGGTTGGGGACGCTCGCACGCAAGTTTGGCGTCAAACGGGTAGTGCAGGCAGGCCGCGGCTACAGTTTCACCGTGGTCCCGGAGGCCATACCCACCCACCCCATTTACTTCCCAGCCCAACGTGTTGCCTGCACGCCCTTGGGGAACAGATTGCGCGTGGCGGGGATGATGGAGTTCCGGAACGCTGATGCACCCTTGGATGCCCGGCGTATCAAGGCCATTGTGGACGCAGCCTCACCCATGTTTACCGGTATTAACTGGGATGACCGGGCCGAGGAATGGGTGGGGTCCCGGCCCTGCACCACCGACGGTTTCCCGCTGGTGGGTGCCACCCGCTCCCCACGCGTGCACGTGGCTGGCGGGCATGGCATGTGGGGAATCGCGCTGGGCCCGCTCACGGGCAAAATGGTGGCTGCGGAGTTGACGTCCAATACCCCGCCAGCCAGCATGCGCCACTTCAACCCGTTGCGTTAGGGTGCTGGCCGCAGCTCAGTTCAAGAGTCCACATGTGACGCGACCGATTTGCGGGGTGAAGAATTTTCGGCATATTGTGTGGACATGACAAACCGTTGGTATGCGTATTTTTCGTTGGCTCTGGAGGAGCCCGCGTCTAACTGACACGCATCCATCACCTTCAGAGCCAACAGGACAGAGAATCTTTCTCTGTCCTTCGCCATTTCCAGGCGGGTTTCTGAAAAGGGGCTCGCTGCCAGCCCGCAAAAGGAACCCTCTCACATGAGCATCACAGCAGCCGCAGAATCCACCACAAACTCAGCCCCAGCCATCACAGCAAATCTGCGTGTCAGCCAATTCACGGCCCTTCCCTCACCTGCGCAACTGAGCGCAAAGCTGCCGCTCGATGCCCACACAAGCAACGTCGTCGAACGTGGCCGTGACCAGGTCCGCGCCATCATGGACGGGCTTGATGACAGGCTCCTGGTGGTAGTAGGCCCGTGCTCCATCCATGACACCAAGGCCGGTTTGGAATACGCGGCACGGCTGGCTGAAACCGCCAAGGAACACGAAGCGGACCTCTTGATTATCATGCGCGCCTACTTCGAAAAGCCCCGCACCACTGTGGGTTGGAAAGGCCTGATCAATGATCCCGCCCTGGACGGCAGTCATGATGTGGCGAAGGGGCTGGAGTTGGCGCGCGAGTTTCTGCTGAACGTGGCCGCGCTGGGGCTGCCTACCGGCACCGAATTCCTTGAGCCCATCAGCCCTCAGTACACGGCAGATTTGATCTCCTGGGGTGCCATTGGCGCCCGTACCACTGAAAGCCAGATCCACCGCCAGCTCAGCTCCGGCCTATCTATGCCGATTGGCTTCAAAAACGGCACCGATGGCGACCTGCAGGTTGCCCTTGACGCCTGCAACGCAGCCAGTGCGGCACAGTCCTTCTTGGGAATTGATGGCGACGGGCGCGCTTCTCTTGTCAGCACGGCCGGCAACCAGGACACGCACGTGATCCTGCGTGGCGGGCGCAAGGGCCCCAACTACAAGGCCGCAGAGGTGGCGGCTGCCTCCGCCAAGGCTGCCGGGTCCGGGGTGAACCCGCGCCTGATCGTGGATGCCAGCCATGCCAACTCCGGCAAGAGCCACCACCGTCAAGCAGAAGTGGCGCTGGAAATTGGGGCCCAGCTGGAAACAGGCGACTCCTCGGCGCACACCATTGCCGGTGTCATGCTTGAAAGTTTTTTGGTGGGCGGCGCCCAGAATCTCAATGTTGAGCAGGTTGCCGCTGGCGAGGCGGAGCTGACATACGGTCAAAGTGTCACGGACGCCTGCATGGACTGGGACGTCACGGCCGATGTCTTGACCAAGCTGGCGCAAGCCTCACGTGTGCGGCGCACCAGCAACCAGGTGTAGGTCAAAGCAGGGCTTGGGGCGGCGGTTTCGTGTTCTGAGGCATCGCTGGGGGCATGGAGACGCCGCTAAGCATCTCTAAACCAAGCATCTCTAAACCATGTACTGGAGAGCCATATTGTTAGGCTGGAGGTGCGCTGATAGCGTACGAAGCAGCGGAGCGTTCAACGGGCGCTGAAACCGGGGCGCAACCAGAATGGGGTGGTGGCGGAAATGATTCGGTTTCTCTTGCGCACAGCAATCAATCTTGTTGATTCATTGGTGGCAGGGCGGCTGGATTCTTGCCATTTTCATCATCGACCGTTGGTGGGCCAAGCGCCGTCGTGCCAAGACAGGCAAATAACATCCGCCCCATTCACATCGGCCCCAACAGCACCTAGAGTTAGCGTTTAGAACGCGGTTGAACCCGCGCTCTGGACGGCTAAAACCTAAGTGAAATGGACCCAACAGCCATGATGCAGGAGTCAAATCTTCAAGATGTGAATTTCCTTACGGTGCAAGAAGTTGCCGAGCTCATGCGCGTTTCAAAGATGACCGTGTACCGGATGGTGCACGCTGGAGAGCTGCCAGCAGTGCGGTTTGGGCGCTCCTATCGGGTCCCGGCAAACGCCGTCGAAAGTTATTTTCGCTCGGCAGTGGTCGATGGCACAGGGACTCATGGAAACCCCGGTTCGGCGCATACAGGGTAAAGGCGGTACCCTAGGAAAGATCCATTTTCGGCTTTGACCGATTCCTGCGATCGGTCGACCAATCGTTTACGGCCTCATTCGAGGTTGTTCTATGCAGTTTGTGAGGAACTTTCATGGGTTCAGTAGTTAAGAAGCGCCGCAAGCGGATGTCCAAGAAGAAGCACCGCAAGCAGCTTCGCAAGACGCGTCACCAGCGTCGCAATAAGAAGTAAATCTTCTTCTTTATCAAAAAAGCACCCGTTCACCCTTGTGGTGGGCGGGTGCTTTTTCATGTTCTACGCCCCAACAGTGGGAGGAGTGGTGGATTAGCGCTTGCGCATCATCGAGATGCCCTTCCAGAGGCCATAGACAACTCCGGCTCCGGTGGCTGCCTTGAGTCCCAGCGTGGCTGCACGGCGGCCCGAGCGGTAGTCATAAATGGGCCAGTTGTTCTCCTTGGCGTGCTTGCGAAGCTTTGCGTCGGGATTGATGGCCACAGGATTGCCCACGGTAGTCAGCAGCGGGATGTCATTGTAAGAATCGCTATAAGCCCAGCAGCGCGTCAGATCCAGATCTTCGCGAACCGCAAGTTCCTCAATGGCGCGGCCCTTGGCAGGTCCGTGCAGGATCTCGCCCACAAGGTGACCCGTGTAGACGCCGTCCGCTATCTCCGCGACCGTGCCCAACGCACCCGTCAGGTTCAGCCGGGAGGCAATGACGCCGGCTACTTCCACGGGGGTGGCGGTAACCAGCCACACCTGACGCCCGGACTTCAAATGTTCCTGGGTCAGCGCTTTGGTTCCGGGCCAGATCTTGGAGACGATCATCTCGTCATAGACCTCTTCGCCAAGTTGACGGATGAACTCGGTGCTGATGCCAGCGGCTAGTTTTTGTGCAGAATCCTGAACGGAGTGGACATCGTTCATATTCTCTCCGCGCAGGATGAATTTTGCCTGCTTCCACGCGAAGCCTGCCACGTCCTGCAGGGTAAATGCCCGCTTCTGATACATCTTGCGGGCTACATGGAACAGACTGGCGCCCTTCATGAGGGTATTGTCCACGTCAAAGAAGGCTGCCTCGCCTTGGTGCACTGCAGCAGTCGAGGGGGCCTCGGCACTGTTGGAAGTCACGTCGGGCATGGAATGAGTCTAGTCAATGCTTCGTGCCACCGCCTGCCACGCCACTACCTGCCGGGGGTTAACTCTGGGCAAAATCATATATTTCGCGCACGGAGAGCGCCCATGGTGCTGGGCCTACGGGTCCAGGGCCCTCCGGTAGCTTTACGTTGAGTACCGTTGTAGCTATGGAATCTATTCTCAATAACCCCGCTGCAACACCCGAGCTACCCAAAGTGCCACTCCTACAGCTTGTGACACGGTCGGGGTGCCATCTGTGTGAGAACGCACGTGAGGTGGTGGATACCATTGCCACGCAATTGCAGTTGCACTGGACCGAGGTCAGCCTGGATGACCATCCCGAACTGACTGAACGCTATGGCGAGGAGATCCCGGTTGTTCTTGTTAACGGGATCCAGCGCGACTTTTGGCACATTGACCCGATCCGCCTGGGTAACATCCTCAGCCAAGCGCTCACTGGGAACTCCTGAGGCCCTGCTGGCGGGCGCCTGCTGCCGCGTCCGCTGCCGCTTCGAGGCGACCAGGCCGTGGCTTTTGGCTCTGACCCCGCTAAGTCATAGAGTTATTGCAGGCCAGCACGGACGTTGCGGACGCATGTTCAGTATCTACGGGCGGCCTTATTTTGAGAATGTGGAGTAGTGATGTGAACCCAGCGCAGCCCGTGGAGGAGCCTGTAGCAGAGCCGGCCAGGCAGCTGCCTGCTGCCACTGTGTCCCGGTTGACCCTCTACTTGCGCACACTCAACGCGTTGCTGGCCGAAGGTGCCGAAAGTGTCTCCTCGGAAGCCTTGGCCGAGTCTGCTGGTGTGGGATCCGCCAACGTCCGCAAGGACCTGTCCTATCTGGGCTCCTACGGAATCCGCGGGGTGGGCTACGAAGTGGCCAACTTGAGCCGCAAAATTGCCCAAGCACTTGGCCTGACCCATGAATGGCGTGTTGCCATTGTGGGTGCCGGTAACTTGGGCCGCGCTCTGGCCCGCTATGCCGGGTTCGAATCACGTGGCTTTGACGTAGTTGCCCTACTTGATGCCGACGAGATGCTGGTTGGCACAGAAATTGGCTGGCTACGTGTCAGTGATGTGGGAAACCTCGAAAAAGTTGTGAGCTCCACACGGGCCAACATGGTGGTGTTGGCGCTGCCAGCGGCCGTTGCACAGTCTGTCTGTGACAGAGTGGTGGCCGCCGGCGTGCGCAGCATCCTCAGTTTTGCCCCCGTAGCCCTGAGCGTTCCCGGCAACGTGAACTTGCGCAAAGTGGATATGGCTACAGAGCTGCAAATTCTTGCCTATCATGCGCAGCGGCTCCAGGGCGCACACCTGGACGAGGACTTACCGGGCGTCTAAGCAGTGCCGCTACAGGCCCTTGCGGGCTTTGTGGGCGAGGAAGAACTCCTTGGCGGGGGATCGGTACAGCAAGAACACCGCAACAAGGCCCAGCACAATCTGAACAATTGCCACCGGATTGAGCTGTCCCAGAAGCAACAGCGAGAACAGAGCCAGCACCAAGGCAGTGGTGCGCGCACCGTTGGACCCTTTGCGAATGGCGCGAGCCAACAAGAAGTACGACGCCGTCATGACGATACTCAACACGAAGCCGAGGAACAAAATAGTGTCCAGAAGTGCCGCATCTGAGTAGACGGCGGCCAGCTCAGGGGAGGCCGCGAGAGTCTCTTGGAGGACATCGAGAACAGGTGCCTTGGCCGCTGGTACCAGCAGCACCACCAAGAGGACGAGGACGGAGAGTGCCTGCATAATTCCGGCTGTAACAATGAGCCTGCAAGCCATCCTGACCCGGGCCGGAGGTGCCAGCTGTGCGCCCCCGGGACTGGCTATGCCTGATTGGCTGACCGGCGGGCCCGGATAGGCCAACGCGGGCGGCAGATTTGCGCCGGCTTGTGCGTCCTTCACCTCCTGAGGAAGTTCCCACCCAGCGGGCGCATATTGGCCGTAACGGGGAACACCAGGGGAGATTTCGCCGTAGCTGCCAGGGATGGGCGGGCTGCTAGGGGCTGGCGGGGTTTGCTCTTGAGGCTCTTCACCGGGGGTGCTCATGGGATTGCTCTCTCAAAGGGTTCGGGCCCAATATGTGTGGGCTCAATGGGTTCAGGCACTGATCAGTTGGGGGTACAACCACTGACCAGCTGGCAGGCCCATCGCGGCCAGAGATGGAGAGGGCCGCTGCGGGTCTCATATAAACCCTACGCGACCTGCTGCGTGGCAACTATTGGAGAGAAATTTTGCCGGCAAATCCCCGCCCATCCCAAGAGCGAGGGGAGCCGGGGAGCAGAATCCACCTGACACCCCTCGGGGAGTATCCGCGCATGGGGAGGGCAGCAAAATGCCGGCCCGAAAAATCTCGGACCGGCAGGAGAACCTCCAGAAAGTAGGTTGCTCCAGATGCTTCAGTTGCATCCAGCTGCGAGGCGGTGCTATCCAGCCTTGACGAAGGCAACTTCGAGGGAAATCGTGACTTTGTCAGAGACCAGCACGCCACCTGCTTCCAGGGCAGCGTTCCAGGTCAGGCCGAATTCCTTGCGGCTGATCACGGTCTTGGCTTCGAACCCCGCGCGGGTGGCGCTGAAAGCGTCAACAGCCACGCCGCCGAACTCGCCCTTGAAACTCACAGTCTTGGAGATGCCCCGAATAGTCAGTTCCCCCGTCATCTCGAAGTCTTCTTCATCGCCGGAAACGGAGGTGGAGACAAATGTCAGTGTGGGGAAGAGATCAACATCGAAGAAGTCGGCGCCGCGGACGTGGGCGTCGCGGTTGGCGTCACCTGAGCTAAAGCTTGCGGCCGTGATGGTGGCCGTGACGGAGGCGTCGGCCAGTGTCTGGCCGAGGTTCAGGGAGCCTTCCATCTCGGTGAACTGGCCGCGAACCTTGGAAATGCCGGCATGGCGGACCATGAAGCCCACGGTGCTGTGTGAGCTATCAAGAGTCCAGAGGCCCTGGGCGAGCCCGGTTGATTCACTGATTGTTGCTGACATGTGCTGCTCCTTGAATGGTTGTGACTAAGCAATGGAACCACCTGTGGGGCGGCCGGTCACAGACTATAAGCATGCGTTTGCATCTAATATTCCCGAGTGAATGAAATTCATTCGGCTCCGGATTAACCCCTTCCGCAACAACTTTGAGAAACTGGGTACATGTCCCGAGTAACTGTGCATCTTTTGCGTCACGGCGAGGTTTTTAACCCCAATGGCGTCCTCTACGGCCGGCTCCCCGAGTTTCACCTCTCTGAGCGTGGACGAGCCATGGCGGTCATGGTGGCGGAGCACTTTGCGGCGGCCGCCAAGAACGGCGCTGGTGCACCGGTTTATCTGGTGGCCTCGCCTCTGACGCGAGCCCAGGAAACGGCGGCGCCCACGGCAGCAGCGTTGGGCCTTGAGATTGTGACTGATCCGCGCATCATTGAGGCCGAGAACCACTTCGAGGGGCTCGTTATGAGTAAAGCGGAGCTGGCCAAGCCAAAGCACTGGCCTTACTTCGTGAACCCGTTCAAGCCTTCGTGGGGTGAAGCATACTCAGCCCAAGCGCAGCGCATGCTGGAGGCGGCACGCGATGCCCGCCGTCGTGCTTTTGAAATTGGTGGAGACGGGGCCCAAGCCGTCATGGTCAGCCATCAGCTCCCCATCTGGTCCACGCGCCGCAGCGCTGAGGGCAAGCGTCTGTGGCACGATCCCCGCAATCGGGAGTGCACCCTCGCCTCCCTGACGTCATTGACGTTCGACGGCGATGATGTGGTCGATGTTGTGTACAGCGAGCCCGCTGCCGCATTACTACCAGGCGCTGCAACCACCCCCGGAGCCTGAGCGGCATACAGCTGACCATCAGCTTTTCGACATACTGTAGAACAAAATGTCATGTCTGCGCGCAGTCATGGCTTAACCATGAAATGAAAGAAACGCGTCGTGACTTCTTTGATGAGCCGTAGGGCGCTTTTTGCCGCTGGCGGGGCAGCCTTGACGGTGGCTCTGGCCGCTTGCTCGGGAAATGACCCTCTGGCGGACCAGGCCAATGCCGGAGATAACAAGAACTACATTGCCGGGGACGGCTCTGTCACGGAGTACGGGGCCGCGGACCGCAAGGATCCGGTGGCCTTCAAGGGCGTCTTGTTTGACGGCGGCACGGTGGACGCAGCTGATTTTGTGGGAAAAGTCACCGTCCTTAACTTTTGGTACGCGGCCTGTGGGCCTTGCCGCATTGAAGCCCCTGATCTGCAAGCGCTCTACACGGACTTTAAGTCTCAGGATGTGGAGTTTCTGGGCGTCAATGTTCGTGATGAAAAGGCCGCTGCAGAAGCCTTTGAGCGTAACTTCGGGCTCAGTTACCCCAGCGTTGCGGATAAGGACGGCGGGGTGCTGCTGGCCATGACCAAATATGTGCCCCCGGCCGCGGTGCCCACCACGCTCGTGTTGGATAAGTTGGGCCGCGTTTGCGCCCGCATCCTCGGTGTTGCAGAGAAGGGCACCTTGAAGGCGCTCATCAGCAGTGCGCTGACGGAAAAATAGCGGCCAACCTCCTTCATGAACAATCCATTTGCCGAGACAATTCTGAGCGGCTCCATGCTGCTGGCCATGCCGGTGGCGCTGTTGGCTGGCCTTGTCTCCTTCCTCTCGCCGTGCGTGCTGCCGCTTGTTCCCGGGTATCTGGGCTACGTCAGCGGATTGACCGGTGCCGATCTTGAAAACCAGCGCCGCGGCCGCATGTTTGCCGGGATTGGGTTATTCGTGCTCGGCTTCTCCGTGGTGTTTGTGCTTATTGGGGCCGTTTTCGGTCAGCTGGGTGCCTGGCTCATGGGGCCCGACGCCGCCTGGGTCACCCAGGTGCTGGGCGTGGTGGTGATTCTCATGGGTGTGGTGTTCCTTGGTGGGATGAGCTGGTTCCAAAGCGAAGCGAAAATTCATGCCAAGCCGCCGGCCGGCTTGTGGGGCGCACCCATTTTGGGCGTAACCTTTGGATTGGGCTGGGCACCATGCATTGGCCCCACCTTCAGTGCCGTGCAATTGCTCGCCTTCTCCGACGGTCCCAACGCGGCCAAGGGTGCGTTCCTAACCTTTATTTATTGTTTGGGGCTGGGACTGCCGTTCTTGCTCATTGCCCTCGGTGCCCGCCGCGGGCTCGGAGCCCTCGCATTTTTCCGCAGTCACCGCCGCGGGCTCCAGTATTTTGGCGGGGGCATGCTGATCCTGCTGGGTGTTTTGATGGTGTCAGGCTTGTGGGGGATCTGGATCAACGACCTGCAGCTTTGGTTCGCTAATGAAGTCAGGTTGCCAATCTAATGAAAGAGACAGTGGTGAAAGAACCCAAGGGCAAGGCGCCCAAGGCTGGTGCCAGCGAGGTGGTCCTGCCGCAGCTCGGCTTCGGCGGGATGCTCCGGTGGGCTTGGCGTCAGTTGACCAGCATGCGCACAGCCTTGTTTTTGTTGTTGATGCTGGCTGTTGCTGCTGTGCCTGGATCCCTTTTCCCGCAGCGGCCCTCCGCCCCTGCCGAAGTGACCCAGTACCTGAAGGACAACCCCGGTTCCGGTCCCATCATGGACTGGTTCAGGCTCTTTGACGTGTACTCCTCGCCGTGGTTTGCGGCCATCTACCTGCTGCTGTTCACTTCTTTGATTGGCTGTGTGCTGCCGCGCGCCAAGATCCATTGGAAGGCCATGCGCTCGGCGCCACCGCGCACCCCCAAGCGGCTTTCCCGCCTGGCAGAATACGGCACTGTCACCATCCCGGCCGGCAGCGGCATTGACGCCGAAACTGCTGTCAGGGATGCTGCGGCCGTACTGAAAGCCCGCCGTTACCGTGTTGACGTGCGTGACTTAGACACGGACCGGCCCTCAGTGGGTGCCGAAATCGGGTTCATGAAGGAAGTCGGCAACCTGATTTTCCATACAGCCATGATCGGTGTGCTGGCCGCCATCGCGTTCAGCGGTTTGTTTGGCTACAGCGGCCAACGCGTGTTGGTGGAGGGAGAAACGTTTGTCAATACCCTCACCGGGTACGACACTTTCACTCCTGGAGCCAACTTTGGTGAGGGCCGGTTGAGCCCCTACTCGGCAACACTGGACCGGCTGGTGGTCAAGTACGACCGCTCAACAGAGGCGCACTATGGCCAGCCCCTCGATTTCACCGCAACCTTGAGTGTCAAGGACGGTCCCGGCGCCGAAGCCAAGACCAAGACGTTGAAAGTCAACGAGCCGGTTGCTGTGGGCGGTACCAACCTTTACCTGGTGGGTAACGGTTATGCACCCGTTGTCACCGTCAAGGACGGCGAGGGAAATGTGGCCTTCCAGGGCCCGGTCATCACCATCCCCACCGACGGCGCCTACACCTCACTCATGGTGATCAAGGTTCCGGACGCCAAACCGAATCAGCTGGGCTTTGTTGGCTTCTTCTTGCCCACTGCGGTCTACAACGATGAGGGCGTGGCCTTCGGCTCTGACCCTGACCCTTTCAACCCGGTGCTGAACTTGAACGCCTACACGGGTGATCTCGGCTTGGACAGCGGGGTGCCGCGCAACGTTTTCACCTTGGATACTTCCGGAATGAAGGAGATCAACTCCCGCAACCTGGACGCTGGCGGCATTGTTCTGAAACCAAATCAGAGCTACACGCTCCCCGACGGCAACGGCACCATCAGCTTCGATGGCATCAAACGATTTGCTGCCTTGGATATCCGTCACGACCCGGGTCAGGCCTACGTTCTAGTATTCGCATTGTTGGCGTTGGCGGGCCTCATGGGCTCCTTGTTCTTGAACCGCCGCCGTGTCTGGGTCCGCACGGGTAACCACCCAGACGGGCGCACCATGGTGGAATTTGGTCTGCTGGCTCGCGGCGAGGACCACCGATTGGCCGGAGAATATGCGGCCATCAACAAGGCGCTGCACGCAAAATGGCTGGTGCCAATGGACGCGGCAGGGCAAAATGATGATGAGCAGATAATAATCAACGACTCCGCACAGAGCGTCACTGCGGCAAGTAAGGACCAGTAATGCCAGAGATCAATCAAAGCTTCGCCCTGCTGAGCGAGAGGCTCATGCTGCTGGCCGGTCTGGCGTATGCAGTGGCTTTTTGCGCCTATGCGTGGGATCTGTTTACTTTTAGCCAGGCAGCCAAGCGCGGCCTCGCAGCCGACACCCGTGCCACGGCCGCCGCTGCCGGTGTGGAGAAGGACGCCGTCCTGGCCGGTGTGGGTTCAGGTGCGGCTCGCGGTTCCGCAGGCCAGGATCTTGGTGCCGGTCCACAGGACCGCGGTGTGCGTCCCAGCTCCAAGACCCATGCAGGGTCTGACGGCGTCACGGCCGGGGACTCCATGCGCTACGGCAAGGAGCGGCGCGTTGTAGCCCGGGTAGCCGTGGCACTGACCATACTGGCCGCCGTGGTTCAGGGCTTTGCTGTGCTCTTCCGCGGGTTGGCGGCAGGGCGTGTGCCGTGGGGCAATATGTATGAATTCTGCACCACTGGCTCTTTTGCTGTGGCCGTAGTATTTTTGCTTGTTCTGACCCGCCGCGATCTGCGGTTCCTGGGGACCTTTGTCATTGGCCTGGTGCTGGTGATGGTGGTGGCCGCGTCCGTGGCGTTCTGGACACCTGTTGGGCACTTGGTTCCGGCACTTCAGAGCTACTGGCTGGTTATTCACGTCTCCATTGCGGTTCTGTCCTCGGCGTTCTTCACCCTCACCTTTGCCATGTCCGTGCTGCAACTTTTCCAGTCTCGGCGCGAGGCCTCTATCGCCTCGGGCAAGCCGGATAAGTTCCACGTCATGCGCCTGGTGCCGAACGCGCTGAGTCTGGAGAACCTTTCTTACCGCATCAACGGCATTGCGTTTGTTGGCTGGACACTGACGCTGATGTTCGGCTCCATCTGGGCCGAAAAGGCATGGGGCCGCTTCTGGGGCTGGGACACCAAGGAAGTCTGGACGTTCGTGATCTGGGTTGTCTACGCCGGTTACCTGCACGCCCGGGCAACCAAGGGCTGGACCGGAACCCGTGCGGCCTGGCTGTCCATTGTTGGCTACCTGTGCGTGGTCTTCAACTTCACCATTGTGAACGTGTACTTCTCCGGCCTGCACTCCTACGCCGGTGTGGGTAGCTAAGACGTAAGTGCTCCTGCGTACAGTTTGATCCTGAGTACTGTTTGACCCCGAATGGTGTGCCACTTCAACAGTGGCGCACCATTTGGCCTTTAACGGTGTGCAGGTTCGGGGCAGGGTCACACGCAGGTGAACTTCAGCGTGAAACTACTTCGTGCCGCCTTGGCGGAAGCCTGGCTTGGTGTAGGTGCGGGCCAGTAGTGCCAGCGCTATAGCGGCCACCATGAGGCCAAAATCGCGCAGAGCCACGTCGTAGAAGCCTGGGTAAGTGAGCAGGTTGACGATAATGCCTGCCAGCCAGAGCGCCACAATGTAGGCGGCGTACCGTGGGCGCAGGATCATGGCAATTGCTGCAATGATCTCCACTACGCCAATCGCCATCATGGTGCCGTGGGCGCTGAACGGGGAGACGTTCTCGATCCATGGTGCCAGGTAGTTTTCCCAATGGGTTAAGACATTGAAGAATTTGTCCACGCCCATGATCAGCGGGATGGCGATGAAGCCAACCCACAAGAGCAGGAAAGCCCCATAAGCGGGCTCGGCCTTGACGCGTGCCAGTGTCTGGGAGCTCCAACCACTGGACGGTGCGGGAATTGAATGTGTTGCCATGACTCCTCCATCTAAAAACGTGATCTATGTTTTTAGAGTGCGCTTCACGACACAACTTGTCAATAGTCCAGCAAAAAGTGGGCCGGGGCAGCTGCCCCGGCCCACGACGTGAAACTTTGATGCGAAACTACTTCGCGCTGAACTCGCTGGTCAGGGCGGTCAGGGTGCCGGTGTCCACATCTTGCGACGGGCCATTAAGGTAGCGGTCCAGCGAATCATCCATGGCATTGATCCACCGGGTGTGGTGCTTGGTGGCCATGGTGCCGGTGACCACGGATTGGTGAATCATGTCCCGGTAGCCCAGGATGTCGGTTTCCTTGTGGTGCATCCAGTCCTTGAACAGCTGCGAAACGGCGTGCAGATCAAACGGCGGGTAGTCCGTTGCGGCAATGAGCTCACGCAGGTAGTCCGACTGGAAATCCGCTTCGGCATTGTGATCCGCCAAGGCAGCCTGACGTTCCAGCCACAGCTGAATATCAGCCTCGCGCTGGGCTAGAGACGGCAGCTCGATGGCGCCCGTCATGACGTCGCGGGCAAACCATGCCTGCGCGTCAAACATGTTGAACGTGTAGTACTGATCCTGCGCGCCAAGGTAAAACAGGTTGGTGTTCTCCTGCCACACCGCGCCCTTGTAGAGATTCCCCGGGTAGAGCACATTCTTGGACGTCAGTGACAGATCGCTGGGCAGGAACGGGTACTTGTGCTGGTATCCGGTGCACAGCACGACGGCGTCAAACTCGCCGCAGGTGCCGTCGGAGAAGTGCGCGGTTTTACCCTCGAAATGGGTGACGAGCGGGCGCTCCACAGTGTTCTCGGGCCAGTCGAAGCCCATGGGGTTGCTGCGGTAGCTAAAAGTAATCGAGGCGGCGCCCATCTTGTGGGCCTGCATGCCAATGTCCTCCGCGGAGTAGCTGGCGCCAATCAGCAGCATATTCTTGCCGCTAAAGCGCTCTGCGCCGCGAAAATCGTGGGCGTGCAGAACCTCGCCGGGGAAAGAGCCAATGCCCTTGAACTCGGGGACCGTGGGGGTGGAGAAATGGCCGGAGGAGACCACGAGCTTGTCAAAGACATGATCGGTGGTGACGCCGGTGATCAGGTTCTCCACCGTCAACGTGAATTCCTGTGTGTCCTGGTTGTAGCTGGTGTGCCGGGCAACAGTATTGAACTGGACGTATTTGCGCACATCTGACTTTTCAACACGGCCCTTGATGTAATCAAAGAGGACCTCGCGGGGCGGGAAAGAGGAGATGGCGCGGCCAAAGTGTTCGTCGAAGGAGTAGTCGGAGAATTCCAGGCATTCCTTCGGGCCGTTGGACCACAGGTGGCGGTACATGCTCGAGTGCACGGGTTCACCGTGTTCATCCAAGCCAGTGCGCCAACTGCTGTTCCACTGGCCGCCCCAGTCGCTTTGCTTCTCAAAGCACATGATCTCCGGGATGTCAGCGCCGTTCTGGCTTGCTGAGTCAAAGGCACGCAACTGTGCCATGCCGCTGGGGCCTGCTCCAATGATTCCGACTCGCAATGTCATGCTTTTCTCCTCATTATTTGGATCATTTTGTCCTCGTGTCACCAGACGCTTCGAATCCATAGCTCAACAGCATGAACGGGCGGGCCGTGATCGGCGCTCCCGTGGCGGAGCATCAAGGCGCTAAGTGCGCGGGCGGCAGACTTGCTGCGGCAAAAGACCAGGCGGATGGCCGCCCGTGGTTCTGGCGGAACTTACACGCGGAAGGCGTTGTCCGGAACCTGTGTGAGGTACAAGGAGTGCACCAGGATTCGAAAAGCAGCCTGCTGCAGATCCAAAAAGTGCAGCAAACTTGTTACCTATTGCAACATTTTAGGGATAATAAGTCAAAGCGTACTGATTAGTAAGTACTTCTAATGCTTTGTTTCTGTGGGCTCCGCGAAACGGCAAAGGGTCTGCGCAATCCTTTGATTGTGCAGACCCTTATGGAACGTTGCTTGATGCCTTAAAGCTCTTGTAGCTGGCCGCTCTCCACCATCCACCGGGAGTCCAAGCGCACGTTTTCAAGGAGCCGGCGGTCGTGGGTGACCAGGAGCAGCGTGCCTTCGTAGCTCTCCAGCGCTTCCTCGAGTTGCTCGATGGCTGGCAGGTCCAAATGGTTGGTGGGCTCATCTAGCACCAATACGTTCACGCCGCGGGCCTGCAAAAGTGCCAACGATGCGCGGGTGCGTTCGCCGGGAGAGAGCGCACCCACCGGGCTTGTCACCTGGTCAGCTTTCAGCCCAAACTTAGCCAAAAGGGTACGCACCTCGCCCTGATTCAGTTCCGGCACGAGCGCCTCGAAGCCCTCTCCTAGCGGAGCCTGTTCTGGGAATTGGCTGCGCGCCTGGTCAATCTCCCCGATGGCAACATTCGCGCCCAGGGAGGCAACACCGTCATTCGGGGAAATGCGGCCCAGCAACAGCCGCAACAGGGTGGACTTGCCGGCGCCGTTGGGGCCGGTGATGCCTATGCGTTCTCCAGCGTTCACCTGTGCAGTCACCGGCCCCAGGGTGAAGCTGCCCTGGCGCACCACCGCAGCGTTAAGCGTAGAGACCACGGTGCTTGAGCGGGGTGCTGCGCCAATGCTGAATTGGAGGGCCCACTCCTTGCGTGGCTCCTCAACCTCGTCCAGGCGGGCGATCCGGGACTCCATCTGGCGCACCTTCTGCGCCTGCTTCTCACTGGATTCACTGGCGGCCTTGCGCCGAATCTTGTCATTGTCGGGGGCTTTTTTCATGGCGTTGCGTACACCCTGCGAGCTCCACTCGCGCTGGACTCGGGCGCGCCCCACGAGGTCCGCCTTCTTGTCCGCGAACTCGTCATAGGCTTCGCGGGCGTGGCGCTTTGCAATGGCACGTTCTTCCAAGAAGGAGTCGTAACCGCCGTCATACACGGCCACCTTGTTCTGCGCCTGGTCCAGCTCCACTACGGAGGTGATGGTGCGGGCCAGGAACTCGCGGTCATGCGAGACGAGGACCACGCCGCCGCGCAGACCCCTGACGAACTCTTCCAGCCGGGCCAGTCCCGCCAGGTCCAGATCATTGGTGGGTTCATCCAGAAGTACTATGTCGAAGCGGCTCAGCAGGAGCGCGGCCAACGCCACGCGGGCGGCCTGCCCGCCGGAGAGCCCTGTCATGGGGGTGCTGGGAGTGAGGTCCAAGCCGAGCTCGGCCAGGGTGGCCGGGATGCGTTCATCCACGTCTGCGGCACCGCAGGCGAGCCAGTGGTCCAGGGCTGCGGCGTAGCGGTCATCGTCGGCGCAGTTGCCGGAGCCTAGTGCTTCTGCGGATGATTCCATCTCCTCCGTGGCCTGGGTGCAACCGGTGCGCCGGCCAATGTAGGCGGCGATGCTTTCGCCCTCGATCCGCTCATGTTCCTGCGGCAGCCAGCCGACGAAGGCGTCTTGTGGGGCAGTGCTGACGGTGCCGCCCTGCGGGGTGGTGGCGCCCGCGAGGAGAGCCAAAAGTGTTGACTTGCCGGCACCATTGGCACCCACCACGCCTATGACGTCGCCCGGGGCCACAGTGAAGGAGAGGTTACTGAAAAGGGTGCGGTGTGCGTGGCCTCCGGAAAGGTCCTTCGCGACAAGTGTTGCGCTCATGCATCCATCTTAAGTCGCTTCCTTGCGCCGCCCGGACGTTTTTGTGCTGCCGGGGTCCCGGCGCACCCGCTCCCACCCGTCCCCGCCTTCAACCGCGCCTCCATTGTGCATCTCCCATCGGTCCGTGAGAAAAGGTCGTTTAGAACTGAGTTAAGCGACTTTTTCTCACGGACCGATTCGGGGAAGCCGCCGAAATGTTGCCGTGTGTGACGGCAAGGTTGCTTGAGGCCCTCTGTCAGGGCAATCTAGTGGACAGAATCAAGAGTTCCAGTCAGAGGCCCTGGCCGACTGGACGGCAACCCTCGCAACCATAGTGGGGTGCCCCAGGTGAGGATTCGACGCCGCCGGCAGCTGCCGCGGGCGTAAGTATGGCGCGGTGCCTGGCACTTGCGTTCCCCTGAATGGAGACATCATGACTGAGACCACTGTAACTATTGACGACGCAGCACAGCGATCGGCGCGCCTTGGCGAAGCCGGCGCAGCCTGGGCCAAGCGCATCGGAGCCAATCCGGACAATGCGAAGCTCACGTACACAGCCGCCGGCGTGGGGGTTGGCTCGGTGGCCACGCGCATCAGCGCCGGCAAACACCAATTCCTCGTCGACGAACCTGCCGCACTTGCTGGGGACGATGCCGCAGCCAGTCCCGTGGAATTCGCACTCGGTGCCGTCATCGCCTGCCAAGTTGTGGTGTACCGCCTCTACGCGGAGCAACTGGGTATCCAGCTCGATGACATCACCATCAAGGCCGAAGGTGATCTGGACGTCCGTGGCTTGTTCGGGATCGATGAGTCAATCCGTCCCGGCTTCAGCGACATCCGCCTAGCCGTAAGCATCACGGGACCTGAATCGCAGGAACGCTACGAAGAGCTCGGCCGCATTGTTGAAGCACGCTGCCCTGTCCAAGACCTGTTAAGCAACACCACGCCTGTCAGCGCAGTCGTCACGAAGGCTTAGACATCACTAAATCCTGAGCAGCGTCAACGCCGAGAACGCCGCACCGCATGTGTTCGAGGATGAAGCCTAACGATTCGACACGGTGGTGCGGCGCAGGCAAGTAGCCCACAACACTCAAGCTGTAGTTTCTTCGGCGACTGCTTGGATGCCGAGAGCCAGCCAGTTCGCACGTGTGGCCAGTGCTGCGCCGTCGGCGTCGCCCGCAGTGGCAAGTTTGATGATGTCCGCATGCGCACTGACCGAATGCTGCGCATCGTGGGAACTGAACCGTTGACGCTCCACTCTCCGCAACAGTGGCATGGCCTGGTCCAGCATGGTTGGCACCATGTCATTTCCGCACGCACCAACGAGAACGGCATGGAACTGGTCATCGGCAGCCAAGGCGGCATCGGCGTCGTTCTTCTTGATGGCGGCGGCAAAGCGCACGTTGGCAGCGGTCATGGCGGCAAGGTCCTGCTCGCTCAGCAGGGGAACTGCCAGCCGCGCCGCCAGCTCGTGCATGGCCGCGACTACCTGCTGCGCATTCACGGTGGAGGCGGCATCAAGCGGGGCGACGATGGTGGCCCGGCCCGGCTGGGCAATAATCAGCCCGGCCCGCTCAAGCCGGAGCAGAGCCTCCCGGATAGGGGTTCGACTCACGCCCAACCATGCCTCTAGCTCCGGATCCCGCAGGCGCTCGCCCGGAGCGAAGGTGCCATTGACGATGGCGTCGCGGATGGAATCGTACACGTCATTACGAAGCAGGGAGCGCTTGTGAATTCCCTGGGGCGGAGGAGTCGGCATGCAACATAGGATATATCGTCCCAGGTGGAGTTTGGCCGCAGCCCCGTCCACGAGTTGGCGCGTCTGAGCAAACATCCCGGCGGCGCGAGGATTTGGGCCAAACGTGAGGATGTCAACAGTGGTCTGGCTTTTGGTGGCAATAAGACCCGCAAACTCGACTACATTGTTCCGGACACCATTGCCCAAGGAGCTGACACGCTCGTCTCCATCAGCGGATATCAGTCGAATCACACCCGTCAGGTGGCGGCAGTGGCTGCAAGCCGGGTGTGAAAGCCCGTCTCGCGCAGGAAAACTGGGTGGACTGACCGGACCCGCTATCCAACCGGGTAGGCAATATTGAGCTTTCGCGCATCATGGGTGCCGACGTCCACCTCGATGCAGCTGGGTTCGACATTGGCATCCGTAGCAGCTGGGAACAAGCCATCAAGGACGTCGAAGATGCCAGGGCAAGCCCTATCCCATCCCGGCAGGCGCCTCCGAACATCACTTGGGCGGGCTGGGCTTTGCTAACTGGGCCTATGAAGTGGAGCAGCAGGAGAAGGAACTAGGTGTCTTCTTCGACACGATTGTGCTCTGCACCGTTACCGCCTCCACCCACGCAGGCATGATCGCTGGATTTGCGGGACAAGACAGGCCGCGGCGCGTCATCGGCATTGACGCCTCAGCCACCATTGAAAAGACTCGCGCTCAGGTGGCCCGGATCGCCCGTCACACAGCTGAGCTGATGGACTTGGACAGGAAGATCTGTGACGACGAGACCACTGTCTTGCAAGGCTGGGCCGGCAACCACTCCGGCATCCCTGTGGACTCCACGCTCGAGGCCATAAAACTCACCGGATCCCTTGAAAGCATGATCATCGACCCTGTGTATGAAGGAAAATCCATGGCTGGGTTGATTGACCTTGTCCGCAGCAAGGACATTCCTTCCAGCAGCAACGTCCTCTACGCGCATTCGGGCGGACGGCTGGCGTTGAATGCCTACAGCGGACTGTTTCGCTAAAGAACATTAGCGGACTGGGGCAGGATTCCCCAGCGCTCGGGGCTTCCCGTTCAGCGCCAAGGGCTTCCGGCCCTGTAATCGGAGCGCCTCTGGCAGGCTCTGCCTCCGCGGCGAGGGCGGTGGCCTGTGCCAGCTCAAAGCGGGCTAGCTTAGTCTGGTAGTGCAGCTGCCGCCTGGCCTCCAAGGTCAGCTCCACCCAGTACGCTGCCTCACGGGCGCCGGCGAAAATGGCGATCAGGCCGTGGGGTACGCGTTTTTTGGGCCGGGCGGAGAGCTTGAATTCGAGAGGGACATGTGGGCGGACTGGGGCTTGCGGAAAATGAGGAACAGGGCTGGTCCCAGCCAAATGAAGTAGCTGAGCAAGGCCAGTAACACCTTGTTGTTCTGCCATGCGGCCACAACAAGCGGGCTGACCACTGCCAACGCCACCACCAGCAGTACTGAGGCGTACGCCAGCCCCACGCCTGGGCGCGGATTGCTGCGGTACAAGGACACTGCCAGAGCGGATAGTGCAGCGCTCACAACTGCCAGCAGGGTCAGTGCCAGTGCCGAGAGCAGGACCCGCACGGGCGTGAGCTCACTGTGCAAGATCAACGAAACCAAGGTGATGAGTAGCCCGGCAAAGGCCCACCAGGCCACCAGCCTGGTGATCTTGCGCCCATCCACCCGGATCCGGTTGTGTGTGGAAATGCCCCACATCCGTTCCCACCGCTGAATGTGCAGCCGCATGGAAGTAGTCAGGTGGAACTCATCAATATCTCGTTGTACTGCCGTGTCACGCTGGCGGACCACGGAGAAAATAACCAGCATCAACGAGAGCATGCCCAGGAAGAACTTAGGCCCGGAATCAGGGTCGGAGGGCAGGAAGAAGACGTTGTGCAACGCCATCCACATGGTTGCGGCGGCGGCAATGCCAACTAATAGCGTCAGGAGCTCCAGTAGCTCCTCCAGTGCCATAACCTGGGATTCATTGGCCATACCCAAGGGGCTACGGCCGCTAAAGACCAAAGCAACCAGCGTGGTTGCCGTGGCGCCAAGGATCCACCCAAGGGCATCAATGCTAAATTCAAAGGTCCCCGGACTGGTGAAAGGTGCCAGCAACCGCTCGAGGAGACGTCCCCACACCATGTTGAGATCGCCAAACGAGGCAATGCGCCCCTTGTCTAGGGGGTGATGGATTTGCAGGATCATTAAACACAGGAGCAAGCCTAAGAACAGCAACGTAAGAATTTGCCGTCGCTGGCTGCGTTTCTCCCGGTGAAACTCGGAAACGGCGCGAATATGGCGTTCCTGAGGTGCGTGAATTGTCATCTCCGATCATTGACCCTGTCCCGTGATGCTATCGGAGGGCAGTGCGGCCCGGCACAAAATACCGGAGGCTCCACAAGCTGCAAGATTTCACTTGGTCCATGACTCCTGTGTGCACTAGGGTCAATAACTGTGAGGTAGAGAACACAGACACGCAGATCGCACCGCCCGCAGCAAGCTGCCGCGGCGTGCTGGATCGCGTCTTCGTAGCCCACCAACCCCTGAATTCGATAGAAGGCCGCAGTGCGTTCATTCCCTTACAAATCCGCCGGAAAACCCGATCTCCGTTCACCCTCACGCTATCTTTTGTGGCTGGCTGGCGCCCAACGAGGAACCCTCCTGCTCGGCATTCTGTACGGTTCCATCTGGACGGTGTGCCAGGCCCTGACGCCATACATTCTGGGCCAAGCCATCGACCAGGGCATCCTGCCGGGCAACTTCGGCCGTCTCTCCTTCTGGGTGGGCCTGCTGGTGGGCTTGACCATCATCCAGTCAATCTCCGCCACGCTGCGTCACCGCGCCGCTATGAGCAACTGGATGCAGGCGGCCTTCCGGTCCGCCCAGATTGTTGGCCACAAGGTCACCCGCAGCGGCGACGCTCTCCCGCAAAAGTTCTCCACCGGCGAGGTGGTCTCCACGTGTGCCTCCGACGCCATGCGCATTGGCGAGATTTTCGACGTCGCCGCACGCCTGGCCGGCTCCGTTGTGGGATACCTGCTGGTCTCCTACCTTGTCTTCCAGTCCTCCTGGCAGCTGGGACTGGTGGTCCTGGTGGGCGTGCCGCTGTGCGGTGCCGGGATGTTGTTCGTGATCCGCCCCCTCCAACGTCGCCAAAAAGACCAACGTGAAGCGGCCGGAAAAATGACGGCATTGGGCGCTGACACCGTGGCCGGCCTGCGCGTTTTGCGAGGTATTGGTGGCGAGCACATCTTCGTCCAGCGTTACCGCGAGCGTTCCCGGGAAACTCAGCTCGCCGGCAACAAGGTGGCCTGGTCCCTGGCCGACCTCGACGCCGCCCAGGTCTTCGTCGTTGGAATTTTCAGTGTCGCTTTCACCTGGATCGGCGCGGTACAGGCCGTGACCGGGCAGATCGAGGCCGGCCAGCTCGTGGCCCTCTACGGTTACGCGGTCTTCCTGGTCTCGCCCATCCGCACCGCCGCTGACGCCGTCTCCCGCCTCATCCGTGCCCAGGTCGGTGCCCGCCGCATCATCGATGTGCTGGCCACCCCTTCAGCCGTGCACGACGCCGAGACAACAGTCCCAGCCCCGGCCGCACCGAGCGCTTTGCTCGACTCGGTTTCAGGAGTGGTGGTTGCCCCGGGTGGGATGAGCGCGATTGTTTCGGAGGACCCCGCCGCAGCCGCTGAGCTGGCCCGGCGGTTGGGCCGTTTTGAGGACGCAGTGCTGCGTGAGGCTGTGGTGCAGTGGGGCAGCGAGGCCCTGCACCTGATGCCGCTGCGTGAGGTGCGCTCCCGCATTGTGGTCTCCGACGCCGAACCGCAGTTGTTCACCGGCACTCTCCGCGAGGAGCTGGACCCGGACGGCCGGCACAGCGACACGGAGATTATGGCGGCCATTGAGGTGGCCAGTGCACAGGACGTCTTTGATGGTCTGGAGCAGGGCCTAGACGCGGAAGTCACGGAAAAGGGGCGCAGCTTTTCCGGCGGCCAGCGCCAGAGACTGGCCTTGGCTCGTGCTGTGCTGACCGAAGCGGAGGTGCTGGTGCTCATTGAACCAACCAGCGCCGTCGATGCACATACCGAACAACGGATAGCAGGGGCGCTGGGCAAAAGCCGCGGTTCCGCTGCGCACACCACACTTGTGGTGACGGCCAGCCCGCTGCTGCTGGGCGCCATGGACACTGTGGCTTTTCTGAAGCACGGCAAGCTGCAGGCTCAGGGCACACACCGGCACCTGCTGGACACTGTCCCGGAATACCGCAAGGTGGTGGTCCGTGGTGAGGGCATGAACGGTCAAGGCCACACCGAAGCAGCAGTAGCCGCCAACGCCAACCACAGCACCGCCACCGAGGGGGAGAAGTAATGACAGAGACAATGTTGCCTGTGGCGGACTCCGCCCAGGTCAAGGCCGAAGGCCTGCGGTTGATGCGGTTGCACAAAAAGCCGCTGGCCGGCGTCGTTAGTCTTTATGGTGTGGCCGCAATTGCCGGTCTGGCCGGACCGTTCCTGTTGGGGCGGCTCGTGGATGCGGTCACGGCAGGCACCACTACCGGCTTTGTGGCCATGGTGGCGTTGACCCTGGGCGGGTTCGTACTCATCCAGACCGTGCTGGCGCGCTGGGCCCGGCGCAAGGGCATGATGCTGGGCGAGAAAGTGTTCGCGCAACTCCGTGAGGAATTTATGGAGCAGGTCACGTCTCTGCCGCTCTCCACGGTGGAACGGGCCGGCACCGGCGACCTGGTCTCGCGCACCACCAACGACGTTGACGCGGTCTCCCACACTGTCCGCTTCGGTGTGCCGCAGGTGCTTGTCTCGGTCGCGTCCATCGTGCTGACGGCGGCCGCGGCAGTGTTGACGAGCCCCATCCTGGCCGTGGCCCTACTGGTGGGCGTGCCGCTGCTGGTGCCCGTGACTCGCTGGTATCTCAAGCGAGCCACGCCGGGGTACCTGTTGGAACGCGAAAGCTACGCCGGGCTCAATGGTGCCGTTACCGAAACCATTGAGGGTGCCCGCACGGTGGATGCGCTGAGTCTTGGCGCCAACCGCCGCCACCGGATTGACGCGGCCCTGCGCAACTGCTTTGAACGGGAAAAGTACACGCTGGGCCTGCGCACGGTGCTATTTCCGGCGGCCGAATTTTCCTTTTGGCTGCCCGTTGCGGCAGTGCTTTTGTGGGGCGGCTGGCTCGCCTCGCAGGGACAGGTCAGCACGGGCATGGTAGCCACAGTGGCGTTGTACGCGTTGCAGTTGATCGACCCCGTGGACACGCTCATCATGTGGATTGACGAGATTCAGGTGGGCGCCTCATCTCTGGCCCGCATTGTGGGCATCCGCAACGTGGCGCCGGACCGTACCGCAACGGATGCTGTGCCCACCGATGAACAAATCCTGGTGGAGCAGGCCCGCTTCGCCTACCGCGAAGGCCACGACGTGCTGCACAACATTGACCTCACACTCCGTCCTGGCGAGCGGCTGGCCATGGTGGGTCCTTCCGGCGCGGGAAAGTCCACGCTGGGGCGGCTGCTCGCTGGTATCAATGGGCCCACGGCCGGCTCCGTCACGGTGGGCGGGGTGCCACTCATGGATCGACCGCTGGATGAGCTGCGCGGCGAGGTGGCCCTGGTCACGCAGGAGCACCACGTGTTCGTGGGCACGCTGGCCGACAACGTCCGTCTGGGGAAGGCCGACGCAACTGATGCCGAGATTGAAAAGGCCCTGTCCGACGTCGGATCCCTGGCTTGGGTGCGCGCCCTCCCCAAAGGGCTGGCCACCGAGGTGGGCTCAGGGTCGCATTCGCTCACGCCTGCTCAGGCGCAGGAGTTGGCGCTGGCCCGGCTGGTACTGGCGGACCCGCACACGCTGGTGCTGGACGAGGCCACCTCGCTGATTGACCCGCAGGCCGCTAGGGATCTGGAGTTCTCCCTCAGTGCAGTGCTTCAGGGGCGTACGGTAGTGGCGATCGCGCACCGGCTGCACACCGCGCACGACGCCGACCGGGTCGCCGTCGTGGAAAAGGGGCGCATCACGGAGCTGGGCCCGCACGACGAACTGCTGGCACAGAATGGCTCATATGCGGCGTTGTGGAACTCGTGGCGGCAGGACATTTGAGCCTGTTCTGCGCGGCGAAATAAGCGTAACGTTCAAAGAGGGGCGTGTTGGGCCAGCTGACCCGGTGCGCAATGAGCGCGATGCAGAAGGAGCTTGCCATGCCTGACAAACAGCCTCACCACCACGAACACAAGAAGCTGGATAAGGGCCACGCCATCAAGGCCAAGCGCGCAGAGAAGAAGGCCCGCGGTGCTGCCAATGAATCCGAGGATCCGGTTGCGAAGATCACGAAGAAGCACACCTGATCGCAAACGGCCGGAGGAGCCACCGACCCGCACCTGACTGCATGCGTATGCATGGAATAGTTTGGTGCGGAGTCCGGTTGTGCTGATCATGGAGAGCACATTCAAGAAACGCCTTGGGTTTTTGTCCTTTGGCCACTACGGAACGGGACGCGGCTCGCAGACCAACACGGCTGCCGATGCGTTGCGGCAGGCATTGACTTGGCCGTGGCCGCCGAGGAACTGGGCATCGATGGGGCCTTCTTCCGGGTGCACCACTTCGCCCGGCAACAGGCTGCCCCGTTCCCGCTCATGGCTGCCATTGCTGCGCGCACCAGCCGGATCGAAATTGGTACCGGCGTCATCGACATGCGTTATGAAAACCCGCTGTACATGGCCGAACAGGCAGCCGCCACGGACCTGATCAGTGGGGGTCGGCTGCAGCTAGGGGTGAGCCGCGGCTCACCCGAACCCGCTGCCAATGGGGCCGCAGACTTCGGCTACCGCCCGCTCGACGGCGAAACGGTTGCGGACATGGCCCGCCGCCACACCGCCTTATTTCGGCAGGCAATTTCCGGTGCAGGAGTGGCCGAGCCTGGGGAGTACTCACACATGGGCGGCGAGTGGCTGTTGCGCATTGAACCGCAATCGCCGGGGCTGTCCCAGCGGATCTGGTGGGGCGCTGGCACCCGTGCCACAGCCGTATGGGCCGCGGCGCAGGGGATGAACCTGATGAGCTCCACGCTGCTGACCGAGGACACCGGTGTGCCGTTTGATCAGTTGCAGGCCGAACAGATTCAGTTGTTCCGTGATGAGTGGGCGCGTGCCGGCCATGATTTTACGCCCCGCGTCTCCATCAGCCGCTCCGTCATTCCTGTGGTGGATGACGTCGACAGGACGTACTTCGGGGTGCGTGCCCAGGCGGACAGCCGGGATCAGGTCGGCATGATCGACGGCTTCCTCTCACGCTTTGGCAAGAGCTACATTGGCGATCCCGCAGTGCTCGCCGAGGAGCTGGCTGCCGATGCAGCTGTTCAAGCAGCGGACACCGTCATGCTCACCGTGCCCAACCAGCTAGGTCTCGACTACAACACAAAAATGCTGGCCAACATTGCCGAACACATCGCCCCGGCGATCGGCTGGGAGCCGGCCACGGCTTGAGGTGCCCAGCCTGCAGGAGGTGCGTGCCGCCGTCGTACGTCAATGTCCGGTGGCTGGTTCTGTGCCCCTGCGCCGGCGGACAGGCGCATCTACGCGGACCTTGGGGATTTCCTTGCTGGAATTGACCCGTCCACCGGATTGCTCGCAGACCCCTAAGGAACCAAGGCAGTGGGGCGGAATTGGCATACGCTGGGTCGATGGCAATTTGTCTTGAACTTTTGGATCCTGGCAGCTTCCCGCAGTGGTTGGAACAAAGCTGCAGCGAGTATGTGGCCGATCTCATCTCCTCGGGAAGCGCGCCCGGAGCGGCTCGTCAGCAGGCTGAAGCCTCACTTCACAAATCCTTCCCTGAGGGCCGCCCGGGCCTCGACAACGCCGTATTCACCCTGATGGACCAGGGTGGATCTGCCGTGGGCTATATCTGGGTTGGCCGGGACCACTCCGACGACCCGACCGCGTGGTGGGTGTGGGACATCCTTGTTGACTCCGCACACCGAGGGAAGGGGTATGGCAGGGAAGCCATGCAACTCGCGGAAGAGTATGCTCGCTCACGTGGCGCCCTCACCCTGGGATTGAACGTGTTCGGCTACAACGCTTCGGCCCGCGGACTCTACGAATCGCTGGGCTACGAAACTACCAGCATCAAGATGCGCAAAAGCCTCCTCTCTGCCGGAAGCGGCGAAGACGCGAGCAATTAGGTGATGATCTCTTTGCCGGTGGTACGGATCGCAGCAAACTGTGCGCGCCGCAAAGTCACGGTGACCAGTAGGGTGCCAGCCACAGCGTGAGAGGGCTGATTGCACCCAACCTGGGTGCCGCCGTCGGACGTTAAAGCGCGACGGCGGCACGTGGTGCCATCCCATGTGTCACGGTGGTAAAATCGGCTGTGGAGCAATCCCCCTAAATTTTAGCGACACCGGAACAGCTTTTGGCCGAACGAGTCGCACGAGAAGGCAGCGCAGCATCGCCGCCAGACGCCCACTACAGAATAAAGTTTGGAACCCATGAGAAGAACTGCACGCCAGACCCCGCCCGCCCTCGCTGATGGTGCAATGCGCATCGTAGCCCTTGGCGGATTGGGGGAGATTGGCCGCAACATGACCGTCTTCGAATTCGCGGGAAAGTTGCTGATCGTTGATTGCGGTGTGCTCTTCCCTGAGGATCACCACCCCGGCGTTGACCTGATCCTGCCGGACTTCTCCTACTTGAAGAACCGCTGGCAAGACGTTGTTGGCTTGGTGCTGACACACGGCCACGAAGATCACATTGGCGGGGTTCCGTACCTGCTCAAGCACCGCGGCGACATCCCGGTTATCTCAGCCAAGCTGACGTTGGCTTTCTTGAAGACCAAGCTTGAAGAGCACCGCATCAAGGGCAAGATGGTCCAGGTTAAGGAAGGCGACCGCCGCAAATTCGGTCCGTTCGACGTCGAATTCCTCGCCGTCAACCACTCCATCCCGGACGGACTGGCCGTTGCTATCCGCACCCCTGCCGGTCTGGTGCTGGAAACTGGTGACTTCAAGATGGACCAGTTCCCCTTGGATAAGCGCATCACTGACCTAGCTGGCTTTGCCCGTCTGGGCGAGGAAGGCGTGGATCTGTTCCTGCCTGACTCCACCAACGCAGAAGTACCCGGCTTCCTGGCCGCTGAAGCAGACCTCATCCCGGCCATTGACCAGGTGATGCGCACGGCTCCGCGCCGCGTTGTGGTTTCCAGCTTCGCGAGCCACGTGCACCGCATCCAGCAGATCATTGACTCTGCGCACAAGTACAACCGCAAGATTGCCTTTGTTGGCCGCTCCATGGTCCGGAACATGACCACGGCACGCGAACTGGGCTACCTGAAGATTCCCCGCGGCGTACTCGTTGACGCCAAGGAATTGGAAAAGATGGACCCCAAGAAGGCCGTGCTGATCTGCACCGGTTCACAGGGTGAGCCCATGGCCGCGTTGGCCCGCATGGCCAACGGTGACCACCAGATCAACCTGACCGAGGGCGACACCGTCCTGCTGGCCAGTTCCCTGGTTCCCGGCAACGAGTCCTCGATCTACCGCCTGATCAATGACCTCACCAAGCAGGGCGCCAACGTTATCCACAAGGGCAACGCCAAGGTGCACGTCTCCGGGCACGCCAGTGCTGGCGAGCTCGTGTACTGCTACAACTTGGTCCGCCCCAAGAACGTCATGCCGGTCCACGGCGAATACCGCCACCTGAAGGCGAACGCCGAGCTGGCGGTCCGCACCGGTGTTGAACCCAAGAACACGTTCATCATTGAAGACGGCACTGCGCTGGACCTCAAGGACGGCGTGGTCAAGGTCAGCGGCAGCGTCCCGGCTGCCTACGTCTACGTGGAGAACATGGTTGCCGGTGCGGCAACTGAAGAATCACTCCAGGACCGCATCCGTCTGGCCGAAGATGGTGCCGTCACGGTGCTGCTCATTGTTAACCCGGACACCGGCAAGATTGAAGAAGACCCCGAGTTCTTCTCCGTGGGCTTCAACCTGACGGACAAGGACATTGAAAAGGCCGCCGGAATTGTGGAGAAGACCATCTCCGGGATCCGCGGCGAAAAGACCGGACCGGCGGCTGAGAAGGCTGTGGCCAACGGTCTGCTGCGCTGGTCTGACCGCGCACTGCGCCGCAAGCCCGTTTACACGGTCATCATCGTCGAGGCGTAAGCCTTCGCGGCCAATGCCGCCGCTTCATCGATCCGTGAGAAAAGGTCGCTTTGACACTGTCAAAGCGACCTTTTCTCACGGATCGATTTAGAGATTGCGCCAAGCGCCCGGCGGGGCTACGGTGTGGGCAGCATCCAGCTCAGAACCGGTGTCGACTGCAGATAGACCAGGACGCACAGGATCAGGAGCATGCCCACCGACCACCCGGCAACCTTCTTCAAGATGACCGACTCCTTGCCTTCCATACCCACCGCTGTTGCGGCAATGGCAAGGTTCTGTGGGGAGATTAGCTTGCCCACCACGCCACCGGAGGTGTTGGCGGCAACCAAGAGGTTCGGATCAATCCCAGCGTTGATGCCGGCAGTTTGTTGCAGGTTCGCGAACAAGGCGTTGGCCGAGGTGTCCGATCCGGTGACCGCGGTGCCGATCCAGCCAAGAATGGGTGACAGGAAGGCAAAGAATGCTCCTGTTCCGGCTAGCCAGGTCCCGATGGTGATGGTCTGGCCGGAGAGGTTCATGACGTAGGCCAATGCGAGCACGGACAAGATGGTGGTGGCTGCCCAGCGCATTCTGTAGATGGTGTGCCAGATTTCGGCGATAGCCCGGGAAACCTTGATCTTGTATTTGCCGCCACCGTCAAAGATTGAATAGACCACGGCAACAATCAGACCTGTGAACAGCAGCAGGGTGCCGGGGTTCGAGAGCCACTGGAAGTTATAGACGGTTGAGGTAACGGGGTTCCCTCCGGCATCCAGGATGTGGCCATAGAGTAGTGGCCATTGAACCTTGACGTCCGTGGATCCAAGGACGGCGGGAACACTGACTCCCATTGTCCAAAGCTTGGCGATGCCGAAGATGATGATCACAAGCAAGTAGGGGAACAAGGCCAGGAACGTTGGGCCCGGCAGTAGCTTGCGGTTGGACTCGTCGTACGTTGTGGTAATGCCGGCGCTTCCCCCGGTAGCCCCGTTGGTTCCGCCCACCATGATGCGTTCACGTGCTGCTTCGCGGCCCTTGGAGGACCAGAAACGCAGGAAAATGACGGCTGCGCCAAGGCCAGCCAGCGAGGCAACAATATCCGTCAATTCGTAGGAGAAATAGGTAGCGCACAAGAACTGAGTCACAGCGAACGTGGCGCCGATGACCAACGCTGCCGGCCAGACTTCCTTGACACCGCGTTTGCCATCAATGATGAACAACAGCAGCGTCGGAACAAAGAGGGCAAGGATCGGTGCCTGGTGTCCCACGATGGCGCCGATGTGGTTGGCGTCTAATCCTGTCAGCGAGGCTGCGGTGGTGATTGGGATGGCTACCGCGCCGAAGGCCACCGGGGCGGTGTTGGCAACCAGGACTGCGGCCGCAGCGCGCAGCGGAGACATCCCCAAGGCCAGCAGCATCGTGGCTGTGATGGCCACGGGGGCTCCGAATCCGGCCAGTGCCTCAAGCAGGCCACCGAAACAGAAGGCGATGAGAATCGATTGGATACGCACATCCCCGCCGCCGATCACGTCAAAGACTCGGCGCAGATCCTCGAAGCGTCCTGAAACCACGGTGATTTGGTACAGCCAGATAGCCATGATGACGATCCAGACAACGGGGAACGCGCCGAATACGGCACCCATCACGCCGGACATCAACGTCATGCCCACGGGCATCTTAAAGACGAAGATGGCCACAAGGATCGCTACCGCTAAGGAGGTTAGGCCGGAGACGTGGGCCTTGGCCTTGACTACTGCCAGCATGATGAAGAATGTCACTAGGGGCAGGAGGGCGACGATGGCCGAAAGCGCGATGCTGCCGACCAGCGGATCTGTTGTAGGTGTGAATGTATCCACGGGGGTCCTTCGCTTGGAGTGGGGCGGGGAAGGTTCTTAGTGGTCCCTTTGTGAGGCAACCGTGGTCAGACCACTATGGTCCGACCACGAAATTATAGCCTAGATAATCACTACCGGTGAGCAGAATCACAGAGGTGCCCCAAAGTCCTGCCAGCGCCGCTGTGGTTGGATTCCGGAAGTTGGATGTTCCTCCTCATCAACGGCTATGACGTGTCGCGCGCTAAGGGCATAAGGGGTGATCTCAAGGGTGAAGGTTACCCATGGCCAAGAAAACGAGGCGAACCGGCAAGGTTCAGCGCATCATCAAGTGATCTCTGGCGGTGAGCTGCGGGCCACCCGCGCTCTGGAGGCCATCACTGGTCCCTCCCATGGGGAATATACGGATTATCGGGGCTGGCTCGGGCTGAACGGCCAGCTTGCCGACAGGTTCTAAGCCGTCTGGGCCCGGCTTTTTACGCAAGTACGACGGCGGCACTTGCCTCCCAGCGTCTGCACAGCGCTGCTGGGTGTGGCGATCATGGCACTGACAGTATTCATTCACAAACCGCGCGTGAAGCCGTTAAACCCTGAGGATCACAGCTCAGCAATACTCACCGGTACGTGGACGAGCCCGGTCATCCCCGCGCCTCCGCAAACCGAGGCGCCATGGACTCCATCTGTTCCATGACCAGCTTGATCGCCGCAGGCTGGCTGTCCGGCGGATACCCGTTGATCACCAAGAGCCGTTTGATGGATGAGCGCAGTTTCGCCCGAACATCATCGCGGACCGTCCAATCGGTGCGAATATCGCGTTGCATGACGGTTACCAGCTGGCGTGCAATTTCGGCCAGCTTACCCTCGCCCTGGACTTCAACAGCGGATTCGTTGGAGGCGACGGCGTCGTAAAACGCCAGCTCATCAGAATTCAATGCGGGCGTGAAGTGCTGCCCGCGGTTGGCTTCAGCAGCCACTTCCTTGGCCAACTCCACCAGCTCCGCAATCACTTCAGCGGAGGTGAGCTGTTGATTCGTGTACTTGCGCATCAGCTCGGTGATGCGCTCTGAAAACGTCCGCTGACGCACAATGTTGTTGCGGGTAGTGGCTACCGATTCCTCAGCTACGAGCTTGCGCAGGGCCTCAATGGCCAGCTGAGGGTTTCGTGCCGCCTTGGTTTTGGCGATGAATTCGGGCGTCAGATCATCAAGTGAGGGCTTGGGCATGCCAGCCGCCGAATAGATGTCCAGGACCTCGCCTGATTGGGTGGCACCGGCAATCAGCTCACCCAGAAGCCGCTGGATCTCCTCCGGGATAGGTTCGCCGGATGCCTGACGGTCTGCGGCGTCAAACTTTGCCATCCAGACGCGAATCTCCTCGTACATCTGGACTTCAGGTTTGTGTTCCGCCAGATTCACCGCGCCGGAACACAGCGCCCAGGCCCGCGAGAGCTGCCCACTATAGCGCCGGTACTTTGACGCCAAGGTTTCATCTTCTGACGGCGCGTTCCCCGGTGTTGCCGCATCGCGAAGGTACGAGGTGGCTCCGGTTGCGGCATTGATCCAGGCCTTGGGGCCGCCCTTGTGGAGAACCGCTTTCCAGTTGTAACCGGCCAGCAACTGGCGCAGGGTGCCCATCACTGTCACAGTCAGCGCGATGGCCTCGTCGATGTTCTTTCCCACAGGCTTGTTGGCCTGATCGGACTGCGTGTATTCGCCCAGCGCCTTGGCCAGGTTCTCGGCGAGCGGGGCGTACGCCACCAACAGCCCGTCTTCCTTGCCCCGGAACGTGCGGTTCACACGGGCAAGGGTCTGCATGAGCAACGCCCCCTTGAGTGGGCGGTCCAGGTAGAGGGTGTGCAGAGGCGGCGCATCAAAGCCTGTGAGCATCATGTCCTTGACAATCACCAACTCCAGCTCGTCATCCGCGTCCTTGAGCCTGGCCTTGACGATGGCGTTGAGCGAATCGCGGCGAACGTGGTTGGACACCGGCGCTGTGTCTGTTGCATCCCCGGAGTAGACCACCTTGATTTTGCCGGCGCTCAGTTCATTGGAGTGCCAATCCGGGCGCAGCTCAACAATGGCTGTGTAGAGCCTCGCGCAAATCTCGCGGGTGCCGCCCACGATCATCGCTTTTCCCGGTACCGAGATGAACTTTTTCATCACGGATCGGCGGCCTTCCCAGTGTTCCACCAGGTCTGCAGCCAGCGCGGCAATGCGTTCTGGGGCGCCATAAACGGCGTTGACCACGGCCACGCTCGCCTCGATGCGGGCGCGTTCGGTGAAGTCCAGACCCACCGTGGCGTCGTCGGCCGCGGAATCCAGCTGTTCTTCAGTAATGGAACCGGCCAGGCCCACCTTGATCAGGCGAGGCTCGAAATAGACAGGAACGGTGGCGCCGTCATCCACGGCCCGGGTGAGATCGTAAATGTCGATGTAATCACCAAAAACATCGCGGGTGTTGCGGTCTTCGAAGGAGATGGGTGTGCCCGTGAAGGCGATCAGCGTGGCGTGGGGAAGCGCATCGCGCAGGTGCCGGGCGTACCCGTCCAAATCGTCGTAGTGGCTGCGGTGCGCCTCATCGACCACCACGATGACGTTCCGGCGATCGCTGAGCAAGGGATGCTCTGTTCCGGCTTCCTTTTCGGCCTGGCTGCGACCAAATTTCTGCAGCGTGGTGAAGTAGATGCCACCGGTGGTGCGGTTGCTCAGTTCCTCGCGCAGCTCGCTCCGGCGCCGGATCTTCTGTGGCTTTTCCGGCAGCAGCTGGCTCTGCAGGAACGTCTCATACAGCTGACCGTCCAGCTCATTTCGGTCGGTGATGACAACCACCGTGGGGTTCTTCAGCCGTGGGTGGCGGATCACGCGGTTGGTATAGAGCTCCATTTCCATAGACTTGCCCGAACCCTGGGTGTGCCAGACGACGCCGGCCTTTCCATTGGATTCGACCGCCTGGACCGTGCTTCCCACAGCTTTGGTGACGGCGAAGTACTGGTGTGGCTTGGCAATGCGCTTACTCAAGCCGTCTGCGTTCTCATCAAAAGCGGTGAAGTCATTGAGCAGTTGCAGGAATCTGTCTTGGTTGTAGAGCCCCTGTAGGGCCGTCTCCATTTCAGTGACGGCCTCCCCCTCAATCATCAATCCCGGGGGAACAGGGACGCCGTCGTCATTCACGTTCCATGGGGAGAAGTGATTGAAGGGTGTGAAGGGGGTGCCGTATTTGGCCTGGATACCATCGCTGGCGAGGGTAAAGACGCAGAAGCGGAAGGCCATGGGGAATTCGCGCAGGTATGTTTGCAGCTGGGCGTGCGCGCCGGTGAGGTTGGCGTGTGCACTACCGGCCTTCTTCAACTCGATGACGCTGACGGGCATGCCGTTGCAGTACAGCACCAGATCGAAGCGGCGCTTGTAGTCGCCTGCCACCAAGGTCACTTGGCTGACGGCGAGCCAGTCATTTTGGTCTGGGTCGGCACTGAGGAGATGGATAGTGGCGTTGACGTCGCTGCCGTCCGCATCGATGTAGCTGAGCCTGTAGCCGTTGACCAGATAGCCGTGGATGCGCTGATTTTCGGTAATGGCATCGTTGGATTTGGGTGCGATGATCTCCGCCAGTGCCTGCTTCACGTACTGCAGCGGAACGGTGGGGTTGAACTTTTGCAGCGCAGCGAGCAGGCGTGGACGGATCAACAGCTCAGACCAAGACTCACGTTCGTCCTTGCCTGGGGCAATGTCCTCGCCGTGCTTTGGGAGCCAGCCGAGAGGCTCGGCGAGTTGCTCCAGCGCGAGGCCTTCCCAGTCGGCTTCGGAAAAGCCCGTGGCTGCCAATGTCATCGTATTCTCCCCAGTGGTTGTCATCTTCAATGACGCTATCAGCTGAGCGTCATCGCGATGTTTTTTTGTCCGGTATGTGGGGTTATCAAGGCTTTTGGGCCGTGCCATCTTTGAGTTCGATGCAGTTGCAGATGAGAAGAAACTTAGTTCTTTCTTCTCTTGAAGTTAATTGTTGACGAAATTTGATCGCAAAAAACACTGAAAACAAAGGATTTTTTTGCCTTTTCCCTAAGTTGTTGTTTTGTTGATGCTAAATTCTTGGCATGCCGAGCATTGAGTTTCCTGAGCTCTCCTTCAGTCCGCCCTTGGCTGGCACGATCATCGACCTTGAGCGGTTGAGAGGAGATTTGAGCACAGGAAACGCCCGCCCGCTAATTTTTTGCAGCTGAAGTCTTTGTTCCAGCTGATGTCCAGCATCATGAGCGCACGCATCGAGGGCAACCGGACATCCATCGTCGACGCTGTTGAAGGCGCTACAAGGTCAATTGGGGGCGACTGTACTCCTTCCGAGGGCGTCCAAGAGATCATCAATTTGCAGGATGCTGCGGCTTTTGTTGACAGGGTTGTGAAGCCAGGTACGCCCATAACGCATGCTCTGGTGAGGGAGCTTCACAAGATTGCGGTTAGTGGATTGAATCGGGAAGGGGATAAGACTCCCGGTTCTTACAGAACCGGTGAGGTCATGATCGGTGGTTCAGCCCACGTTCCATCGCCGCCTGTGTCTGTTCAAGGGGACATGACTGAGCTTTTGGACTTTGTGAATAGGCCCGTGGAGCAGAACTTCGACCTTCTGAAAGTGGCCATCACGCACCACCGGTTCGTCTGGATACATCCCTTTGGAAACGGAAACGGAAACGGAAATGGTCGCGTCTGTCGCCTATTTACCTACGCGATTATCCTTTCCCAAGGATTCAGCGATTCCGGGATGTACCGGGCAGTCAACCCGACATCGGTTTTTGGATCGGACAGGTCGCGGTATTACAGCATGTTGGAGGAAGCAGATTCACTTACTCCGGATGGCATTATCCGGTGGTGCGAATACCTCTTGAACGGCATGCTCAACGACATGCAAAAGCTCAATAAGCTCAGCGACAGTACCTTTGTGTTGGACGGCTTGTTGCGGCCAGCCATAAAGCGCGTGGTTGATGCCGGTGCATTTTCTGCGCGCGAGTCGGCTGCTCTCGATGTTGTGGCGCGGCTGACTGAAGTTAAGGCCGCGGATCTGGAGATCGCACTGCCAGGGTCGTTTTCGAGTCGAAGCCAGTAAACTCGCAAGCTTGTTGACAGGAAACTGATTCAGCCCGTTGCCGAGGGCAAGCGCAGCTACCAACTTGTCTTGGCGCCCGGTCCGATTACGCCATTCATCATTCGGCAGCTGGATGAGCTTGGCTTCCTGCCGAGCATCCTCAAAGACGACTTCGCCTGAGGGTATGAACGCTACTTCAGGGCTGTGGATAAACGTTGCAACCTGCTTTACATGTCTCGCTAACGTTTAAACCTTTTGCCCCCTTCTTTACATCTCTGCCGAGCGGCTGGCTACGCAGCCGTCGCGGATAGACTGTGTGTTCGAGACCCCGCCCGCTCGGCACACGAAGGAATCCCATGGCTAAGAAGACCGATCGCTCGGCAAAAGATTCGAAAATGACGTCGGTTGGCGAGCTTCGGGCAAGCCGGGCCGTGGACGCCGTGGTACCTGCGTTTGTTCAATGGTGCCAGGACTCTCACGGGATGCCGGCAGATGCTGCCATGGAATACCTGAACCCGGTGAAGGACGTGGCGGCAGCATATTTTGAGCTGGTGCCGTCATCCGTGGCCACAGCATTTGATGCGGAACCGTTCGGGACCGTACTGGGGAAGGTATACGCGGCTTACGACAACGCCAGCACCGGGTCCGACAACGCTGTTATGTTCGTCTTTGAAGCCGTTCACCTGTATGTCGAATTCCTAGAACGCGCAGGTATGTGGACGGGTACGGAGGCAGAATATGACGCGGTGCATTCCCTGTTCCACGTGAGCGAGGAAAACGCCGGCGCCCAGCTTGAAGTGCCCCAGCTGACCGCAAACGATGAGTTGGCGTTCTACGAAGGCACAGAGCTGGTGCACTATCTGGAAAATTTCTTGCACTGGCTAGGCAAGGGCAGGGAAGTGACTTCCACGGGCCTGCTGCGCCTGAAGGAAATTGAGGGCGCAGCATCTGCCATAGGCCTTCGTGCCAGGGGAGGCAGGCCGCTCCGCGATCAGAGATGGGAAAAGCCCAGCCGCGATCCGAACCAGCCCGATGCCGAGGTCTACGCCGTCCTGTCCATGAACGGCCTGGACGAGCTCATGAAGTTCTGGGTGACGCTGGAGGCGTGCCACCTGGTCCAGGTCGGCCCCACAAGGGTCCGCCCCACTGCATTCGCGGAGGAACTGCTGGAAACAGGGCATCCGGGGCGGCTGGGCATTCTGCGCAGTTTTGTGAGCAAGTTCCTGGAAATCTCTGTTCATGGTGAGAGTCACTGGAGCATGCTCTTCCAAGATGTCGCTTTGGTCCAATCCATCCTGTTACTGGACATCTGCCATCCAGGGGGATTCACCATGGATTACATCCCCGAGTTGGTGGCAAACATTGGACTAAAAGCCGTGGATCCCATCATTGACATCGTGACGGAACGGACGCATGAAATGGCCCGCCTGGGGCTGCTCACCCTGGAACCTGTCATCCAGGTCCTGCCGCCACTAGTGCCATTCATCCCCTCCTTGCTCGAATACGCAAAGAACAGGCCGGAGGGGGACGATGAATGGGAGGGCTTGGCCGGTATCGATGCCATCGGCGGGCCTGCGCCCAAGGCGAGCCCGCAGACTCGGCTCCTGCAAGTCAAGATCATGCTCAAGGATTCCAAGCCGCCCGTGTGGCGGCGCCTACTGGTGCGCAACGACTTGAATTTGGCGCAGCTACACCACATCATTCAGCGGGCGTTTGGCTGGATGAACTGCCACCTGCATGAGTTCCGTGTGGGCGGTTACAACGGTACGGCGTACGGCCCGGTTGGTGATGACTTTGATTTTGGGGACCAGATGCCCATCGATGAAGCCAGCATAAAAGTGGGCCAGATCTTGTCGCAGGAAAAGGACAAGATTGGCTATACCTACGATTTTGGTGACAACTGGGAGCACTCCATCGCCGTGGAGAACGTGTTGGAGTACCGCGGCGGTCCCGCCGCACGCTGTACTGGCGGACGGGGTGCCGGACCGGCTGAGGACAGCGGCGGTGTGTGGGGCTGGGAAAACATCGGCGCCATCATGACCCAGCCCACCCACCCGGAATATCAGGAATACCGTGACTGGCTCGGGATTGAAGAGGGTGAAGCGTTTGACCCCAAGAGCTTTGATGAGGATGGCGTGGACGAGATTCTTTCCGAGTTGTTCTGAGGAAAGTACGACGACGGCGCTCGCCTTTCAGCCGCAACTTGCCTGCCGCTCATGGAAGCAAAGTTGTTTCTCCAAGCTTCCTCCAAGTTCAAAGTGAACTTGGAGGAAGTTTGGAGACGGGGAATTTTACTTGGTGCGCTGGAACTGCGGGACGAACCTTGCCCCGCGCCTATCACTGGGGTTGCCGTCCGGTTCAGCCATCTCAGGAACACCTGGTTCCAAGCCGTTGTCACTCATGTATGTGAGCGCCCGTTTCACTAAGATGCGTTTCTTGGCAAGTGCTGCAACAGACGGGGCCTTTGGGTCAGAGATTTCATCAAGGCGCTCATGCTGCCGGCTAACCTTGGTTTCAATCTCGGTCAGCAACTGCCACACGGAGGGATTGCTGTCGATCTTGTGTTGCTGCCGCAGTGTTACAGCGGCCATTTGCAGGGCAAGAAATCCTTCAAATTGATCGACGCTGGTCTCGTCCCCTGCAAGGCCGGTCACCATGGTTCCGCCTCCGGAACCGACCAATAGCCCGCCGCCACCCACCAAGGCTCCAGCTGTTATCAGCCCGCCAATCATCCCGCCGGGACCGAAGCTGGCCAAAGCGCTTGTGATAACAGCTGCACCTGCAAGACCTGGGGCGGCTGCCAAGGCAAGCCCGCCCGTTCCCACAACCAATGCCGCTGTACCGGCCACCAATGCCCCGACCTTGACCCATTGCAGATTTTGACTGTCTCGCAGGATGCCTTGGGCACGTTTGCCGGCTTCTAGCACATCAGAACCGAACTGCCGTTTTAGTCCCATCTCCGAGGCCAGTCCTTCCAGGGCCGCCCGTTCTATGTCCTTTGAAATTGTGATTTCGAAAGGAGCAATAACGTTTGTCACAGCAACGGCCGTCAGCAGTGTCACGGCCTCCTCTTTTGATGTTCCCGAGCGGTTGAACGTCGGTTCCGGCAGCAGTGAAGTGCTGTCGGAATAGTCAAAGTCGAGCCGTGCTATTTGTGATGGGAGGGGCCTCTTGATGGCTGCGTTGTGCGTGCGGACGTCAGCCACTGCTTGCGCCTGAACGGATCGCAACGCGGCAAGGTAGCGGCGCCTTATATCACCGCTCAACTCATTCTTGATGAGATGGCAGTACCGCAAACCCAGCAGTGTCTTACTCTCAACTTCATTGAGCGAGATTTCTACGCCTCTTTCAACGAAGGCAACCTCCTTGAACTTGGAACCGAAGACCGCGTATCCAATGGTGTCCGCTACGGTGCTGTGTTCCAGGTAAACACTTGCGGTATGAGGGAGTATTGGGTTTGGGTCATATCCTGTGTTGATCACATGGTCCAACATCCACGGAAATACGGAAGACAGGCCACGCCTGATTGCCACCGGATCCCACGCATTCCTGAAGTTCACCCACCATGACAGATGGGACGGCGGATCGGCCAGTGCGTCATGCAAATCATCGAGCTTGAACTTCCCGCTGGCTAAAGGACTGCCAATGGTGACCATGGCGGAGACTTCAACTTCCACTGGCAGCCGCAGCAGCAGATCGGCAGCGATCACGGACCCCAAACTATGGGCGACAATGACAAGCTTGCCGGATTCTGGCACGGCGGCCAAGATGCGGTTTAGGACTTGGGCTCGGATTTGCTTGCTGTTCAAGTAGTTCGCAGCTTGCTTAAAGGACCAGGTTTCTAATGCTGCGTCCGCAACTAGGTCATGTGCCGGTGCTACTAGGATCCCAACAGCCGCTTTGATGAGGTGTTCCTGATCTTGCCGTCCTATCCGGTGTTCAATGGCGGCAAGGCGGCGCTCGAAGTCTCTGCGATTCAGCTTGGCAGCGTCACGGCTGAGCGCCTTGACGGTCCGGGTGGGAAGCTGCTCAGGTTCATCGAACCCCTTGAGCGCATGCGCAAACCTGGGGGCGATAACGCTAACCGCGTCGAGGCCCGGATACCCGGAGAGTGTCAGGGCCTCATCAAGCGCTGCCCTCCATTGGCCCTCCGGGTCTCCGTCCCCCACACCGTGCAAGAAAAGTAGAACAGGTTTTTCAGTCAAGACGAGCCCCCATCGTGGCGCTAATTTGCGCACCCAACGTTGGATGCTTCGGTACTTAAAGATCAGACTACCCGCCCAATTTCGGGACTAAGTTCCCGCCCGTATTATGACGGGCTCGTGAGTCAATGTCGTCCAGTGCGATGGCGGTCTCGTCACAAGTGGAGCTGGCAATACTTCATGTTTCTACGTGCGGGATCTTGGCGCCCAATCAGGACCTCTCGCTATCTTTGATGCATGCCTATGGCAGCCGCAACGCCTGTGACGATCGCACTCCGCGAGCTCCTCAACGCCCACTGTGGTGAGCTCCTTGCACTCCTGGCAAAGCACGCAGCAACAAACCCCAAGATTTTTGGATCAATTGTCCGCGGAACCGCCCGTGAGGGTAGCGACATCGACCCCTTTCCGGTCCACTTGCTCAAGCAGCCGATCTCAGAGTCCGCGCTCTCCGACGCAGTTGCTTTGTGAGGCGAAGCACCGAGCAGCGCATCGCTGACATCCTAGTTGACCAGCACTTCGAGGTCGACGTCGATAAAGTTCGTGACGCGATTCAGGCGCATTTGGTTCCGCTGGAGCCTCTTCAAGCAGATGATTTTTGATGGGTTCCGTGATGAACAGAAGGTCGAATCCGCGGAATTGGATGAATCAGTACTGGTTTGGCTAAAGCTCGACGCTGACCCTGAGCCCCACTGCAATTTTGGATTGCGGTGGGGTGCGGACTATGACACCCGCAGGTTTTCAATGCGGATAAGGGAACCGGCTACTACTGAGTCCAAAAGAGGGTGATCCCAACCTTCGGCTATTGCAGCTTGCCGGACGGCCGGAAGTGCCACTTCCAATGCTGTGAGTGAGCGGTTGATGATCCTTTTGGAAAGGGGGCGTCGCATACCCCAGCTTGTCGCCTCGGCGAGGAGGTCCTCACCACGAAGATCGTCAAGAAATGCCTCGCCGCCAACACGTAGGGACAGTTCCCTATCATGGTCGGGCCAGACGGCAGTGGGGACCACGTCGTAGGCCGGTGTCAGGCCGATTTTTCCGTTGTCGAGAAGTAACGCAAGGTTTCTCGCGTGCATGTCGCAGTTGCCGATGGCGGCGTTCAGTGTCACCATTTCCAGAAGCTGATTCACTGCACTTGCTGGCGCCGTTGCATGGACTCTAAGCAGGTTGGCAATGTCTGTTAGCCGAGGCGCAGTGTGGGAGTCAAGTTGGTACTTTTGTTTGATACCCAGCGCTTGGGCGAGGTCTTCCTGGTGGATGCGTTGCACGAGGCCCGATTTGTCTTTTTTTCGATCAAATCGATTGGCGAGGAGGCCGAGTCGTCCGGAAATGTCGATGACGCGAGCATCGGAGGCAGTAACTGAAACCCCGGCCTCGCTGGCAGCCTTGATGAGGCGAAGTCCCATGGTCTCCAACTGTGCAATGCCCGGCCAGCGTTCCAGCCCTTTTTCGGTGAGTCTAGCCGGTTTGAGTATGTGGGTTGAAGCTTGTCCATTCAAGGGAATGCCAATTCGGTCGCCATCGACGACGACGACCAGCTTTCCCTGGAGCCCACCCAGGCTCGAGCGGACACCGGGATCAGCCGAAATGCCAAGCGGAGCCGACGGAAGGTCTGAGACGACAACTGCGAACTCGTTTTCATCAAGCCATCGGATGCCTGGTTCTCGCGCGTGATCGGGAACTTCCGGGTCAGTCACTTGGATGGCTCCGGCGCAGTCGAGCCCGTATGCGCGCAATAATCCAAACGTATCGTCGGTACTTACACGGGCCTCATTGGCAAATTGTGCACGGATATGATCTTCCGGGAGTAACCCATCAAGGAACGCACGCGTCTGCGTGGCCGGGTACATTTCCAATCTGACCGGCATACGGACCGACAAGAGCGGGAAGCCGACGCCGAAGTCCTTCAGCGCATGAGCTGTGTACGTCAGTGCCGCTCCGCCGCCCGGGCCATCGGATGTCAGATCGGCCACGTGGGCATTGTTGAACCAGACTTCTAGGGAGTCAGCCATTATTGGTACGCCTCACTCGAGTGCCCCTGGTCTTGATCCTAAAATCGTCTTGGGTCAGGAGAATCGCGCGAGCGGTCCTGTCGTCGCGAGGGAGCATGAATACTTCGAGCCCGATGGCTTCAGTCACTTCAAAAAGCAATCGGGTACTCCCGAAGCGGCCGTTTTCCATGGCGCTGATCTTTGATCGCGAAATTCCCAGCTGCTCGGAGAGTTCCTCTTGCGACATACCAAGGGCGATTCGTCGGCTGCGAAGGGAAGCACCTAGCCGGGTAGTAGTTGATGTGATTGTCATTCAGCCCCTCGCAGCCTAATGTGATTATGTACTCGATTTCGAGTACATAATCACATTATCTTGTTAATGCACCCAAGAGCGGGTGCATTGGTAATTTTTAGATCTAATGATGTCAATCTGGGTACGTTAATCGGACCTGCGCTGCAACACTGCCTTGGGTGGCTGGTCTCACTCCGCAGCGTACTCTTCAGGACGGCTGACGGAACCAACGCGGAGCAGGAGCATCCAGCACTTCAACCTGCTGACGTTAGAAGGTCTTCAACCTTATTGCCATCCTGAGGAGTGATTAGGTCGATCGCACCGACGGCAGGCTGGGCAGACTGTGTTTCATTGAGTACAAGAGCCTTGTTTGCGATGCCGTAGGGAACATGAACACCAGCAGTGAAACCTGCGGCAGGGTCTAGGTGGGATTTTTGGTCATCAAAGAAGATATGTGGGCGCATTACTTCGAGGACCTTAGATTTTGCGATGCCACCCAAGAAAAACGCGTCGTTAACGGTGACACCCCACTGCGTGAGTGATCTGATCGCACGCTCGTGTGCCGGGGCACTGCGTGCCGTGATGAGGGATATCCGCAATCTCGGTTTGTAGTCTTTATCGTACTTTTGACGAGTGGTCTCGAGCTCTTGGATCAAATTTAGATCTTCAAGTAGCCGCTTTAGCGGACCCGGGGAAAGGGGTCTGTCTTGATTGGCGGTTTCGTAGTCGTAGTATCTGGCCAGGTCCCCTGAAGTCTCTTGGTAGACCTTTTCTGACTCATCGTCACCGAGCACGCTGTCGAAGTCGAATGCTACTCGCAATGCGTCCCCTCCAGTGTAGATAGCAGTTGAGGGCAGAACATGTCCAGCAGGGAAACCCATCTGAGTAGCCGCGTCAACATCTTTGCGGTTTGCCGAGAGGAACAGTGACATGTCGAAGGAGCCGATGTATTTGTAGGGCGCCTGCCCCTGAGTAAACACCGCGCGTGATATGCCTAGGCCGTGTTTCTTGACCGAACGCATTACGCGCAATCCGGTGGAGGGGTCGTTCTTCGAGAGAATGATGACTTCAACTACCGGATCCTCGGGTCCTCTCAAATTGTTGAGACTCAAGAGGCGCTCAATGAACGGGAAGGCATAGCCAGGCGCCAAGGTATCGTCAATGCTTTTGTCTTGATAGATGCGATATTTCGCCTCACCGTACTTGTTGAAATAGTCATCAGACCGTTTCAAGTCAAACAGAGCGCTTGAAGCCACCCCGACAACAAGGCGATTTTCGAGTGAATACGGCATTTCTTCCTTTGGATGATGACTGGGGAGCGGTGACCCCGCGAAGCGTATTCCTGAAGTGCAGAGTGCTACCTCCAAGTTTTCTCCAAATCCAATTTGAACTTGGAGGAAACTTGGAGTTGTTTTTAGACAGCGGCCGAGACGAGCGACTCGACGTCCTTAACGCGCAGCTTGCCGGACATCAGCTGCGGGAGCAAAGCGTCGCGGGTTGTGGCCAACTTGTGGTTTTCGAGGACTGCCCCCGTGATTGTCTCTAGAAGTGGCGCGATCTTGGCTTCGGTGTTGGCCATCGTGTCTCCCTCGAAATCAGGGAACTCCAAGTGGTCAAAAGTCTTCATGGTTATCGTGTCAAAAACCGAACCATGAGCGATGGCCTTGGCCCGCTGTGTTGCGTGCACGATCGAGAAGTACAACACGCCGGGTGGAACAACTCCGGGTACGAACCCATAACAGGACTGATTAAAGGATGCGGGAACAGCGAGTCGGGCGACTGCTCCCACGGTTCCGCGGGCGGTCAGAATAACGCTTCCAGCAGGCAACGGCTTCGCTTTTGTCTTTTCGACTGCACTGCATGAAATTTTTTCATCGGTGTCCACAACAGTGGAAAATTCTGCACCCGTAATGTCCTTGGCAGATGCCCACAATTGGTCTCCCGCCCAGAAGTCGTCCCTTGACCGTGGTGGAGTTCCACCAAGAACAGGGGACAGAACGTCACTCATCGGTACGGAATCAAAAGGATTCGTGGAGCAGTCGTAAATGTGTCCGGCCAGCTCGTGGGCGGTTGCAGCGAGTTTGGTGTTGGCGGCGATCTTGTCGTCGAGGGCGCCCAGGACTTCTGCGATGGCGCGCTGCTCACTTAGTGGCGGAAATGGGATCTGTATGGACGAGAGTTCAGAGAGGCTGAGGTTGGCCTGCACCGACTGAACTACTAGCGACAGTGCATTCTGGATTCGATTTTTGTCTCGAAGGCAGTACAGCAAAAATCCGACGGCAATCTTGTTTTTATCAGGTCGAATTATTGCAAGTGCTTGATTGGTATTGGCAGGGAGAACCTGCGGTGTTACGCGAGCTACTCGCCCGATCGTTCCAGCGATCGAAAAGAGGAGATCATCTTCCTCTAGAATTGACCGTGCCAGGAACTGATTCGTTTCATCGTTGATGTAGGCCAATTTCGAGGGAACGAATTGCCCCTCACTTGTGATTGATTCAACTTTGACGAATGAAACACCGCCAGTTGTGTAGCCCCCCACTTTCGGGGTCGTGCCTTTGGTCACGCGCGTAGATACGAAACCGACAGTTGAGATTGGCCACTCGTTCATGAAACCCTCCCCAACTGGTCGCGCACTACAGCCGCCAGCCGTGAAGACTCGTCGAACTGGGTAAACAACTCCGCAGACAGCCGGGCGATTTTCTCTTCGATCGCTTCGCCGTCGTCCTCTACTTCGGCGGCGCCAACGTAGCGCCCCGGGGTCAGTGCATAGTCGGCAGCCTTGATTTCGGCGAGGGTGGCGGACTTGCAGAAGCCGGCTTCGTCGTCGTACGTGCCAGCATCAGCAGTGGTGCCGCGCCAGGCGTGGAACGTTCCCGCAATGCGAGCGATGTCCTCATCAGAGAGCGCACGCTCGGCCCGATCCACCATGTGGCCCAGGTTCCGGGCGTCGATGAACAGCACCTGCCCGGTCCGGTCCACAGACCCGGCAGGACCGGCGCTCTTGTCCTTGGCGAAGAACCACGTGCACACCGGGATGCCGGTGGAACGGAACAGCTGGGTGGGCAGGGCAATCATGCAGGAAACCAGGTCCGCCTCTACCAGCTGCGCACGGATCTCACCCTCACCGCCAGAGTTGGACGACATGGAACCATTCGCCATGACTACACCGGCCGTACCGCCGGGGGCCAGCTTGGAAATGATGTGCTGGATCCACGCATAGTTCGCGTTCCCAGCCGGTGGAACGCCGTACTTCCAGCGCGGGTCGGACTCCGAACGTGCCCAGTCCTTGATGTTGAACGGCGGGTTGGCCATGATGAAATCGGCCTGCATGTCCGGGTGCTGGTCGCGGGCAAAGGTGTCGCCCCACCGCGAGGCCAAGTTGCCGTTGAGCCCGTGGATGGCCAGGTTCATTTTCGCCATCCGCCAGGTACGCTCATTGAGCTCCTGGCCGTAGACGGAAATCTCCGAGCCCTCCTTGTTGTGGGCTTCCAGGAACTTCTCGGCCTGGACAAACATGCCGCCGGAACCACACGCGGGATCGTACACGCGGCCGTGATCCGGGCGCAGCACCTCAACCAAAACGCGCACCACACCGGCCGGGGTGTAGAACTCGCCGCCGCGCTTGCCTTCTGCGCGGGCAAACTTCTCCAGGAAGTATTCGTACACCTCGCCCAGAAGATCGCGGGCCTTCGTGGCGCCCTGGCCGGTGAACTTGGCCGAGTTGAACAGATCCAGCAGTTCGCCCAGTCGGCGCTGGTCGATGTTGTCCTTGTTGAAGATCATGGGAAGCGTGGCAGCCAACGACGGGTTGGTGCCCATCACGTCCGCCATGGCGTCGTCAATCAGCTCGCCGATGCTTTTGGCATGCGAATCCATCGAAGCCGGTGTGCCCTTGGCATTCTGTGCCAAGTAGGTCCAGCGTGCACGGGCCGGAACCCAAAACACGCCACGGCCGGTGTACTCATCAATATCGTCAATGAGCTGGCCGATCTGCTCCTCGTTCAGGCCCTCGGCCGTCAGCTCGGAGGAGATCTGCTCACGGCGCTCATCAAAGGCATCCGAAACATACTTCAGGAACACGAGCCCCAGAATCACGTCCTTGTACTGCGAGGCATCCATGGAGCCGCGCAGCTTATCCGCGGCCTTCCACAGAGTGTCCTTGAGTTCCTTCATGGTGGACGGGGCGGCGTCCACATTCTTCTTCGGGGGCATGGGCCATACTTCCTTTACGTTAAAACGATGTTAGCGTCCACAACCATCCCGCCGGCGCTGACGCCGTCACGGATGAGTGTGGTGAGTTCATTGAGCCGCTGGAGCCTGAGCTGAACGGCAGCCTGCTCGGTTTCAAGCAGTAATAGCACGGGGCGCAGCGCCTGTACGGTGCTATGCGGAATGAGGCGAAGAGACCAACTCCGCCATTCCTTGGATGCGGCACCATTGATATCGGCTGCCAAGAGTTCCGGCATAAGCCCGCCGGGATCCATGGCGCTGACCCGAAGCACCCTAGCCGGATATTCGACGACGGCCCCTCCTTCTGCGTCCACCATCGCCGCCGGCGTGGGAGTTGTGGCAAAGACGACATCACCTGGTTCGGTCAGCCGCGCATTGGGGTGAGTCCTGGCCAATACCAGCCGCTGGATGCGGCGTTCGCGCACACCCGCCCCTCCCACAGCCTCGGGCAGTCCCGACGGCTGCGCCCGTCCCAAAGGCTCCGCGAGCCCAAGTTCCGGCAGCCCCAAAACGCGGGGGCCGGCGTCGTCCGTTAGGGACAAATTGGGATCCAGCCGGGCGCCGGTTTGATACTTCAGATGGTCCTTGTCCAGCAACTGCTGCACCGTGGCCGTGGCACCGGTGCCCTGGCCTAGCGTCAGCCCAATGGGCAGGGGCGCGGGCGTGGTATCAGCACCATTGAGCAGTGCAATGAGCTGATCGGCACGCACGGCCTGCTCGGCAGGATGAGATGTGCTCCGCTCGGTTGCGGGCCTTACCAGCGCACCACGCATGGCCAGCAGGCGTGAGGTGGGGACAAGGTGTGCAAAGCGCATGGAGTGGGCGCGGATCACTGCCGCCGAATCCATGGACACGGCAAGATCGCTCACCAGATCCTGCACCACCACCCGGCTCAAGGTAGTCCCGGACAGATCGGCCACCATGGTCCAACGCTCGGCAATCGGCACGGCAGCAAGAGCCGGCCCAAGCATCCAGAGGGCCAGCGACTGGCGGGTCTTGGCCGGGACCAGGCCTGCGGGCAGCCTGACAATGGCGCGCACCCGGCCCGAGCGGAGCAGGTCCGAGCGCACGGCGGCAGCCGGTTCAGTTAAAGCATCGGTGAGCACCGTGGCGGGGGCCATGATGACGCCGCGCTGGCGGTCATCCATCTGCAACACAGTGTTTTCGATGCTGGCGAGAATGTCTGCCGCGGCCATGTCCGGGGCGCCCGCGGAAGGGTACGCCGCCACATGCACGGCCGGATCCTGCACGGAGAACTGTCCGGAACCGGTGACCTCGAGGCACTCGCGGTGAACGCCGTGGACCAACAGGCGGCACAGTGCTGTCCGGGGTGCCTGGCCGGGCGCGTTGGGTGTGATGAAGGTTGGATCGGCGTCCTCCGGCAATAGCCCGGCCACGGCCACCAACAAGTCACTGCTGCCGGGAGTGGGATCCACAAATATTGGGTGCCTGGCGCCGATGGCCGTACCAAGTTCCACGGCGCAGCGGGCTGCCAGCTCAATGGCCGGATCCGCTAAGGCCGTATCAGCATGGTCCCGCAGACCGGCGCGGAAGCGTTCGCCCAGCAGATGCTCGAAGGCGGCAGCAGGGGAGTAGGCGGCGTCCACTAATCCGTCAGCATGTGCGCCCTGCTGCATTGCCGTGGAGCCCAGGGCTTCGATTTCTGAGTATAGAAAGACGTTGTCCGGATCATGATCATCCGCAGCATCCAACAAGTCATCGTGGTCCAGACCGTTCAGTGGCTGGCCCGTTAAGTAGCGCAGCGTGACAAGTGCGCTCAGTGAGGCAAACGCTGCTTCCGGATCCGTCCGGGCCGAATCTGCGCGGGCATAGGCGGCCATGTCCGCGGGGGCCTGTGGATTGTTGCCGTGATGAGTTGTCTCAAGCCAGGTCATGACTTCAGCGGCGTCAAATAGCTGCTGACCGCGGTGCACGTTAGCTGGCTCCGGGAAGGGATTCTCGGTGCCCTTGCTGCGACTGCGCCACATGGAGACCACAGGACGCTGCACCCGGGTCAGCTCTGCAATTTCAGCCAAGGAGATGCGCAGGGGTGCGGGTTGCTGGTGCATGCGCCCTCCTTTCATGTCTGTGTGGCAGGTGCAAATACAGCCTATGCCGTAATCCACAGTCTGTTTACAACTTGTTGATAAGTCCTCTTATCAGAACGATCCTCAGTAATTTTCTCACGACGGCTTAGCGTATTCCTGACAGCAACGAGCACCATTCACCATTTGGGGGAAGCACATCATGGGCAGCAAAAACGCCGATGCAGGAAAAGCCAGACGGCGGTTGATATACAGCAGCACGGGCCAAGTCCTGGGGCTGGCGGACGGTCAGTTGTTTGTTAGCCCTCCGTTGGTGAACGCCCTCCGGCCAGTCCCAACGGCAGCCGGCGCTGCCACTGATGTGCCTGATGAACAAGGAACTCCAACACGGAATGAGGAAGACGGCTATGAAGCCTGAGCAGCAAAACGACCAAGTGGTCTCAGAAGCTCCAAGAGCCAATGCTGCGCAGGTGCCGTCTTCGAAGCCGAAGGCCGGTACAAAGCGCACGTTGAAGGCCAAGGTGCTGGTAAGTGCAGTGGCCGGCGCGGTACTTCTTGGGGCGGGGACGTTCTTCGGGACAACACTGCCGGACCCCAGCAAGAGCTCGGCGTACGTGGCATTGCAAGAAAGCAAGGCCGGTGTGGACCAGAAAATTCGGTTGCTGCAGACGGACTACGCCACCTTGGAGGAGCTTCACCTCAAGCTCAAAGGGGATATTGAGTCTCGTGAATCGGCGGTTGTGAGCCGGGAGAAGGCCGCGACTGAGACGGAGAAGAAGAACTCCGAGGCAGAAGCTGCGCTCAAGAAGCGTGAAACCACAGTGAGTGGAGCCGAAGCGGCGAAGGCCAAGAACACCTTTGGCGATGGAACCCGGACAGTGGGACGTGACATTGAGCCGGGCACCTACATTGCCACAGCCGACGTTGGCTCCTCGTGCTACTGGGCGATCCTGACCAGTGGGAGCAACGGCTCGGACATTGTGGACAACGACATCCCGGGAGGGGGCCGCCCGTCGGTGACCATCAGCGCCGGCCAGGACTTTAAATCGAGCCGCTGTGGTAGCTGGACCAAACAGTAGTTCCCCGGGTAATCCCGGTTCATCATCACTTTCACTCGCGGCCACCATGGACCGCAGTGCCACAGACAAGGACACCTAAATTGACGAACGACATGTACACCAAGGCACCGTCAGCGCCCTTTGCAACGGAGCCGCAGGGCGCCGGAGTAGGGACCAAATCCTTCATTGCCACCTGGCTCTTTGCCTTGTTCCTGGGGATTTTCGGAGTTGACCGGTTCTACCTGGGCAAGGTGGGCACCGGCATCCTCAAACTCGTTACCCTCGGCGGCGCGGGCATATGGGTATTGGTGGATCTCATCATCACACTGGCTGGAAAGCAGCGGGACAAGCAGGGACGACTGCTGGCGGGATATGACAAGCACAAGGTTGTGGCCTGGATAGTCACCGCCGTCTTGTTGGTGATTGGTTCGGTGTCCGGAGGTGGCGCAGCGGGCGGATCCTCAGCAGCCCCCGACGCCTTGAAGAATACTGTGATCACGGCTCCCAAGGTCGATGCCCCTGTTGAGGCACCTGCGGTAGATCCTGCCGCTGACGCTCCAGCCCCGGAGGCGCCAGCCCAAGAAGCGGAGCCTACTGTTGGCGTCCCCTTCACGGTAAAGATGGGCAATGGCAACGTTGCTAGGATCACCATTGTCTCGGCGGTGCGCACAGATGTTGTCAGCACGAACGTGCTCGCCACCGAGGCCAAAAATGGCGAGTACCTGCTGCTGGATGTGCTGTGGGAGACCGAGTCTGGAACCACCTCCGCCAATCCGCTGTATTTCTCCGTAAAGACTGACGACGGCCGCAAGGGCGACTTTCAGTTCTTCGCCGACGATCAGTTGCCTGCTGGCGACGTGCCTGCTGGAGATAAATCACGCGGCTTTGTTGCCTTCGACATTGCTCCGGGTGCAGCGAGCATTGGCATCTCGGATCCGCTGATGCAGCAGGTTGCCCGAGTTCAGATTCCCGGCTAACTGCCGCTGGCCGCAAAACTTGAGGGCCGCCGTCGTACTTTTTCAAGTACGACGGCGGCCCTTGCGTTCGGTAGGTTCACTCAGCGCCCGCTTTGGAGTCATTCTCCGCGAAGTTTGTCCATGTCTCGGCGGTCCTTCTTAGTGGGCCGGCCAGTGCCCCGATCGCGCTGGGGCAAGCCCAGCGCTGGCAGGACCGGGCGCGGGGGAGTGTGGTCGGTGAAGCAGTGCGAGGCCGCTTCGGGACCAACGCGTTTTTTGATCAACAGGCGAACTTCCAGGATCCGGTCATAGCCGGGCTGGCGGACTCGGACGGTGTCGCCGGGGACCACCGTGTGAGCAGCCTTGGCGTTCACGTCATTGAGTTTCACATGGCCGGCGCGGCAGGCGGCAGTGGCCATGGACCGGGTCTTGTAGGCGCGGATGGACCACAGCCAGGCGTCAATGCGCACTGAGGCGGGTGCTGACTTTGGAATGCTCATGATGGAATCCACTCTATCCGTGAGCCTGTCCCACGAAAAATGAAACCGATCCCGCTTTCTGATCCCGGATTTCCGGGATCAGAAAGCGGGATCGGTGTCAGAACTCGTCAGATACCCCAAAACGCCATCGGTAGGGCTAGTCCTGGTTGCTGAACGCAGCGTCAAAAGACTGCGTGGACGGGGCGAAGTCGAACTTCTTCAGTGCTGCGAGGGCCTCGGGTGCGCCTTGCAGACGGTCCATTCCGGCGTCTTCCCACTCGATGGAGATGGGGCCGTGGTATCCGATGGCGCTCAGTGCGCGGAAGGAGGATTCCCACGGCACATCTCCCCGGCCAGCCGAAACGAAGTCGCAGCCGCGGCGCGGATCTCCCCATGGCAAATGCGAGCCCATGACCGTGTTGCGGCCCGTGGGACGCAGCTTCGTATCCTTGCAATCAACATGGTAGATCCGGTCCTTGAAGTCCCAGATGAAGGAAACCGGATCAATGCCCTGCCACATGAAGTGGGAGGGGTCCCAGTTCAGTCCAGACGCTGGGCGGTGGTAAATGGCCTCCAGAGCGCGCACCACCGCCTATCTGTTGCCGTCAGTCTTGGCACGCCGTCACGAATCTAGGGGAGCAGAGGGGCTCCGTGTCAGGGCAGGGCGCCGAGTGTCGCGGTGCTGGTGGCGGGGCGATTATCCAGTAGCGCCACGACGTCGCTTGTTCGCAGTCCGGCCAGGGCAGCGGGACCGCCGGGCACCTCAGCCTGCAAGTACAGGGCGTCGGCCACCCCGAGCTCTTTGGCAACCAACGGCGGCAGGGGAACGGCGCTCACCCCTCAGTACCGCCCGTGCCACGGCGGTGGCATCGAAGCCACCCACCAGAGCAGCGGCCGTGGCTGCGGGCCGGGCCAAGGCACTGCCGGGCCAACCGCCAGCCAACCCAGCCACAAGGGCCAGCACAGCGCTGGGGATCCTTATGGTATTTCACCTGCTTCGGGCCCACCTGCTCGGAAGGCCGGAGAGCCTAGATGGCGCAGCCGTCCGGGCCGCAGGCCTGCGCGTCTTCTCCACCGGTGGCCGAAACCATGGTCAGCGGGTTGGCTTCCTGCCAAGCCTGCTCCAGAGCCTGGCCGAACACCTCGGAAGGCTGAGCGCCGGAGATGCCGTACTTCCGGTCGATGACGAAGAACGGAACACCCTGGACGCCAACCGCGCGGGCCTCGGCAATGTCGTTGCGGACGGCGTCTGCGTATTGCGAACTCCCCAGAGCATCATTGATTTCGACGGCGGACAGCCCCGCCTTGGTGCCGATCGCAACGAGGGCTTCTCGGTTGCCAATATCCACGCCGTGCTCAAAGTGGGCTGAGAGCAGGGCTTCCTTGACGGCGTCGCCCAATCCGTGGGACTTGGCCAGGTGGAGCAGCTCGTGGGCGCGGAAACTATTGGCGACCACCACGTTATCGAACTTAAAGTCCAGCCCCACTCCCTGGGCAGCCTGCGTGACGTGGCCCAGCATGCCCAGCAATTGTCCGCGGTCCATGCCCTTGCGCTCCACAAGGTACTCCAGCTCGGTGCCGTCGTAGTGCTCGGGAAGGGTGGGATCCAGCTGAAAACTCTTCCACGTCACTTCCACGGAATCCTTGTGGGCAAAGCCGCTCAGAGCGGTTTCAAAACGGCGCTTGCCGATGTAGCACCAGGGGCAGGCCACATCGGACCAGATCTCAATCTTCATACTGTGGCTAACATGCCCCGTTCGGCGCTTATTCCCCGCCCGCCCCACCCCGCAAACGCCCCGTTAAACGCCGAACGTACAGTTGATGCCTGTGGGAACAGGGCATCAACTGTACGTTCGGTGATGGTAATGACACTCTCGCCGAGACCCGGATCTCGGGTGTGCAGTGGCGTCGCGTTCGGCGAGAGCTGTCAAACTTAGGCCGCGATCAACTGCTGTTCGGGCACTTCGGCGTGCGCGTGCAGGTAGTTGGCGTAGGCGGAGGTAGTCAGGAAGGCCGGGAACTCTTCGCCCATGGCTACATCGGTGAAGATTTCCAGTGCGTCATCGAACCGGTCCTTATCAAATCGGGGGAGCCGTGCGAACTCCTCGTCGAGCATTTCCTTGACCCAGTCATAGGTGATGAGTTCGCCTGTGTCCGTGATGGCCTGGCTGTGGATCCACTGCCAGATCTGGGAACGGGAGATTTCCGCGGTGGCGGCGTCCTCCATGAGGTTGTTCAAGGCCACAGCACCATGGCCGCGCAGCCAGGACTCGATGTACTGGATACCCACCCAGATGTTGTCACGAATGCCCTGCTCGGTGATCTTGCCTTCCGTGCCGGCCACGTTCAGCAGTGCACGGTCATCGAGGAGAACATCCTCACGGGTGCGAATAATCTGGTTCGGGTTCCAGCCAAGCACCTCGTCAAAGACCTCCATGGCTACGGGAACCAGGTCAGGGTGGGCCACCCAGGAACCGTCAAAGCCGTCGTTGGCTTCCCGGGTCTTGTCTGCACGGACCTTCTCCATGGCGTTGGCGTTGGCCTCCGGATCGCGACGGTTGGGCACAAAGGCTGCCATGCCGCCGATCGCCATAGCGCCACGGGTGTGGCAGGCGCGGACCAGTTGTTCGGTGTAGGCGCGCATGAAGGGTGCGGTCATGGTGATCTGGTTGCGGTCCGGAAGCACAAAGCGCGGGCCGCGGGTGCGGAAGTTCTTGATGACTGAGAACAGGTAGTCCCACCGGCCGGCGTTCAGGCCAGCGGCGTGGTCGCGGAGTTCGTAGAGGATCTCCTCCATTTCGAACGCGGCCGTAATGGTCTCGATCAGCACCGTGGCACGGATGGTGCCCTGGGGGATGCCGAGCAGGTCCTGCGCCTGGATGAAGATGTCATTCCAGAGACGGGCCTCCTGGTGATTTTCAATCTTCGGCAGGTAAAAGTACGGTCCCTTGCCCTGAGCGATCAGCCGGCGGGCATTGTGGAAGAAATACAGGCCAAAGTCGACGATGCCGCCGGCCATGGGCTTGGAGTTGATCAGCAGGTGCTTCTCCGGCAAGTGCCAGCCGCGGGGACGGACAACAATAGTGGGGAGTTCCTCCGCCGGCGCCAGTTTGTATTCTTTGCCTTCGGGGCTGGTGAAGTCGATGCGGCGCTCCAGTGCGTCAATCAAGTTCAGCTGGCCGCGGATCACATTGCCCCAGGTGGGTGTGGAGGAGTCTTCCATATCAGCCAGCCAGACCTTCGCCCCGGAGTTCAGCGCATTGATGGTCATCTTGCGGTCAACAGGGCCGGTGATTTCCACGCGGCGATCCTCCAAGCCCGGGGCAGGGGGAGCAACGCGCCAGCGGGGATCTTCCCGGATGGCGGACGTTTCGCGCAGGTAGCGCGGATCAGTGCCACTGAGGATCTGGGAGCGGCGAGTGCGGCGGGCTGCCAGCAATTCGGTGCGCCGCGCCGTCGTGGTGCGGTTTAGTGCAGCAATGAAATCCAGTGCCTCAGGAGTCAGGATTTCTTCCTGGCGGTAGATGGGCGGTGCGGTCATGGTGATGCCGTTGAACGTGATTCCGTTCAGGCTGTTCGTTGAGTTCATGGGGCTTGCTCCAAGTCTGAAAGTGCCGGTGACGGGACTGCGAGCCGCCTCTTGTTGCAACGTGAGTCTCAACAAGAAGCGGCCAGCAGTCCCACCCAGCGGGAAAGAGTTGTTAGTGGAACTGCTCGGCTTCTGTGGAGCCTGCCAAAGCGAGGGTGCCGCTGTTTGGGTTCAGGGCGGTCGCCACCGCATCGAAGTAGCCTGTGCCCACTTCGCGCTGGTGTTTGGTTGCGGTGTAGCCGCGGGATTCGGAGTCGAATTCTCGCTCCTGCAGTTCGACGTAGGAACTCATGCCGTTACGGGCGTAGCCATGGGCAAGATCAAACATCGAGTAGTTCAGGGAGTGGAAACCAGCCAAGGTGATGAACTGGAAGGTGTATCCCATAGCGCCAAGCTCCCGTTGGAACTTAGCGATAGTTGCGTCATCCAAATGCTTTTTCCAGTTGAATGACGGTGAGCAGTTGTAGGCAAGCATCTGGTCCGGGAATTCGGACTTGACGCCCTCAGCAAACTTCTTTGCATGCTCAAGGTCAGGTGTTCCGGTCTCCATCCAGATGAGGTCTGAGTGAGGGGCGTAGGCGCGTGCCCTGGCAATGGAAGGCTCGAGCCCGTTGCGCACATGGTAGAAACCTTCCGCCGTGCGCTCGCCGGTGAGAAAGGGGCGATCGCGCTCATCCACATCCGAGGTGATCAAGGTGGCGGCCTCGGCGTCGGTACGGGCAATAATTACCGAGGGGACGCCGGCGACGTCGGCCGCGAGCCTTGCCGCGTTCAACGTGCGGACATGCTGGGCCGTGGGGATCAACACCTTACCGCCCAAGTGCCCGCACTTCTTCTCGCTGGCAAGCTGATCTTCCCAGTGCACACCGGCCGCACCGGAGGTGATCATGGACTTCATGAGTTCGTAGGCGTTGAGGGGGCCACCAAAGCCGGCCTCGGCATCGGCCACAATCGGCACCAGCCAATCCTCAACGCTCTGGATTCCTTCTGAGAACTCAATCTGGTCTGAACGCAGGAGCGCATTGTTGATGCGGCGAACTACCTTGGGCACCGAATCTACCGGGTACAGCGACTGGTCCGGGTAGGTGTTGCCGTTGGAGTTGGCATCCGCGGCAACCTGCCAGCCGGACAGGTAAATGGCTTTCAAGCCGGCCTTGACCTGCTGAACCGCCTGGTTGCCGGTGAGGGCGCCCAGTGCGTTGGTGTAGCCGCCAGGTGCGGCGTTTGTCAGTTGGTCCCACAGCTTCTCGGAGCCGCGGCGGGCCAGGGTGTGTTCCTCTTGGACCCGGCCGCGGAGCTTGATGACGTCCGCGGCGCTGAATGAGCGTTCCACACCGTTCCAGCGGGGGTTGGCTGCCCACTCGAGCTCGAGGGCTGCGGCTGCCTCGGTGCGGTTCTGCTCCGGCGTGGTGGCGGGTTCAAATGCTGCGCTCATGGTGGAAGCTCCTTGTTATTGTGGATCTCGACAAGCTCGATCACCGGGGTGGGTGAGCTGGTTGAAGCTGCGTTCTTCTTCGTGATTTCTACTATTCAGCGCTTTTCAAGGGGTTACTAGAGGTAATTGATGGAAAGAAACGCGTTTCTTCGCGTATTGTCAAGAAATGACGAATGTGGGATGGAACACAGGTGAGGCATCTGCCCGGCGCGGTAAGAAAGCTGCTGCGCAAGGAGAATTGGACATCATTTCCTTAGGGCGCCGGGTGCGGCACCTGCGTAAGGCCCAGGGCATGACCCTGGATGATCTCGGGGTGAAAGTGGGGGCCGCGCCGTCGCAGCTTTCCTTGATTGAAAACGGCAAACGGGAGCCCAAACTGGGGCTGCTGCAGGCGCTGTCCGGGGCGCTCGGCGTAGGGCTTGATCAGCTGCTGGGCAACGAGCCGCCCAGCCGGCGCGCGGCACTGGAAATTGAGCTGGAACGGGCGCAGCGCGGGCCGCTGTACCAATCGCTGGGGCTGCCCACAGTCCGCGTCAGCTCACGGCTTTCCACCGAAGTCCTTGAATCTTTAGTGGGTTTGCAACACGAGTTGGAACGGCGGCTGGATGAACAGTCCGCTACGCCGGAGGAGGCCCGCCGGGCGAACAACGAACTACGCCAGGAAATGCGTGAACGCAACAACTACTATCCGGAGATTGAACGCCAGGCCCAGGATCTACTGGCGGCGGTGGGGCATGACCGTGGGCCACTGTCCCACCACGTTGCTGCGGACGTGGCCGAACACCTCGGATTTGACCTGCATTATGTGGGGGATCTGCCGCATTCCACCCGGTCTGTGACGGATTTGAAGAATCGCCGAATTTATCTCACTCACGGGCAGCGCTCCGACCACGATCCGCGTTCGGTACTGCTGCAAGCGCTGGGTCACTATGTGCTGGGGCACCAGACCCCCCGCGACTACGCTGACTTCCTGCGCCAACGCGTGTACACCAACTACTTTGCGGCTTCCTTGCTCATGCCGGAGCGGGCCACAGTGGACTTCCTCAAGACAGCCAAGATGGCGAAGGAGCTTGCCATTGAGGACATCCGTGACGCCTTCGCCGTCTCCTATGAAACGGCCGCGCACCGCTTCACCAACCTGGCCACCGAGCACCTGGGCATCACCACACACTTTCAGAAGGTGCATGAGTCAGGGATCATCCACAAAGCCTACGAGAACGACGGCGTGAACTTCCCTGCCGATCACACCGGCGCCATCGAAGGCCAGGCCGTGTGCCGGTACTGGACCTCCCGGGCCGTCTTTGAAGTGCCGGATAAGTTCCGTGCGTTCAACCAATACACGGACACGGCCGTTGGGACGTACTGGTGCACTGCCCGCACTGAACGCCATTCCTCGGGAGAGTATTCGCTCAGTATTGGGGTACCTTATGAGCACGTTAAATGGTTCCGGGGCCGGGACACCACGGAGCGTTCGGCATCCCGCTGCCCGGATCCTGACTGCTGCCGGCGCCCACCCACCGAGCTTTCGGCCCAGTGGGCAGGGCATGCCTGGCCCTCAACCCGCGCCAACTCGCACCTTTTGGCGGCTATGCCCCAGGGCGCCTTCCCCGGAGTGGACGAGACAGAGGTGTACAGGTTCTTGGCAGCGCACGAAGGCCGGTAAAAGAGGCCGCAGGTCATGGCCGGGTCATGGCGTGAAACGTTCCCCGGTTTTTCCCTGGCGTTCACGCGAGCACAGGGGTGAAGTCAACTCCTGTGCTCGCGTGGAAGGGCCAACCGCATCCGAAGAGCTAAGGAACGTCCATGACTACACGCCACATCCCCGTTGTGCTGAGTGCCGCAGGTGCCGCCGGGAACAATGAAGACGTGATCGCAGACAACGTTTTGTGTTGTCAATGACATGTTCCGGGCACTGTTGACTCCAGCGGACATTGCCACGAATGCGCCGCGGAGACCTTGATGCCTACGTCCGCGAAGGGCTTGGCGCCATGGAGCGGTTGGATGTGGAGTTTGAAGACCTCTTCGAGTCCGAAGACGTCACGGGCTTGAATGCCGCGTGGTTGCGCGCCCAGCCGGGGCTCTTGGTATTGGAGGAGACGAAGGTGGCAGCCCCTATTGCCGAGCGGGTTTCTTGGCGCTCTGCCAGGGCTCAACGGCAGGACGCCACAGGCTCCATGCCGTAAAGTCAACGGATGAGCGAACTCAAATGGACTGCAACCGCCCCCGCAAAAAGCGCATGGCAGGCGATGCCTTTTGCCCCCGGCCTTTATAAGTACTACCTGAGCGGAGGCCTGCCCAAGGACATGAATTGGCCGGCGGAGCTGACCCCGCTCAAACGCGGTGACCTGCTCTACGTGGGCAAGGCCACGAACCTCAAGGGCAGGGCAAAACACCACGATATTCAAACGTCAAAATCCACTTTCCGCCGTTCCCTGGCGGCATTGCTGGGACTTCAGGCCCAGTGGCATGGGCGCTCCGCACACCCGCGCCTGACCGATGTAGATGAAGAAGTGTTGAGCGTCTGGATGACGCAAAACCTGAGCGTGCAGTTTTGCGTACTCCCGGACGCTGCACCCCTTGCCGATCTTGAGGAAGCAATGCGCGCCGAGCTTTGCCCGCCGCTGAACCGTGACGGGCGCACACCCGAGCAGGTGCACGTTTCGGAAGTTGCTGCAGCCGCGCATGGCAAGGCCCTCCGCGAGAAGGGCTGAGCAACTGAAGGCTGCTCAACGAGAGAGTGGGGCAGCCGTGGGGTGAAGGTGCAGAAACCCGGGCCGCCGCACACTAGCGGTTTCCAGCATTCCCTTGACCGTTGCCGCATTCCACAGCATGCTGGCAATAGCTACCGCCGAGTAGGCGCGATGGCAACGGAAAAAGAGGATCCCATGGCATTAGATGGCACGCACTCAACCCCGAACCCGGCCCAGCGATTTCTTGGCAAGAATGCCATCGTCACCGGCGCCAGCCGGGGGATAGGGCTGGCCATTGCCCGGAGGCTGGTGGAGGAGGGGGCCCGCGTCCTCATCACGGCCAGGCGCCAGGATGCGTTGGATGAGGCAGTTGCCAGCCTCGGTGCGAACGCCCTCGCCGTGGCCGGGCATGCCGATGACCCGGAGCACCGCGCAGAGGTGCTGGCCACAGCCGAACATCACTTTGGCGGGCTGGATGTGCTGGTCAACAACGCCGGCATCAACCCCGTCTACGGGCCTCTGGAAACCGCGGAGCTGGACGCGGGGCGCAAAATTTTTGAGGTTAACGTGTGGGGCACCCTCGCCTGGACGCAGGCCGTGCTGGCGCATCCTGGGCTCAAGTTCAAGGTGCGGCGCGGGACCGTGGTGAACGTGTCCTCCATCAGCGCCAACGTTCCCGCCCCCGGCCTGGGCCTGTATGGGGTGAGCAAGGCCGCCGTTTCACACCTGACCCGCACACTGTCCATGGAACTGGCACCGGAAATCCGGGTTAATGCCGTGGCGCCGGCCGTGGTAAAAACCCGTTTTGCGGGTGCGCTCTATGAGGGGCGTGAAGCGGCAGTGGCGGCCTCCTACCCGCTGGACCGGTTGGGCGAGCCTAGCGACGTTGCCTCCGCCGTGGCCTTTCTCGCCTCCTGTGACGCAAGCTGGGTGACGGGACAGGTCCTGATTCTTGATGGCGGTTTGGGCAATGCGGGAGGGTTGGGCTGATCATGAACAGTACACCACCAGAGGGGCAATACCCGGAGGCCGTGGAAAATCTCCGGGCACGCACGCGTCAATTCATCCGTGAAACGGTGATCCCTGCCGAACCCCGGCCGGGGCAGGCACTAAACGTTTCGGTGCGCCGTGACTTAGCGGCTGCTGCCCGGGCGGCCCGGGTTTTCGCCCCGCACGTACCGGTGGAATTCGGTGGGCAGGGACTGGCCGTGGAGCACTGGTCACCGGTGTTTCAGGAAGCCGGTTACTCACCTATCGGTCCGGCGGTGCTTAACGCCATGGCACCGGATGAGGGCAATATGCACATGTTGAACCTGATCGGCACAGCGGAGCAGAAACGGCGTTTCCTAGCCCCGCTGGCCGCCGGAGACATCAGCTCCTGCTTTGCCATGACGGAGCCACACCCCGGCGCCGGGTCCGATCCCGCAGCACTAGCCACCACGGCTGTGCGGGACGGCAACCGCTGGCGGATCAACGGGCACAAGCGCTTCACCAGTGGTGCTACGCTCGCCGGGTTCGCCATTGTCATGGCGCGCACGGACGCAGACGCAGCTGACGGTGCGCACGGGGCCAGCACAGGTGCCTCAATGTTCCTGGTGCCCATGGACACTCCCGGCGTACGGCTTGGCGCCCCCATCCACACCATGGACACCTACCTCCCTGGCGGGCATTCCCATCTCCACTTTGAGGACGTTCTAGTCCCGGACTCCGGTGTCCTCGGGGAAGCGGGCCTTGGCTTCCAATACGCCCAGGTGCGGTTGGGCCCTGCCCGGCTGACCCACTGCATGCGTTGGCTGGGCTTGGCCCGGCGAGCCATGGACATCATGCTTGACCGCGCCAATACCAGGGAGATATTCGGTGCGCACCTTGCCCAGCTGGGCATTGCGCAGGACATGATTGCGCAGTCCGTGATGGACATTGAGACCTCTGACGCCATCATCGCCAAGTGTGCGCGCCTGCTTGCCGTAGATGCGAAGGCGGGTTCGGCACTCTCCTCAGTGGCCAAAGTGCACTGCTCCGAGGCGGTGTACCGGGTCATGGACAGGGCGGTGCAGTTGTGCGGCGGAGACGGCGTCTCTGACGGGTTGCCACTGATGCAGTACCTCAATGAAGTCCGCCCGTTCCGGATCTATGACGGCTCCACGGAAACTCATAAATGGGCCATTGCACGCCGTGCTGCCGCTGAGCGGCGCCGTGCCGTTGCCGGCGGAGAACCGTTCCAGGGCACGGCTGTCAGCCACGAGGGAGAACGCTAATGGGGGTCCCGATGGATATTGTGCAAACCATTGAAGATGCGGCAAGGGCGCAGTCACCGCCACTGCTGATCCTTGACCGGGTGGCGGAATTCCTTGATGCCTGCCACCTCGGGACAGGGCCAGTCCACGCCCGCCGTATTGGCGAGGGGCAATCCAACGTGACGTTCAGGATTAAACGGCGCGGGGCGCACGTGGTGCTTCGCCGGGGACCTCGCCCACCCTTGCCGCCCTCTACCCATGACATGGTCCGTGAGGCACGCATCCAATCGCTGCTAGCGCCGCTGGGCATTCCGGTGCCGAAAATTCTGGCTACATGTGCCGATGCCAACGTGCTGGGAGTGCCGTTCTACATCATGAAATTCGTTGACGGGGAGGTGGTTACAGACGCCGTGCCGGCGCACCTGGATACGCTGGCGCAGCGCCGGGCTACGAGCGAAGCGGCAGCAGACATGCTGGTGAAGCTGCATTCCGTGGACGCTACTAGTGGTCCGCTGGCAGAGATTGGGCGCCCCGAGGGCTACCTGAAACGTCAGGTGGCGCGGTTTGCGGGGTTGTGGGACTTAGTGGCAACACGTGAACTTCCCGAAGTGGCGCAGCTGGCCCGGTGGTTGGAGGAGAACCGTCCAGAGACCCAGCGCCATGCCGTGATCCACGGGGACTACCGGCTGGGAAATCTGATGTTTGCCAGGCAGGGTCCCGCCCAGGTGAAAGCGGTGCTGGACTGGGAAATGGCCACCGTGGGTGATCCATTGGCTGATCTGGGGTACCTCAGTGCCACGTACTCGCAGGCAGGCTCCACTGCCACCTTGCTGGAACTTTCGCCCGTGACGGCTCTGCCGGGATACCTGGACCGTGCGGGCATGGCGGCACGGTACAACGCGCATTTTAATCTGGACCTTTCCGCATTGCCCTGGTATGAGGCGCTGGCGCTGTGGAAGGCAGCCATTTTCAGTGAGGCCATTTACACGCGATGGAAGAACGGGGAACGGGCAGATGGTGAGAGGTTCGGCGCCGCGCTCGAGGCGGGAGTGCCGGAGCTGTTGGCGGCCGCGGCCGCCCACGCCGCCCGGCTGCCGTAACGCTGCTTTGCCGCGGCTGAGGATCTGCTCCATACCGGACTGCCGCCACGGGTGCGCCAAAGCCCCTTGATTGGACTGCCCCAGGGGCACATGATGAAGGTGCGGGCGCCACACAGGCAGGGAGGAAGTACATGCAATTCCACCAGCACGGTTACGTGTCCGGGAACCCACGCGTCAAGGCCGCGGAAGGGACGGGTATTGGCCGTCCGGCGGAACTGCCGGATGAGATGGACGTGCTCATTGTGGGCTCGGGACCTGCCGGCATGATCACTGCGGCCGCACTTGGTGCATTCCCGTTCATCAACACCCGCATTGTGGAGCGACGCGTCGGGCGCCTGGAGATTGGCCAGGCGGACGGTATCCAAGCCCGCAGCGTGGAGACGTTTCAGGCGTTTGGCTTCGCCGAGCGCATCATCACCGAGGCGTACCGGATTACTGCCACAGTGTTTTGGAAACCTGACCCGGCTGATCACACCCGCATTACCCGGGCGGCCCGCGCCCCGGATGACACCACGGGGATCAGCGAATTCCCGCACCTTATTGTCAACCAGGCCCGCGTGCTGGACTACTTTGCTGAGGTCATGGCCAACTCCCCGGCGCGCATCCGCCCCGACTACGGCTGGGAGTTGCGCACCCTGAAAATCGAGGACCATGGAGACTTTCCGGTCGCGGTGACGCTGGTGGGTACCCATGGTGCGCAAACCGGCGTCGAACGTGTGGTCCGGGCGAAGTACGTGGTGGGTGCGGACGGGGCGCACAGTGCCGTGCGCGAATCCATTGGGGCAAAGCACAGCAGCATCCACGCGAACCACGCATGGGGTGTCATGGATGTTCTGGCCGTCACTGATTTCCCGGACATTCGCGCCAAATGCGCCATCCAGTCCGGTGATGGCGGGAACATCCTTCTCATTCCGCGCGAGGGCGGCTCCCTGTTCCGCATGTACGTGGATCTGGGTGAGGTGCCAGAAGACGGTTCGCACACCGTGCGCAGCACCAGCATCGAAACGATCATCGCCAAGGCCAACAAGATCCTGCACCCCTACACACTGGATGTGCGCAGCGTGGCCTGGACCAGCGTTTACGAGGTGGGGCACCGCCTGACTGACAGGTTCGACGACGTCCCCCTGGAGTTGCTCGGCACTCGCCTTCCGCGCGTGTTCATCACAGGGGATGCCTGCCATACGCACAGTGCCAAGGCGGGCCAGGGCATGAACGTCTCCATGCAGGACGGCTTCAACCTTGCGTGGAAGATTGCGCATGTGTTGGCCGGGCGCAGCCCGGCGTCGCTGCTGGCCACGTATTCGGCCGAGCGCCAGGTCATTGCCAAGAACCTCATTGACTTCGATTTGGAATGGTCCAAGCTGATGGCCATGCGGCCCGAGGACATGGCGGATGCCACCGAGTTGGAGGACTTTTATGTGCGCACCTTCGAGTTCCCGGCAGGCTTCATGACCCAGTACCAGCCCTCCATGATCACCGCACCAGCAACGCATCAGGAACTGGCCACGGGATTTCCCCTCGGCAAGCGCTTTAAGTCTGCGCCAGTGGTTAGGGTTGCGGATGCGAACCCGGTGCAGTTGGGTCACCACCACCGGGCCGATGGGCGGTGGCGCATCTACGCCTTCGCCGATGAACCCGCCATTGGCGAGCAGTCAGCCCTGTCGGAGTGGGCACACTGGCTCTCTCACAGTCCTGAGTCGCCGCTGCTCAAGTACACGCCACCGGAGGGGGACTCCGATGCCGTGTTTGATGTAAAACTTATTACCCAGCAGGACTTTGAGGGTGTGGAGCTGGGCCAAGTTCCGGAAGTGTTCATGCCACGCACCGGCCCTTTTGGGCTCATCGACTACGAACTGGTCTATGCCACGGACCCGTCACGCGACATTTTCGAAGCCCGCGGGATCAGCCGCTCCGGCGCCGTCGTAGTGGTCCGCCCGGACCAGTACGTGGCGAACGTGCTGCCGTTGAGCGACACGGCAGGGCTGGCAGCATTTTTCGCCCCCATCATGCTGGCGCACGGTTAACTGTGCTCACCCGCGTTTGCGCGGGTTGCCTGCTGGGCCAGTTCTACTGCAGTCTTGCTCATTTCCTCCACGAGCTTCAGCACGTCGAACATACCTCCCACTGCCCTGTCGTCACTGTGTGCGGTGATACGGGTTTCGCCGCGGATTTCATCGATCCTGAAATGGATCTCAGGCCTGACTTTCATATAGCGGGCGGCGTCCTCGTGCTGCCAGGTCCCGCCAGCCCAATCTTTACCGATCTTGAGCCAGAGGTCCTGGCCTGCCGTTGTTGCAATCAACCCCGGCTGGTGGAACGCCTCGGTCAGTGAGACCCAGGCGGCTTCGCCGGAGAGCGAGCTGGTCCACTGTTCCTCGCGTGGGAAGCGGGCGGTCATGGGTCTGAAGCTCAAAAGAATCCACAACGCCACCATATTGGGCCACAGGGCTGTGGTGATGAGTGCATCTGGGCCCGCCGAGAATCCGAAGATGACTGCGGCCGTTCCCACCACACCAAAAGCGGCCAATCCAATGAGCCACCACCGGCCGGTAATCAGTTCCAAGGCTCCTGCCTTGCGCCAACCACTGCAAAGATAGACGCCGGCGCCCAGCGTAAACAGCGCCTGGAGACCGTAGATAACCGCGAGTGGAATTGCGCTCCAGAGATTGAGCCCGGACAAGTAGATCATGACCATCGACAAGAACGACAAAGCAATGATGGCCAAGCCAGCAGTTGCCCTGATCTTTTTGTCCCGTCCCGAAGCGTGCATCAATACATGTCAGCACGGTACGCCGAGCTTGTCCATGAAAGCCAGGAAACCCAAGAAGGCAGAGTCAGCATAAGCCCTATCTTTTGTGGGCACGGCACAACGATGATGGTATGGCAGGGCAAAACAGCGTCTGGTGGGGAGGAACAGGATGAGCGGACTTGACGATCTCTTGGCCGAGTCCAATGAACGGTGGCAGTGGGCCATGAAGAGGGCCGACGGCGTCGAAGACGTTTGCCTGGGGCGCGCCGTCAGAAGCTACTACTTGCGGTATTTCCCTGTTGGTTTCCTTGCCTTGCTGGTTCTCGGAATCGCTGGCGGGATCTTGCTTTTCGGAACAACTGCGGGCGATTGGGCGAACTATCTGAGCGTGGGGCTTCTACTGTCCACGTTGGGTGCGTTCGTGGGCGGATTGATCTACAACGCTAAGAAGGTGGCACCCGCCGTTCGGCTCAACACCCTAGATGTATTGTTTCGGTTGGCAGAGAGCGAACGCAAGAACATCACTGCGCAGATTACCGGGAAGGCACCTCTGGAGCGGGAGCACTTACCGGTGGTCCGGGCTGCTGCGGTTCAACGCCTCAAGGGCTTGGCCACACAACTGGTCATCATGCCGGCCTACCCGTTGATGTTCGCCTCCCAAACGCTCAACTGGGCGGGACAGGACGAGATGTTCGTATGGATAGGGGTGGTGGCATCCGGCGTAGGGATAATCGGGATCGCTTTGCTGTCTCGTGATTTTAGGCGCACAGCCCGTTTTCTGGAGGCGACCGCAAAAGGATGAGCCGTGCACCCGATGAGCTCACAGCAAGGGGCGGCCCACGCGTTTGGGAATGAACGCTGAGGCCAGACCCTCGCTGCCCCGGGCCAGAAGGGTGACATCGGCGCCCACCAGGATGAAGTCCACCCCGGCGTCCATGTAGTACTGGGCAGTGGCCGGAGCGAAGGCGTTCACTCCCACCGGCTTTCCGGCTGCCTTCGCCGCGGCAATGCACTGCTCCACGGCCGCCATCACCATGGGGTGTTCCTGCGCTCCCAGCAATCCCATGGAGGCGGCGAGATCGGCCGGTCCCACGAAGATGGCGTCCACCCCGTCCACAGCCAGGATCCCAGCCACGTTCTCCACGGCCTGGGCCGATTCAATTTGTACCATGAGGCTCACGGTATCCCCGGCGCGTTGAACATAGTCAGGGATGCGGTTCCAGCGCGAGGACCGGGCCAAGGCCGAGCCCACCCCGCGTACCCCGCGCGGAGGATAGTGGACCGCAGCCACGGCGGCCTCGGCCTCGGCCACGGTGTGGACCATCGGGATCAGCAGCGACTGCGCACCCAAGTCCAAATACTGCTTAATGATTACGGTGTCGTTGACCGGCGGGCGCACCACGGCCGTGACCGGGTAGCCGTGCACCGCCTGCAACTGGGCCAGGATTCCCTCGAGCCCGTTGGGGCTGTGCTCGCCGTCGATCACTACGGCGTCTAGCCCGGCCCCGGCACAAATCTCCGCCACTAGGGCGCTGCCGGAACACACCCACATGCCCACCAGCGGCCTGCTGGTGGCGGCGAGCGCGTCCTTTAGTGAAGGATCTGGGCTGATTCGAAGCGGCATGTGACTCTCCCTAGCATTCCGAAATCGGCATGGATGGTATCGCCGGCGGCAACCCAGAGTGGGCGGGTGAAGGAGCCTGCCAGGATCAGTTCCCCGGCCCTGAGTGACTCGCCGTGGACGGCCAGCTTGTTTGCCAGCCAGGCCACGCCCCGCCCAGGGTGACCCAGCACGCCGGCAGCAACACCCGTCTCCTCCACCACCTCGTTGCGGAGCAGGATGGCGGATACCCACGGCAGATCAATGGCGTCCGGTTTCACCGGGTTGCCGCCCACCACTACGGCACCGAGGGCGGCGTTGTCACTGATGGTGTCAACAATGGTGCGCCACTCCATCTCTACCCGGGAATCGAGGATTTCCAGGGCTGGGGTGACGTAGTCGGTGGCACGCAGAACATCGATCAGGGTGATGCCAGGGCCAACAAGATCTTCCTTGAGCAAGAAGGCGAGTTCCACTTCCACCCTGGGGTGGGTGAACTGCTGCCAGGGAAGCGTACGCCCCGTTTCTAGGATGGCGTCTTCAAAGATGATGCCGTAATCGGGTTCACTGATACCGGTGGCCTGCTGCATGGTGCGGGAAGTCAACCCAATTTTGTGCCCGGCCACGACCCTTCCGGCAGCCTCACCGCGCTGACGCCACAGCTTTTGCACCCGGTAGGCGTCCTCCACGCTCATGCCGGGATAGCGAACGCTCAGCAGGGGGACCGGCACCCGAGTCCGTGCCGCCTCCGCGAGTTCGTCGGCAATCTCGGTAAGCGTTGCATCGTCAAGCATGAGCTGTCTCCTTCTCGCTCGCGGCGCAGTCCCGGCGGGAATATGCCCCTGCCGGGCCAAGAGGACGCCGGTGAGTACGGTTCACAGCTGCTCTCCCAGCTTGAAGCCCCGGCCGCTGTCGTCGCGCGTGTAGGAAAAACCGTCGGCACCAACCGCGATGCTTTGTTCGGATGCTCCGGCCAGTATGTGCAGCGGCCGGGGGCTGCCATCCAAGTCCAGGACGGTGGAAGCCTCGGTGTACCAGGAGGGAACCACGGGGTTGCCCCACCAATCGCGGCGCTGGTTGTCATGGACATCCCAGCTAACCACTGGATTGTCCGGATCTCCCGTGTAGTAGTCCTGCGTGTAAATCTCCACGCGGTGTCCGTCAGGGTCAAGGATGTACAGGTAAAAAGCGTTGGAGACCCCGTGCCGGCCGGGTCCGCGCTCAATCCGCGCGGAGATGCGCAGGGCGCCCATTTTGTCGCAGATGTGCAAGATGTTGTGCTTCTCATGCGTTGCGAAGGCGATGTGGTGCAGGCGTGGCCCGGCACCGCCTGTCAGAGCGATATCATGCACGGTTTGGGTCCGGTGCATCCAGACCGCATAGGTGGTGCCGGCCGAGTCCCGGATGTCTTCGGAGACCCGAAAACCCAGCTCTTCTAAGTAATCCCGGCCGCGGGCAACCTCGGCCGTGACAAGGTTGACGTGGTCCAGGCGAACCAGTTCCCCGGCCGAGGCAAGGTCATAGCGCCGGGTCAGCCGCTCCACGTGTGCGGCCTCGTAGAAGAACTCGAACGGGAACCCCAAAGGGTCCTCCACCCGGACGGAGTCACCAATCCCGGCAACGAAGCCCTCCCGCCGCCGCTCGGTGCGGCAGCCCAGCGCCGTGTAATACGCCTGAGCAGCATCGACGTCCGCCGGCGTCCTGACCCTGAACGCTGCAACAGCCAGGGCGGGCACGGGGCCAAGACGCAGCACCAGGTTGTGGTGGATGAACTCCTCCAGAGTGCGCAGGTACAGTGCGCCCGGCTCCTCACGGGTGATATGCAGGCCCAGGAGGTCAACATAGAAGGCTCGGGAGGCGCCAAGATCGGTGACAACAAGTTCCACATAGGCGCAGCGGACAATATCCGGGGCAGGGGTTTGCGGGTCGGCAGCGCTCATGGCAAGGCTCCGAACTTCGGGGTGTCCACGCTGCCCAAGGTGATGTGCACAGCTTGCTGGTCCGTATAGAAGTCAAGGGAGCGGAAGCCGCCCTCGTGCCCCAGCCCGGAGGCTTTCACACCGCCGAAAGGGGTGCGTAGATCCCGCGCATTGTGGCTGTTCAGCCACACCATCCCCGCTTCCAGGGCTTGGGCGAAGGTGTGGGCGCGCCTAAGATTGTTCGTCCACACATAGGCGGCCAAACCATACTTGACGCCATTGGCCAAAGCCAGCGCCCCGGCGTCGTCCTCGAAGGGGGTGATGGCAACCACGGGGCCGAAGATCTCCTCCTGGAAAATCCGCGATTCGGGGCCAACATCGGCAAACACGGTGGGTGCCACATAGTTTCCGGTGTCCAGGCCCGCGGGGCGCCCACCACCGGCCAGCAGCCGGCCCTCGGACTTGCCAATTTCCACATAGTTCATGACCTTGGCGTAGTGCTCCGGGTGCACCAGCGCACCCACCTCGGTGGCAGGGTTGTGAGGATCGCCCACCACAATGTTCCGGGCGCGGGCAGCAAACTTCTCACAGAACTCGTCATAAATGGGCCGCTCCACCAAGATCCGCGAACCTGCCGTGCAGCGCTCGCCGTTGAGGGAGAACACACCGAAAAGGGCGGAATCGATCGCGGCGTCCAGGTCTGCATCGGCAAAGACCACGCACGGGCTTTTGCCGCCCAATTCCATGGAGAGCCCCTTCAGATTTGTGGCTGCGTTGCGGAAGATGGTCTGACCCGTGGTGGTCTCGCCGGTGAAGGAGATCAGTGGCACGCCAGGGTGTTTCACCAGCGCGTCCCCAGCCTCCTCGCCCAGACCGTTGACCAGGTTGAACACGCTCTGAGGCAGGCCCGCCTCCTCGAAGATACCGGCCCACAACGACGCTGACAGAGGCGTGAATTCGGCGGGTTTGAGCACCACCGTGCAGCCAGCGGCAAGCGCGGGCGCCAGCTTCCAGGATTCCAGCATGAACGGCGTATTCCAGGGCGTGATGAGCCCGGCAACCCCCACCGGTTTACGGTTGACGTAGTTGAGTTGCGCACCGGGGACCTTCATGGCATCGTCCAACTGGGCCACCACCAGATCCGCGAAGAAGCGGAAGTTTTCCGCCGCGCGCCGGGCCTGGCCGCGAGCCTGGGTGATGGGCAGACCGGTGTCGAAGGTTTCCAGCTCGGCCAGCCGGTCCTCGCGGTCCTCGATGGCGTCTGCCACCTTGTTCAGGATCCGGGCCCGCTCCCGGGCCTTCATATGCGGCCACGGTCCCTCACGGAAGGCACGCGTTGCGGCTGTCACGGCCAGCGCAATATCAGCTTTCTGTCCGGCGGCGGCGGTGGCGTAGTTTGCGTTGGTCACCGGATCCAGCACATGGAATCTCTCCCCGCCCACCGAGTCCACGGATTGGCCGTCAATGTAGTGCCGGATGTGGGCGGGCAGGCCGTCCGGGATGAAATGGCCGCTCATCCTAGGCCGCCTTTCTGCTCGCTGTGGCTGGACTCCCACTCCGTGAACGTGGCCCGCCACGTGGCGTTCATGGGGAACAGGCCTTGAATGCCGTGGCCCTGAGCCACCATTTCGGCAATGAACTTCTCTTCATATTCCTGGGCGATGGCAGCGTCCGCTACCTCTTGCGCCAACGACGCCGGGATTACCAGCACGCCGGTGTCATCGCCTACAATGATGTCCCCCGGCTGGACGGTGGCCCCGCCGCAGGAGATGGTCAGGTCCGTGTCCCACGGGACGTGGCGGCGGCCCAGGACGGCCGGGTGGGTGCCGTGATGAAAGACGGGAATGTTCAGGGCGGCGATCTCGGTGAGGTCCCGGACTCCGCCATCGGTCACTATGGCCGCCGCGCCCCGGACCTGGGCGCGCAGGGCCAGAAGATCCCCCAGTGTCCCCGCGGTGGGGTCCCCGCGGGCCTCCATGACCAGGATCTCCCCGTCATTGAGCGAGTCAATGGCGCGTTTTTGGGCGTTGAAGCCGCCGCCGTGAGCTGCGAATAAGTCCTCGCGAAAGGGCACAAAGCGTAAGGTTCGGGCCGTTCCTGCGATCCTCAGCCCGGCTTTGGTGCAGGACAAGCCCTCAATATGGATGTTGTTAAAGCCGCGTTTGCGCAGTTGTGAGCTGAGGGTGGCTGTGCCAACACTTGTCAGTTTCTGCTGAAGTTCAGCACTGAGAGCTGTGGAAGGGGAAGTGGAAGCCAGCCCGGCGGCTTCAGCAGAACCCCACGCGTCCACCCTGTCAGCGTCGCTGATGCGTGGGACCGCGCCATAGCCGGCCCACTCCCCGGAGCCCTGCACCACTGACGTGCGCAGCCGGCCGGTAGATAAGCCGGTAGATGGACCCGTTCCGGGGGAGTCGAGCTGAACCTCAAGGACATCTCCGGGTACGGCCACAGAGGATCCGGCAGGGGTTCCTGTGAGGATGACATCCCCGGGTTCCAGGGTCATGAGCCGGGATAAATCGGCCACGATCTGGCTGAAAGAGAAGAGCAGGCCAGCGGTGGTGTCATCCTGGACCAGTTCCCCATTAAGCCACGTGCGCAGCCGCAGGGCATGGGGATCGAGCCCGGCGGCGGGAATGAGGCCCGGACCCAGCGGTGTGAAACCATCGCCGGACTTGGACCGGACGTTGGAGCCCTTGTCCGCATATTTGAGGTCATACACGCCAAGATCGTTCGCGGCGGTGACGTGCCCAATGTGGGACCAGGCTTCTGCGGGGCTGACCCGCCGTGCTGCCTTGGCGATGACGAGCGCGATTTCGCCCTCGAAGGCGAGTAATTCACAGCCCACCGGCCGCTCCACCACCGAACCGCTGAGGCTCAGTGAGGAAGGGGCCTTGAGGAAATACGACGGATGTGAGGGGATCCGCCCGCGCTGTTCTGCCCGGGACTTGTAGGCAAGGTGGACGGCGATAACCTTGCGGACCGTGCTGAGCAGCTCTGCCGAGACCTGTTCCACGAAACACCCCAATTACAAAAAAGCCGTTGACTGGTGCCTGATTTGTGCGCCCCGTACGGGCCGCGACTGTGCAACTTGGGCGGTGTCTGTCCACTGAGGCGCAGCAGGTGCCATCCACTCCCTAGCTTCCGCCGCAACAGGGGCTTTCGTCAACCATGGGGCACTGAACCTGCGGCTCTGGCCCTCGCCCTTGGCCATGGTCTCTGACCCTGCGGCTCTGGCCATGGTGCCCTTTCAGGGCTGGTGCACCGCGGCAACCGCTAGGCAAGTGCCAAGGCCCCAGTGCTAGGCTCCAAGCAGAAATGCGGCTGGAGGAATGATGCGCATACCCAAAATGACCGATTGGTGGGACAGGCTCTTCGTCATCGGCATCATCATCAAGGGCTTGGACGGTGTCCTGGAACTGCTCGGTGGCGTGCTCCTGCTCTTCATAGCCCCGGCCAAAATCCAGGAGATTGCCGTCCTGGTCACCCAGCCGGAACTGACAGAAGACCCGGATAATTTTATTGCCAACCACATCCTGCGGGGCGCCTCCGGGCTCAGCGACCATGTGGTCCTCTTTGCCGCTTTCTACCTGCTGGCTCATGGCATAGTAAAGGTGGTCCTTGTGGCCGCATTACTCATGGATAAGTTGTGGGCGTACCCCTGGATGATCGCCGTCCTTGGCCTGTTCATCCTCTACCAGCTCTATCAGCTGAGCGTGCAGCCCTCGGCCGGGCTCATCATCTTGACAGTGTTTGACGCACTCATTGTGCTGCTCACCTGGCATGAATACCGAAGGCACCGACGACGTGCCAGCAAGGAAATAGGCACATGAAAATACTCGTAGTAGGGGCCGGTGCAACTGGGGGATACTTCGGCGCTGCGTTGGCCCGTGCCGGCCGGGATGTGAGCTTTTTAGTCCGCGAAAAACGTGCACAATTCCTGCAGGAACGCGGCTTGCGCATTGTGGACGCGGAAGGTGAAACCCGTAGTGCGCCCCGTATCCTCACGGCAGGGACGCTTGATGAGATATTCGACGTGGTCCTGGTCACCGTTAAAGGTCCCGGCCTGGAACAAGCCATGGTGGACATGACCCCGGCCGTGGGGCCGGACACTCTCATTGTGCCGTTCCTAAACGGTATGGGGCACATGGAGGTGCTGGCCACCGCGTTTGGTGCCGACGCCGTGATCGGTTCCGTGGTGCATTTGGTCTCCACCATTAACGCCGACGGCGACATTGCGATCCTCAACCCGCTAGCGCGCTGGAGCATTGGTGACCAAGACGGTCCCCTGGAAGGCGCCGTGTCAGCACGGGTGCAGGCGCTGCTGGCCGAGATTTCCGTGCCTGGCTTCGAAGCCGTGGCTGTGCCGAATGGGCTGGCCATCATGTGGCACAAATGGGTTTTTATTGTGGCTGCCGGGGTCACCACTTGCCTCATGCGCGGACCGGTGGGGTCCATTGCCGCGGTGCCGGGAGGGCCGGAGTTTGTGGCGGCGGTACTGGCGCAGACCGCTGCGGTCTCTGCCGCAGCAGGCTACCCGGTGCCACAAGCGCAGCAGGCGGGTGACCTCGCGTTCCTTACCGAGCCTGGCTCAACGTTCACCTCGTCGCTGTACCGGGATGTGACGGCCGGGCTGGCGCATGAGGGCGAGCAGATAGTGGGCGACTTCGCTCGCCGGGCCGCCGGGTTGGGTGTGCCAGTGCCGCTGATCGATCTGGCGCTCCTGCAGTTGCGCGTCAACGAGGCCAGCCGCAGCTAAAGCACCTCGCCCGGCCGGTGCCCCGTCCGGGCGAGGTGCCGGCCGCCGTCGTACTCTGGGTCAGAGATCCTCTGCTCCCGGACCTACTGCCTGGATGGGGAAATCGTCCTTGAGCATGTCAAAAACGTCGGGACGCCAGGCCGGTGGCACCTCAATGAACTCGCCAACGGTGACAAGGCCCTCCTCAGCCCAGTGGGCGATGTTTTGGGCAATGGCCAACAAGTCCGGATGAACAGAATCCGGCTCCTCCAAGGCTTGGATGAGCAGGGCCGCTTCGGGAGGGGCGCCGGATGCGGCTTGGGTCAGCCAATCCGCCATTTCCAGATGCCAATCCTCATAAATGCCCTCCTCTGAACCTTCCAGGGTGGCCGTATAAATCAGATGGCCCATCAAATCCCGCATATGCAACACCATCTCGGGATCATTGCTGTGCAACAGCTGCGTGGAGGTGGGGGAGATACGGCTCTCACGCACGCTCACCAGCCCCGCCACATCCAGCAATTGCCAATAAAGTGCCAGCCGTGCGGCGCCGTGATCGGCCGGGGTGGTGAACGCGGCGGCCGCGGCGAGGGCGCCTACGCCTGTATGGATCAAGGTGGCAGCGGCGCCTTCCTGATCCAGCACGGTGCCGTGTTCCGTGAGGTCCTTGCCCTCGCCAATCCACTCAAGCAGGGCCAGAACATTCTTCCAGAGTGGGGAATTGGCAGCTGTTGTTGCAGCCGCCTCTTCACTGACCGTGGGGAGGTAGATTTCGGCGAACTCGTAGTCCTCAACGGGCAGGCTTTCATCATCCAACGCGTCATCGGGGTCAGCCCCGGGAACTGCCGTCTGCGCCAGCTCTTCAAAATTGGTCATCAGATCCTCATGCGTTCCCGTCCAAAGCTCGGCCTCGGCCAGGTAGGCGATGTAATCATGGACGCCGTTGCGCAGGGTCATCACACCCAGCGGGTTCGCGTGGCCGGTGACTTCCAGAACTTCCCGCAGCGCTGCGGGCACCAGATTGGTGGGATCCGGATGCGGTTCAAGGATGCGGTACATGTCAAAGAAATCATCCAGGATGGCAAGGCTGAGATCGATTGACTTATTGGGACGGCTCTCGGCTTCCAACCAGGCAACATAGCCCGACGACAGTGCCACCATGGCCCGATCCAGCCGGGCCTCGGCCGAGGGCCGTTGCGTTGACCGGGCAGCGGAGTCGGCCGAGGCCTTGGCCGGATTGCCGAAACGGGACTTCTTGGCGTTCTTGGACTTATTGGCCACAGGGTTCCTTGCAGACAGCGGGATGAGGTTCCTTAACCGTAGTCGCCTTGGCCTGGCTGCCGCACCCGTGCAGCCGCGCAAGCCCACTCCGCCCCGGCGCACACCCGCGCCCCACCCCCGTGCGCGGAAGAGGTCAGAGTGCCCCGAAACGCGGGACGAGCCGTGGAGGGCGCGGGGGCTAGTTACTGAACTCGGTCAGGACCACCTTGCCGCTGCCGTGCCCGGACATACTGGCTTCAAAGGCGCGGGCAGCTTCCTGCATGGGAAAAGTTTGCGCCACATCTACGCTCAGCGATCCGTCCTCAACCAGCAGGCTCAGGCGCACTAGTTCCTCCGTGCCGGGGCGGACCCAGACGTAGTGCCCGCCGTGGGAGCTCACGCTCGCATCTGCAATTGAGGCGTGCCGGCCGTTCTCCTTCAATAACGCCAAAGTATCCTCGAGGACGCCGCCAATAAAGTCAGCCACGGCGTCTACACCCTCCGGCGCTTCGGCGCGCACGCGCTCCACTAGCCCGGAACCGTATTCCACCGCGATGGCGCCAAGTTCACGGAGGCGGGCATGGTTTTTTACGGAGCCCGTGGCGATGACGCGCACGCCCTCCTGGGCTGCTAGCTGGATGGCGGTGCGCCCAACACTGCCGGAACCGTTGTGGATCAACAGCGTCTGGCCCGCAGTCACGCCTAGCGTATCTAGAGTCCGCTGAGCTGTCAGGCCGGTCAAGGGGAGGGCTGCGGCCTGTTCCCAAGAAAGGTTTGCAGGCTTGTGTGCCACGATCGCGGCTGGAAGTGCCACAAGTTCGGCGAAGGTCCCGCCCTGAATGGTATCCCGGCGGCCATAGGAAAATACCTCATCTCCCACTGAGAACTCCGGCGTATCGAAGCCCACTGCCTCCACAATTCCGGCAACGTCCCAGCCTGGAACCACGGGAAAATTCACATCCATCAGGGAATCGAGGTGGCCGCCCATAATTTTCCAGTCCACCGGATTCACCCCTGCCGCTTTGACACGGATCAGCACAGCCCCGGGGGACACTTTAGGAATGGGCAACGGCGCCTGTTGCAAAACCTCCGGGCCGCCGTATTGCTGGTAAGTCATGGCCTTCATAGATGAATTCATGGAAGCGTGTTCCTCTCCTTGAGACCCAAAGCGACTCGTGGTTTTATTCCTGCGCATTATTCAAACACATGCGCACTAGGAAATGCCGAGAAAGGAGCTCACACTTCGCCGCTCCCAGCGCTGCGATGTGGCTGCATTCAGGGCGGCTTCTACCCAGCGGCCCATGCCTGAGTACGCCTGATCCCGGATCTCGGTGGGGGATAAGAAAACGTCATGGAAGGCGCCTTGGATCCTGTGCAATGTGACGCTGGATCCCAAATCCAGGGCGCGTTTGGCCACCACATCCACATTCAAGACAACATCTGAGGACAACGCGCTGGAAGACCATTTGGGTTGCAAATAGCTCTTGTCTGAGAGCATGACCAGCACCGGGACCGTCAGGCCCAGCCCACGAGCTACCTGCGCCTGCCCTTGAAAGACAGCATTTAAGAACGATGCCGTCACAGGGAAGCCACGATCCGGGCGCCAGGCGGACTCGTACTCCCACTCACCGTCGTACTTCTTTGACACGGCCCGCGTATAGAAACCGGGGTCAATAGGCGGCAGCGGAACCATGGGCCGGAACCTGGTGCGCGCCTGGATGAGCGGTGCCACCATGGCGCGCCCCACCTCACTGGCCTGGAATTCCAGCCAAGGACTGTTAAGCACGAGGGCGGATGCCGCACCCGGGTGCCGCGCGGCCCACAAGCTCAGTGTGAGCCCGCCTGTTGAATGGCCCAGCAAAACCAGGGGGCGTTGGCCCGTGAATTCGGGGGCTTTTTCGACGCGTTCGCGCCCTGCAAGCGCGTCGAAGGCGGCGCTGAGACGGTGCCGGGTTTCCTCTAGGAAGTCCAGCTCGAAGGACTTCTCATCCGGGGCAGGCTCAGGGGAGGGGAAAGGAACCGCCGCTTCGGGGACCACGCTGCGTCCCATGGCCAACAGCGCGGCCGCAATGTCGGCGTCGTACTCGGTGAGGGAAGAGACCTGCCCCGGCGCCAGGCCCGGGCGCAGGCTGCGGCCGTAATGATGTAAGTCAAGGGCATAAAAATTGGCGCCGGCGCGGTGCCAGAACTCGGCCAGCTCGTGCTGAAAAAAGTAGTCCGACCAGCCGTGGACGTACAGGACATCGGCACCGGTCAGCGCGGACGGCTCCCACAGTGGTGCGGGGCCAACGTAGCGAACCAGTGTGGCGGGGGAACCTGCGGGAAGGTCCAGGGTGAGCTGTTCAAAGGTGGGGCCAAGGACGTCCTGCTGCCATGTGCTCATAGCTTGATGCTAGCCGTAGCGGCCGTGAAGAGGGGACGGGTGTGTGATGTTTATTGCGATGTTTTCCCGCGGTGAGTGTGCCTATGCTGGAGGTGCACGCGGGTGGCCCGGATGGAGCCGCCAGCACCTGAAATATTGTGGTTGGAAAGGGTGAAGACATGGGATCTTGGCAGGACACTTTTGCGGACTGGGCACAGGCGTGGGCTGCGAGCCAGGACCTGGCCGCCACAGTTGAGGGTTCCACAGTACTTTTCGGCAACCAGCACGTCATGGTGTGGCCCGGGCAGGATATTGAAGCTCAAATCACGGTGCTGACGCAGGGCTCGGAGCTGGTCTTGATCACCGAGGATGCCGCCGAAACCACTACCTATGCCCTGTCCAAAGGACTTGTGGCCACCTCGCGGGCGGTGCTGCTGCAGGCGCAGACGGACAACCTTGACTTGGCGCCGCACTTGCCTGCCGAAGCCAATCTTGCGGAGGCGCCCATGGAGAACTACGACCTTGTTGAGCTAGCGGTCTTTGACCACCCTGTGGGCCGTGGCCGGTTGAGCACGGCAGATGAACTTGCCGTGGTGGCTGAGCTCAGTGTTGATGCGGGCTATGAGGATCAGCTTCCCGTGTTTGAGAACGCCATTGTTGCGGGGCTGGGCGATGAAGCCTTCGCCCATGGGGCAGACACTCTGTATCTGGTGGCAGGTGAGGAACAAGCGCAACGATTTGCCGCCGTCGACGGGTGGAACCGTGTGGCGCAGATCCTGAGCTTCAGGAAGTAACGGCAGCCCGGGTGGGCAGGGGATTGCTGCCGTGGCAGAATAGGGGGTGGCCCGGGTGCAGACGGGCCCAGTGATAATACAGCCGGCCGCCCCTGACGGGTGTGGCATGAGCAAACCACTTAAACAAAAGAAATTTGAGACTCAACATGTCCCCGCTGCAAAGCAATGCTTCGGCAACCCCTGACTCGGCAACCCCGACCAAAAACTCCCCCAAAACCACGCCTACGTTCGCCGCCATCGGAAGCCCCTATTTTGGGATTCTCCTGGCGTGCATGGCCGTCATTGTGATCCTTTCCAATATTGGCGCCTCCAAGGGCGTGCAATTTGGCCCCATCATCACCGACGGCGGCTTCTTCCTGTTCCCCTTCGCCTACATTTTGGGTGATGTGATCAGCGAAATTTACGGTTTCAAGGTCAACCGCAAGGCCATCCTGACCACGTTTGCACTCTCCATTTTCGCGTCCCTTTCCTACTGGGTCATGATTGCGCTGCCCGGGTTCACTGACGACTTTGGACTGGCTAAGCAGCAGGCCCTGCAGGACGCGCTGGGGCCGGTGCCGCAAATTGTGCTGGCCAGCCTGCTCGCATTTTTGGCCGGGCAGAGTGTCAATTCCGCGATCATGGTCCGGCTCAAGGCCCACCACGGTGAACGCAAGCTGTGGGTGCGGCTCATGGGCTCCAGCGGTGCCGGGGAATTCCTGGACACCCTGATTTTCTGTGCCATTGCCGCCCCTGTGATTGGCGTTGTGGGTTTTGGCATGTTCGTCAACTACGTGCTGGTGGGCTTTGTGTACAAAGTGGGTGTGCAGTACGCGCTGATCCCCGTCACCGCGGTGGTGATCCGCTGGTTCAAACGCAACGAGCCCTCCTATGTGGAGGCCGCGCCGGCAACATAGTTACTGCCCGCAGCTTCGGCTGGAGCCCAGTGTGGATTCGGACGGCGCTTGCGGAAAAAGACGGCCGTCTACCACTGTCTTTTTCCGCGAACACCAGCCGAACCCGTTTTGAACATACGACGGCGGCACCTGGGTGAGTTTTTTGACTCTCCCGGGTGCCGCCGTCGTACTTTTTTGCGCCGCTATGCCTGCCGTTTGGGGTAATAGCGGCGCAGGGTTTCGGCCTTGAACGCGAAGAAGGTGCCATCCTCGATGGCGAGGCGGGCATCGTCCACCATTTTCACCACGAAGCGCTCGTTGTGGATGGAGACGAGCGTGGAGGAGACCATTTCCTTGGCCTTGAACAGGTGGTGGATGTAGGCGCGCGTGTAGTTTTCGCAGGTGTAGCAATCGCACTCATCGGAGAGAGGCGTGAAATCGCGTTTGTACTTGGCTCCGGAGAGGTTGAAGCGCCCGTCCGGGGTGTAGAACGCGGAGGTGCGGGCCACACGGGTGGGCGAGACGCAGTCAAAGGTGTCAGCCCCGTTCTCGATGGCGGTGAAAATGTCATCGGGTTCCGAGATCCCCAGCAGGTGGCGCGGCTTGTCCTCCGGCAGCTCCTCGGAGCACCAGCGCACAATGGTGCCCAGATTTTCCTTCTCCAACGCACCGCCAATTCCGAAACCGTCAAAGTTCATTTCTCCCAGATCGTGGGAGGCCTTGCGGCGCAGGTCCTCATACTGGGCGCCCTGGATTACGCCAAACAGGGCCTGGTACGGCTTGCCCGTGCGCTCCTCCGTGAGGCGGAAGTGCTCCTCGATACAGCGCAGCGCCCACAACCGGGTGCGTTCAAGGGACATCTCCTGGTAGCCGCGGGAGTTCAGTAAGGTGGTCAGCTCATCGAAGGCAAACATGATGTCTGCCCCGATCTGGTGCTGGACCTGCATGGAAACTTCGGGGGTGAAACGGTGCATGTCCCCGTTGAGGTGGGACTTGAACCAGACACCGTCATCGTCAATGTGCGCCAGACGTTCCTTGCCCACGGCCACGGAGTCGTCGGCGCCGGCGTGCGGGGAGGCCGCCACGGCATCCATGTTGATGACCTTCTTGAACCCAGAGCCTAGGGACATGACCTGGAATCCGCCGCTGTCGGTGAACGTGGGCCCAGACCAGTTCATGAATTTACCGAGGCCGCCGGCGGCATCTAGGATGTCCGCGCCGGGCTGCAGGTACAGGTGGTAGGCGTTGGAGAGCAACGCCTGCGCACCCAATTCCGCCATGGTTTCCGGCAGTACCGCCTTCACGGTGGCCTTGGTGCCCACAGCGATGAACGCCGGGGTCTTGATGGCGCCGTGCGGGGTGGTGATGACGCCGGTACGGCCCTGGAACGGCCCGCCGTTTTTCTCAATCGCCGCTGCGTTGGGTGCGCACGTCTCGTTCAGCCGGGTGGTGACGGTAAAACCGAATTCGCTTTGCGAGGCAGGTGCGCCGGGCGCCGGTGGTTCACAGGGCGCTTCGGAGGGTGCGTGTGCGGGCGCAAGCAGGTCAGTGAGTGTTTCAGGGGAAGGCATTTCTCCATTTTGCCAGTCTTTGCCGGCCAGCGGTCACGAAGGTGTCCAACGCAACCGCCCCACCCCTTTGAACGCTCACGCAGTTGCCGCAGAGAGTCGAGGAGGTGACGGGTGTTATTCGTCAGGGAAGTGGGTTTCCATGAAGGCGTCCCACTGGGTGCCGATAGCGTCGAAAGCTGCGGCGCCCAGGCCATAGGTGGAGGCGATGATCTGGGCGCCGGGGTGTTCGCGCAGACCTTCCAAGGGTTTCTGCTGGGCAAGAATAAGCAGCCCGTCTCCATGCTGTGCATAATTGGCCACCGTCAACCCCACTTGGGATTCACTGCGATACCAAACTTTGCCGGATAGTGAAGCCCCCGTGTTCAACGTCAACTCGTAGGGTTCCCCCGGATCGGGTAGCCACCCGGTATCGATGCCCAGGGCGTCCCACAAGTTGGTGTGCGCCGAACTGGTCCCATCAACATAGATGGTGCGCCTTGCAGTTTTTGGGTGACGTTCAAGAGCAAACTTCAATTGCTGGATAAACATGGTCCAACCAGAAGTAATATCCTCGTTGTACTTGGCCCATTCACCTGTGGCCACACCACGAGTCAGCGTCAATAAGGTGCCGTCTGGCCGCGGCTGCAAGGTGAAAAAATCGCCCATTTCCAAGTTCAAGCGCAGATGGTCAGCGCTTTCGCTCACATTGGCGTGATAGACCTGTTGGATTTCCGCATCCAGGCCGTCCATGTCCCAACCGTGCCATTGGGCAAGTTTGGCTGGTTCACGGAGCATGAGCCAAACCTGCTCGGCATCGGCGTTGATCAGGACGGAAAGCTGAGTGGTCACCATGGAAGGTAATCTACGCTCGATAGTTCAAACGGGCCAGAGCTGCCGGCGGCGGGTTGCCGAGCCTCGGCTTAGCGGCCCAAGCCGGCGTAGGAGATTGCTTGGCGCACCAACGCCCCGCGGCCGCCCACGAATTCAGCCTGGACACCGGGGCTGAGAACCTCCTCCGGTGTCATCCACGTCAGCTCGAGGGCGTCCTGGCGCGGCTCACAGTCGCCCGTCACCGGGATGACATAAACCATGGCAACCGCGTGCTGGCGCTCGTCCGTGAATCCCGTTTGGGAGGGAGAGGGCAGGTACTCGGCCACCGTGAACGGGACGGGACTGACAGGTAGCTGTGGCATTGCGAGTGGGCCCAGATCCTTCTCAATATGGCGGATGAGGGCGGCCCGGATGGTTTCGCGGTACAGCACCCTTCCCGAGACCAGGGTTCGCACCATGGAACCTTGCTCATCAGCTTGCAGCAGCAGCCCCACCTCGTTGACGTATCCCAGCGGGTCCAGCCTCACTGGAACCGCTTCGACATAGACCATGGGAAGCCGGTTGCGAGCCTCATAGAGGTCCTCGTTGGATAACCAGCCGGGATAAGGATCAGGGGTACGCACGCTCATATCTAAGTTCTACCTTATCCACGTCCTGCGCGCTTCTTTTCCGCACTGAAATCTAGGAAGAGTTCGCTGCCGGCACCAAAAGTGAGTATCCCGGAGCCGTGCTTTAGCTCAAGCTCGACGCCGGACACCTCACCCTGCGCCGTGGCCACAAAACCGCCGTTTTTGGCCCGGTACAGGGCACCGCCATCCGGGAGATCCCGGACAAACTTGGCGCCAATGTTGGCCAGAACCTTGTTGGCGGCAGCAGTGTCCGGGGTGCGCCAGATGGCGGTGACAGCCAGGGCCGTGTCCGGGTGGGGCAGGCGGAGGTCTTCGGATTCGGCCAGTGAAAAACTGAAACCGTCGGGCGCGGTGACCTTAGCCCCGGGGCCGTTGTCTGTGTCAGCAAGCTCCGCGTGCGAGCCATCGGCCAGAGTGCGCCGAACAAAAATAGTGGCGTCGCGCAGCTCAAAGGCAAGCTCCGTGCGGCTGGCCTGCGGAGACTCGCGAATCACCCGGATCTTGCCGTTGCCGGAATCAAAGTCGGCGCTGTCCCTGCCGATCTCCAGAGTGTCCAGGCCCAGCTCACGCAGTTGTGTGACGGTGGCATCGAAGTGGGGGGTCAAAATAAGGGGGCGCACGCGCAGCATGGTTTCTCCTGGTGGCGGGTGGATGGTTCCAATAATAGTGTTGAGTCATGGCCGAACTTCCTGAATTGCTGCTCCCCGACGCCATCTCATGGCGGGCCTGGTTGAGCGAGAACCACACCAACTCTCCCGGGGTTCGGCTGGTGCTGCATAAGAAGGGCGGCGCCGTCACTGAGCTCGATTATGCGGGTGCCCTTGATGAGGCGCTGTGTTTTGGCTGGATTGACGGGGTGGTGGGCAAACGTGACGAGCACTCCTTTGTTCGCCGTTTTACCCCGCGCACCAAGGCCAGTAAATGGTCCAAGATCAACGTGGGCCACTTTGAACGGCTCTGTGAGCAGGGGCGTATGTGCTCTGCAGGAGTTGCCGCCGCCAATGCTGCCAAGGCGGACGGCCGCTGGGAGGCTGCATACTCCGGGCAGGCCAGTGCCGAGGTTCCGCACGATTTTGCCGCCGCGATCGCAGCCAACCCGGCGGCCCAGGCCATGTTCGAGGTCCTGAGCGCTACCAACCGCTATGCCTTTCTCTACCGGCTGGCCAATGTGAAAACGCAAGCCGCCCGAGAGGCAAACATGCTTCGTTTTGTGGGGATGCTGGCAGCGGGGCAGACGCCGTACCCGCAAAAGCGCCGGCCGCTCTAGGCGTACGTGAAAGGTCAGTGGCGCCCCGACGTTTAGAGTGCGGCTGCGGCTGAAAAGATACTCCAGCGCTGGATGGCGGCTGAGAGTTGATCCGGCTCGTGATTCAGGAGTTGTTCCGCGGTCTGAACAATGAGGTTCGACGCCGTTTCCCGGGTTTGGGCACAAAGCCTTCCGTCCCGCGCGGCCACGGCCAGATAACGGCACAGGATGCCGGTGAACAGGCTTCCATCGCCGCCTGGTTCGAGGCGCAGCCCGTGCCCGGGGGTGCTGAGCTGGGCTTTGATGGCGGTGACGAGGCCGGCTGCTTGATCGAGCTGGCCCGGCCCTCCGAGCCTCAGAAGGGCGGCAAGGATAGGGCCCTGGTTGTACGTGTAGATGTTTCTTTCCACGCTGCGCCCGGTAGCGGTGGGGTGGACGCCGTCCATGTACAGTCCCGAGTCCAGGTCAAAGAGTTCGGTGCGCAGCCAAGCGGTCACCGCTGCGGCAGTGCGGAGCTCGCCAATCCGGGCAAAATGTAGAGCCGCCGGGCCGTTGACGGGAGTGTTTTTGTAGTCGCGTTTCCGCGACCAGTACAAGCCTCCGCCCAGCACCTGATCATGGGCGGCGTGCAACTGCCGGGTCAGCACCCGCGTGGCAAACCGAGCCAGCGCCACGGGTTTAGCGTTCAGCCGCAGGGATAATTCGTTGAGCCGGGAGGCTGCCAAGGCCAGCCACGCCATGTCGTCATAGAAATGGTTGGGGAAGCGGCCGAAGTTTCGGATGAGGATGCCGCGCAAGAGGGCCTGACCTTGCCGCAGCCAGCGCCGGGCTGCTGGGCGTGCGCCGTTGGACAGGGCCAGGAACCCGGCGTCCAGGATGGCGTCAAGGTAGTGGGCCTGCCACCAGTAATGCCATTCGGACCACGGCACCGTCGATGGTGGGCGGGCGTTGGGCCCTGCTGCAAGGGAACCGATCCAGGTCCCCGGCAGGCGCATCAGCGGATGGCCAAAACGGGCGTTGACGTTTTGTGCGGCAGTGGCGGCCAGCGCAGCCCAATCCCGGGAGGGGTGTGGTGACTTCGCCGTGTTCGGGAAAGGGCCTGTCATGGACCCAAGCGTACTGTCCTAGCCGTGGTGTGAAAGGCACGCCCCAGCATCCAGAAATTTTGGTTAGTATGCATTAACGCAAAGTCGTTGTGGCCTGGTGACGGGTGGCAGCACCTCAATGAGGAGGAATTATGGAAATCTCTGACAATGGCACGGTTGCGCTCATCACCGGTGGTGCCTCCGGGCTGGGTGCAGCAACGGCGAGGCGGCTGCACGCGGCCGGTGCCGCCGTCGTACTGGTTGATTTGCCAGGTTCGCACGGTGCCGAGCTTGCCGCGGAACTCGGGGAGCGGGCTGTCTTTGCCCCAGCTGATGTGTGCGATGAGGCCCAGGTGCGTGCCGCGGTCCAGGCTGCCGCCGAGCTGGGGACGCTGCGAATCGCTGTCAATTGTGCAGGCGTTGCCACTCCCGGGAAGGTGCTGGGGCGTGAGGGTGTGCTGCCGTTGGAGGCATTCAGCCGCGTGGTCCAGATCAATTTGGTGGGTACTTTCAATGTGGTCCGGCTGTGTGCCGAGGCCATGGCCGCTGCCGAGCCGCTCGCGGGGGAATTCGGTCCCGAGCGCGGGGTTATTGTGAACACAGCCTCCGTGGCTGCCTTTGACGGGCAGATCGGCCAGCCCGCTTATGCGGCCTCGAAGGGTGCCGTGGCGGCCATGACCTTGCCACTAGCCCGTGAACTGGCGCGTTCGCTGATCCGGGTAGTCACCATTGCGCCGGGCATCTTTGAAACGCCCATGCTGGCAGGTTTGCCGCAAGCGGCGCAAGATTCCCTGGGGGCGCAGGTTCCGCACCCCTCACGGCTGGGCAAGCCCGCTGAATATGCGGCGCTTGTGGAACACATTCTCGCGAATGCCATGATTAACGGCGAAACCATCAGACTCGACGGCGCCATCCGGATGGCACCCAAATGAGTTTGCCTGAGAGGGAGTTGCCGTCCGCGGACTTCTACGACTTCGAGGCGCTGCTCAGTGCACAGGAACAGGCCAAGCTGGCACAGTTGCGGGCCTTTCTGGCGCAGGAGGTGGCCCCGCACGCCGTCGGCTGGTGGAATGATGCGCAGTTCCCGGCCCACATCCTGCCCAAGATTGCTGCCCTGGATCTGGCCGCCCCGGACCGCCGCCGGTATAGCCACTTGTTCACGGGGCTGGTAGTGGCTGAAATGACGCGGGTAGATACGTCCCTAGCCACGTTTTTTCTGGTCCACCACGACCTTTTTGTGCAGGCTCTCATTGACTTTGGCTCGCAGGAGCAGCAGGAGCGGATGCTCGCCGATGCGGTGGCGCTGCGCAGCACGGGCGCCTTTGCCCTGACCGAACCTGATCACGGCAGCGATGTTGCCGGCGGGATGGTCACCACGGCCCGTCGTGTGATGGGCGACGACGGCGGAACCCACTGGGTGATCAACGGTGCCAAACGCTGGATTGGCAACGGGACGTTTTGCGAGCGGATGTTGCTGTGGGCGCGGGATGCCGAGACAGGGGAGGTACGGGGTTTCTTCCTGGATGCCACTCTTTCCGGGGTGCAGCGGAGCAAGATTGAAAACAAAATTGCGCTGCGGACAGTCCAAAACGCGCACATCACACTCATAGACGTGCAAGTCCCGGAGCGGGACCGGATTGCCCAGGTCAATTCCTTCGCGGACATCAACAAGTTGCTGCTCAGCTCGCGGATCTCCGTGGCATGGCAGGCAGTGGGGCAACAGCTCGCGGCCTTTGATATTGCCCGGGCCTATGCTCTTGAGCGCCAGCAATTTGGCCGTCCCCTTGCCGCGTTCCAGCTGATTCAATCGCAGTTGGTGACCATGCTGGGCAATGCCACCTCTTCGTTGGCCATGATGGTACGCATTGCGGGGTTGCAAGACGCGTCAGAGAGCGCCGGCTCTGGTGACTCCGGGGGTCCAACCATGGCCCAGGTGGCCCTGGCCAAGGCTCACACCACGTCTGCGATGCACGAAACCGTATCGCTGGGGCGGTCCATTCTGGGCGGCAACGGAATTGTCAGTGACTATTCAATGGCGAAGGTCTTTGCCGATGCCGAAGCCATTTATACCTATGAGGGATCCCACGAAATCAACACACTCATTGCCGGACGGGCCATTACGGGGATTTCGGCGATCGTTTAGGGCGGTGCCCTTGTTTAGCGCCCTTGTGTGGCGCAGTGCCCTCGTTTAGCGCAGGATTTCTATTTCCTCGGGTCGCGCTCGCCGGCTTCTATGGCCACGGCCAGCGTGTTGTTTGCAACGGGTTGCGGGCAGGTACCGAAGTCACTGAAGGCGCTGGGGTAGTTGATGGCGCGGTTGAAATCCAGCACAACGGAGCCGTCCGGGCGCGGCCTGGACAGTTCAATCTTGCGCCACGGCGCGGTGGAGATGTTGTTGCTGGCGTCATGGAATGTGATCACAAGAGAACCCAAGGCGCCTGCTTCAGCGTCCAACCGGTACTGCGTGCCCGCCAGTTCAAAGGACACTTCACCAACAAATTCGGCGGAGCCGGGCACCTCCGGGTTTGCCGTGGCGATGGCCTCCGCGCGCGGTGCAGCAAAGCGGGTAAACGCCCCCGTCACCACGAGATTCGGGTTGTAGTCAAAAACGGGCACCCCAGCAAAATGGGTGAAGGTGGGTGAGAGCGCGTCACGGGTACGGATCATGTAGCGGTTGGCCCGCATGCCCAGCTCAACCACCACCGAACCATAGGAAACCCAGAGCAGTGACTCTTCATCCACGAGCAAAGCGGTGACGGTGCCATTCACCGGTTCGCCGCTTTTCACCAGCGTCAGGTGATCCTCTGCAGCGGCGGTCAGTGACGCCGCAGTGCCGTCAGAACTCCACAGTCCGGGTATGCCGGGCAAAACGGACGCGGTGGTGGGGAGCCAGTGGAAGGAGGTCAGGGTCAGCCAGCCGTGGGCGTCGGCCAACGAGGTGTCCCGCCCGGAACGGAAGCGCTCCCAACGCTGGGTGAGACGGCTGAGCTCGGCGGTGGGGGTACTCATGATGCTCCTTTGAATGCGCTAAAAACCTCTACCCGTTGCAACGGCGGGGTGCATGCGCGTATTCCGGGCGCGGCGGGCACCCAGTGGTCCGGGCACCAGAGCCGCTGGCACCTAACGCCGTGGGTGCCCGGCGGTAGTGGAAGAATAGGTTCATGGCTTCAAACGCAGAATTCAATAAGGACATGGCACGGTTTCCGCTCGGCACCTGGGCCGTAGTGGATTCCGAGCGCACGGAACTTGTCTTCACCCGGCATTACGCAGCATCCCCGGACGCGGTGTGGGCCATGCTGACTGATCCCGAAAAAACCCAAATGTGGTGGGCCAAGGTGCGTGGTCACGCTAAGACGGGATCCTCCTTTGACCTGAAATGGCTCAACGTCAAAGATGTTGGACAAGGCATTGAAACTGACTGGTGGAACGGGCGCGTGGTGGAAGCCGAGGCGCCAGCGCTCCTTGAAATCTCCAACTCGATGCACGGCCGGATTCGTATTGAACTGGTCCCCGTGCCCGGCGGTACGGTGTTGACGTTCCGTAATGTTGTTGCGCTGCCGGAAGAGGTTGTGTTGATGTCGATGGCCGGTTGGCACGTGCATCTGGACCACCTCAATGAGGCCCTTGAGGGCAAAAGCGTTGACTGGCAGCACTGGTGGGACGACTTTTACCCTTGCTGGGAAAGCGCCCACGCCAGCTACGCCGCACGGTAGCCGAACGGTAGCCAGCCACGCCGGCTAGCCGGTGGCCAGCCGTAAAAATTCAGCCACAATTTGAGACTGATTGGCACCCGTCACACAAGGCCCAGTAGGATCCAAAAGGCCCTGCCTTGGGCCGCCACCGTATTCAGCGCCGCATACGAGCACCCCAGATTCATAGACCGTAAGGACGCTGACTCATGAGCTCAGACATGCACGCTAGCCCTCAGGGCACCTCCCAGAACCCGGAGCAGGACACTGATCTGCGCCGAGATGTACGCCGTGTCAGCACGCTCCTGGGTGAATCCCTGGTCCGTCAGCACGGGCCCGAGCTGCTCGCCATGGTGGAGCAAGTCCGTCTGCTCACCAAGGAGTCCAAGGAAGCCGCCCGCGGCGATTCCGGCACAGGGCCTTGGAGCGCGAATGACGTCGCAGAGCAGGTCCGCGAGGTCCTCGCCTCCCTGCCACTGGGGCAGGCAACCGATTTGGTTCGCGCCTTTGCGTTCTATTTTCACCTGGCCAATGCCGCCGAGCAAGTACACCGCGTGCGCAGCCTGCGAACACGTGCTGAAAAGGATGGCTGGCTGGCCAAGGCTGTCACCGAGATCGCTGAACAAGCCGGTACGGATGCTTTGCAGAAGGTGGTCAATGAACTCGATGTGAGGCCAATCTTCACCGCCCACCCCACTGAGGCGTCACGGCGTTCGGTGCTGGATAAGATCCGCAAACTCTCCGATATCCTGGCCACTCCCTCCGAGGAAGGCACGTCCGCGCGTACCCGCCAGGACCGCAAACTTGCCGAAATCATTGATCAGATGTGGCAGACCGATGAGCTGCGCAAGGTTCGCCCCACCCCCATGGATGAGGCACGCAACGCTATTTACTACCTGCGCAACATCCTCACCGACGCCATGCCGGAGGTGCTGACCGAGCTCAGCGACCTCCTCGGCGAGCACGGTGTTTCTTTACCTGCCGATGCGGCTCCGCTACGCTTTGGCTCCTGGATTGGTGGGGACCGCGATGGCAACCCCAACGTCACCTCGGAGGTCACCCGTGAGGTGCTGATCCTGCAGAACCAGAACGCCGTGAAGATTGCCACGGCGCTCATTGATGAACTGCTCAGCGTCCTCTCCAACTCCAGTGCCCTGTGCGGTGCGGATAAGGCGTTGACGGATTCCATCGCAGCCGATCTGGCGAACCTGCCCGGGTTCGATGCCCGCGTGCTGGAATTGAACGCGGATGAGCCGTACCGTCTGAAGCTGACGTGCATCAAGGCCAAGCTGTTCAACACCCAAAAGCGCGTGGCAGCGGACGCGTATCACGAGCCCGGCCGGGACTACAGCGCCACCTCCGAGCTCATCGCCGATCTTGAACTGCTGGAGACCTCACTGCGCAACAATTCGGCAGCGCTGGTTGCCGACGGCGCCCTCGCCTCGGTGCGCCGGGCCATCTCCTCTTTCGGCCTGCACCTGGCCACCTTGGACATCCGCGAGCACGCGGATTACCACCATGACGCCGTCGGCCAGCTCATTGACCGGGTTGGTGAGCTGGGCAAACCCTACGCAGAACTCGAGCGTGCCGAGCGGATGTCCGTGCTGAGCGCCGAATTGGCCAGCCACCGCCCGCTGTCCGGTCACCCCATTAAGCTCGACGGCGCAGCGAACGGCACGTACGACGTTTTCCGTGTGGTGCGGCGTGCCTTGCGCACCTACGGCCCGGATGTTGTGGAAACGTACATCATCTCCATGACTCGCGGCGCCGATGACGTTTTGGCAGCTGCCGTGCTGGCCCGCGAGGCCGGTCTGGTCCAGCTCACGGGTGAGAACCGCTACGCGAAGATCGGCTTTGCCCCGCTGCTGGAAACCGTGGACGAGCTGCGCGCCTCGGCGGAGATTGTGGACCAGTTGCTCTCGGATCCTGCCTACCGTGAATTGGTGCGGCTGCGCGGAGACGTGCAGGAAATCATGCTCGGATACTCGGACTCCAACAAGGAATCCGGTGTGCTCACCTCGCAGTGGGAAATCCACAAGACCCAGCGCAAGCTCCGCGATGTTGCCCTCAAGCATGGTGTCAACGTGCGCATGTTCCACGGCCGTGGCGGCTCCGTGGGCCGTGGCGGTGGCCCCACGTATGATGCCATCATGGCCCAGCCCAACGGTGTCTTGGAAGGCGCCATCAAGTTCACCGAACAGGGCGAGGTCATCTCGGATAAGTACTCCCTGCCGGAACTGGCCCGTGAAAACTTGGAGCTCTCGCTCGCCGCTGTCATGCAAGGATCTGCTCTGCATCAGGCCCCGCGCCACTCCGAGGACGATCTGGGCCGCTTTGGGGCGATCATGGAAATCATCTCTGATGCGGCCTTTGGCAGCTACCGGACACTGATCGAGCACCAGGATCTGCCGGCCTACTTCCTGGCCTCCACCCCCGTGGAACAGCTGGGCTCGTTGAACATTGGTTCACGCCCGTCCAAGCGCCCCGACTCGGGTTCTGGCCTGGGTGGGCTGCGCGCCATCCCGTGGGTGTTCGGCTGGACCCAGTCACGCCAGATCGTGCCCGGTTGGTTCGGTGTGGGCTCCGGCCTTCGCGCGGCACGTGAGGCCGGCCGCGGAGCCGAGCTCAAGGAAATGCTGGATCACTGGCACTTCTTCTCCTCCACCATTTCCAACGTGGAGATGACGTTGGCCAAGACGGATATGGATATTGCCGCGCACTATGTTCGCACCCTGGTCCCTGCCGAGTTGCAGCACCTGTTCGCCACAATTCGCGCCGAGTTTGACCTGACGGTTGCCGAAATTCAGCTGCTGACAGGAGAAAGCGAGCTGCTGGATAACCAGCCGCTGCTCAAGCGCTCCCTGGAAGTCCGGGATCAGTACTTGGACCCGATCTCCTACCTTCAGGTGGAGTTGCTGCGCCGCGTCCGGGAAGCGGACATCACGGCGAGCGAGGTGGATGAGCGCCTGCAACGAGCCATGCTGATCACCATCAATGGTGTTGCCGCCGGCTTGCGCAACACCGGATAAGCACCGGCTTCGGCTTCTCGTGCTGAAAATTGCGCCCGCCTCCCAAATATGCGCCCGCTTTACCTGGCGCATATTTGGGAGGCGGGCGCAATTTTGTGTGTGGCCCACCGCCGATAGGCTGGAGTAATGCCTTCCTTCCGCGCCACCCTTCAGATCAACGGGCTGCGTCCTGGCCACGCCCCCGAGGAAGTCATGGACATGGCCGTTGCCGCTGTCGGTGCCGCCCATGTAGTGGAGGCAAATCAGCTAGATATTGTGGCCGGAACCCCGCGCATCACCGTGCGTTTCATGGTGGAGGCCAGCGAGCACGACGCCGAGAACCAGTTTGCGCGCAATGCTGCGGTATCCATGGCGCACGGTGTGAATACCGTGGCCAGCTCGGGTGCGCTGCGCACCTACCGCCGCCAAACCGGGAAGTGGCTCGCAATCTGAGCAGCCCCATTTGACCGGTCATTGGAGCCGCCCCATACTTGTGATTAAGATCACATAAAATTCACCGTGAGGATGTAAGCGTTCGCTACGCCTTACTTGTAGGCGCCACGATGGCACCGAGCTTGAAAAATATGCTTGCAAAAATATCGACACGATGAATTTCGGGAGTGATTATTTTGACTACTGCGCCTCAAAGCAAGAACCAGCCTGCAGCCAACGCCGCTGCAAAGCCCGTAGCGTCAAGTACTTTTGATGCGGCACGGCAGACAGCAACAAGCCGCGGAACCACTACAGTGGCGGACGGTGTGGTGGCCAAGGTGGCAGGCATTGCAGCCCAGGATATCCCCGGTGTGTACGCACTCGGCGGCGGTGCGGCCCGCGCTTTGGGTAGTATTCGCGAAGCCGTCGGTCAGAAGGACCTCACTCAGGGTGTCAGCGTTGAAGTGGGTCAGACCCAGGTGGCAGTGGACGTCACGTTGGTGGTGGAGTACCCGCACCCTCTCCAGCAAGTGGCCGACGATGTCCGCAACGCCATTTACGCGGCCGTTGAAGATGTTGTTGGCATGGAGGTAACGGAGGTCAATGTCTCCATCACCGATATCCACATTGCCACCGAGGATGACGATGAGCGGCCCAGCAGGCGGGCTGACAATGACGAGCAGCGCGTTCGCACCGAGCAGAGCGGCCAGCGCGAAGCCCGCGTCTCATGAGTGCCACCGCTATCGGGGCAGTAGTCGGGGCTGTGCTGGCACTTACCGCCGTGGCCTTCGGATTCTGGGCCATGCTTCTGGTAGCCCTGTGCATGGCGGTTGGAGCGGTCATCGGGCTAAGCGTGGAGGGCCGGCTGGATTTCAGGGGAGTCATTGACGCCCTCAGAGGCAAGCGCACTTCCTCATGAATACCGGTCTCATGGATACCGGCCCGCTGGGGATTGAACAGCAGCCAAGTTTTCGAAGCCGGCCACCGATGTGCGCCGGGTACACCAACATTTCGTCCGGCACCTTGGATCAGCTGATAGCAGCCATTGCCGCCGATGCTTTCAAGGTGCCCTTGCAAGAGGTACGGGCCTCGCTCCATGATGAGCAAGGACAAGTAGGAGTTCGCCTGGTTGTGCCCCTCAGGGTCCGGGCGGCTAAGGAAAACTCTACTGCTGTTTTTTCCACGCTCGACGGCGGCACCGTCTTTGAGTGGGCGGCCGCGGCAAGGAAGGCGGTTGCTGCGCGTTTTGCGCTGTTAGCTGGATCAACAGTTGCGCGCGTAGATGTTCGCTTCACGGGAATTCATGAGGCCACGAGCAGGACCGCGGGGAGGGTCCAATGAGAGCCACAACAGCAAAGGGCCCCCAGCAGAGCAACTTGCCGAACAACCAGCAGCACAACCGGGCCATCAATCGCATGAATGTCCGTGAAACCCGCTCGAGCAGGGCTGCTCTATCCGTCACAGTGGCTGCCGTGTTGCTCGTGGTAACCCTGTGGCTGGGCGTGGAACTGGTGCTTGCGGCAACTGGCCAGTCACCCTTGCTGATAGCCCCAGCGAAACTGGCCCAGGGATCACTTTCACTGACAGCCGATGCTGCCCCTGGGGCGTTGATCGGAGCAGCGGCACTCCTGGCTCTTCTAGGGTTAACACTGTTGCTCGCGGCGATCCTTCCAGGGAACAAGTTGCGGCATATTGTGCAGAATCAGCGTTCCGCCGTGGTGGTTGACAGTGAAGTGCTGGCGGCCGCGGTCTCCAGAGCCGCACGGACAGCTGCGCGCCTGGCTCCTGAACAAGTCACCAGCCGCATTGGAAAAAAGCGCGTTCTGGTAGTCCTTCACCCCGGCTCAGGCAAAGCTGTGGACTTAGCACTTGTTCGCGAAGCCGTGGAAGGTGAAGTGGCCAGTTACAGTCTGCGTAAGACCCTGGCCTTGCATGTCACCACGGGAACGCAAACGGTGGCGTCATGAATAGCGCCCAGCGCAGGCTGAACCGCACAGTGCTGGCGCTGCTCGCCGTGGTAGTCCTCGGGCTAGCTGTCACAGCGGCGCTGGCCGGTACTGCCCAAACCGGCACCGCCCAAGTCAGCGCCACCCAGCTCTGGGCTCGCATTCAAGAAAACCTGGCGGCCGCCCCGATCCCCGGGACCAACACCAGCTGGTGGAGCGTGGCGGTGCTGGCTCTGCTCGTGCTGCTGGCAGTGTTACTCGTGTGGTGGATTATTGCCCAAGGGAGGGGCCGTAGCTCTTACGTGGCCCGCCAAGCCAGCGGCGCCGGAGACACCACTGTGGACACGGCGGTTGCCGGGCAGCTCATCAAGGATGCTTTAGCGAATAACACTGCGACGCTCTCCTGTTCCGTGACATCGTGGCGGGCACGGGGTGTGGTTGGCGGGGTGGCGCTCAAGATTAGTGTCCAGGCGCGAAGAGGTGCCTCACCCGCTGACTTAACGGCCGAAGTTGAACACCTGGTCCGTGGTCTAGATGCGCTTCTTGGCTCACAAATCCCTGTGCTGGTGCATATCCGCGCTGGTACACGCACAAAGTTTGGACGTGCCGGAAGGGTGCTGTGAGGTGGCAGGACGGGTATCGCCTACCATCAAGACGTGGCTGCTCTTTATGGGTGCCGTCACCACACCAAATATCCCTGATCCAGCCGCGAACCTCGAAAGGCCCTAGCAGGTGGAACAACAGCAGGATCTCCCGCACAAGCTCGCGGATGCCTCCGATGCCCTCTTGGCGGAGCGGGCCGGCGACGGTGATGTTGCCTCGTTTGACATGCTCGCACGCCGTTACGGTCCGCTCATGCGCGCCTATGCCCGGCGCTTGGTGCGCTCGTATGACGAGGCCGACGACGTTGTGCAGGATGCGCTGTTCACGGCCTGGAGGGACATTGCCGCTTTGCAGGACGGAAGCGCTGTGAAGTCCTGGCTCATGCGCATAGTCTCCCGCCGCGCAGTGGACACCGGCCGCCGTCGTAAGACGCACAGCAACTTAGAGGACCAGTCTGAAACCGCTGACCGGGAGCCAACGCCGGAGCAACTAGCTGTGGCCGGGTCCGCGCGGCGGGCATTGGAAAAAGCACTGACGCGGCTGCCTGAAGAGCAACGAAGATGCTGGGTACTGAAGGAATACGGAGGGCTTTCCTACACGGAGATCGCCGAGGAGCTGGGCATCAGCATTACCAGTGTGCGGGGCCGGCTAGCTAGGTCCCGGATAACGCTAGTTCAGGAAATGGAGGAATGGCGATGAACCCCACGAACGGTTGCAGCCTGCACATCGCGGACCTCAGTGACTACCTAGACACTGGCACCTCACCTGACGCGGCTCACATAGAGAACTGTCCGCAGTGCCACGCGCGTCTCGCCGGGCTGCGCAGCCTCAGCGCCGCAGCTCATGAACTCATGGACGACGACGTTGCTTCCGCCACATCCGATGCCAGCTGGCTGGACGGCATCTTGGCCAGTCTGCGCCTGGAAACCAGGGCTGGACGCCCCATCCCGTTACAAGGTGGTCCCGATGATGAACTCACGGAAACGGAAGGTGCTGTCATTGCGCTGGTCCGTTCAGTGGGGGATTCTTTGGGAGGAGTACTCATAGGCCGCTGCCGTTTGGAGGGGGAGGTCAGTGTCCCCGGGGCGCCCGTGGAGGTGCGGATCCATGTTTCCGCCCGCTATGGCTACCCGCTGCCAACACTGGCACAACAATTGCGGGAAGCAGTGTGGGCGCAATTGTTGGTGCACACGGAGCTGAACGTGATGGCTGTGCACGTGGCATTTACAGATTTGCGCCCGCCGTTGGATGAGGCTTTTGCCCAGGAGAGCGAAGACTTCGGAGAGAGCGAACGCTCCGGAGGCCCGGCCGGCTTGGGGGAGGATTCGGAATGAGCATGGAAGAGGAAATTCGCCAGTTGGTGCTGTCCATGGACGGGGTTGCCACCGTCTACGCGGCCGATCCGCTGTGGCTGACAACCGTGAAACGCCTGGGCTTACTGTTGGAGCAAGGCACTGCGGAGCTGGCTCACTTTGTGGTGTGCTCGGGCGGTATTGAAGAATTCCCCCTGGTTGACACAACTGCCACCGGGGACGGAGCTGGCGCCCTGACCATCAGAACACGGATTGGTACCGACGGTTCGCTGCCAGCACCTGCCACGGCGCGTGCGGTGGCGGATGCGATTCGTGTCTTTGCCACGGAAAATTATCCGTTCCTGAGCGTCAAGGCGATCGTAGAAGTTTCCACGATCGGCGTTTGAGCAGTTTCATTGGGCGCGGGCGTCCGGACCTGCCAGCGTGCTCTCCGTATGCGCAGCGGTGGCTGCCAACTAGGCGCCACAGTGACAGCTGCGTCTAGTTGTGGTCTGGGAACTGTGCCAGTTCCAGCTTCGAGAAGTACTTCACCGCTTCACGGGTCAGCGGGTCCTGGAATGAAATGCTGTGGGCCAGCAATTGCAACGGCTTGCTGTAGTCATCGGGGGCTTGTTCGTGAAGGACCGGATAAAACGGATCATTGAGAATTCCCAGGCCCTGCGAGGCAAGATGCACCCGCAATTGGTGGGTTTTACCCGTGTGTGGCGCCAGATCGTAGAGTCCTAGGGTCTGCCCGGACGCATCGACCCGGGTGTCCATGAGCTCAATCCGGGTCTCCGCATTCGGCTCGCCTTCGACCTCCTGGGCCAGCAAATACGTGCGCGATTTGATCATGCGGCTGCGTACTACCAGAGGAAACTTCAGGTCATCACGGACCGGTGCCACGGCCCTATAGGTCTTTTCGATGCGCCGTTTTTCAAAGAGTGTCTGATATTTGCCGCGAGTTTCCGGGTTCGCTGAGAACAGCAACACCCCGGCTGTCATGCGGTCCAAACGGTGAATAGGCACCAGCTCCGGTAGGTCCAGCAGCACGCGCAGCCGTACCAGGGCTGATTCCTGCACGTACATGCCGCCAGGCGTAGTGGGTAGGAAGTGCGGCTTGTCCACAACCACCAGATGCTCGTCCTGGTGGAGTATGGATAGTTCCACGGGCAGCCGCTTCTCCACGGGCAGCTCGCGGTAGTACCAAATGAACATGTGCTCGTTCAGCGCCGTGGTGGGTGTGACGATCTCCCCGTCGAGGGCCTTCACCTCGCCACGTTCAAAACGCTCCACAATTCCCGCCGGGTCCACATGACTAAACCTATCCAGCACATACTCCATGGCCGTTGCCCAGGGGCCTTCAACGGGGATGCGCATGCGGGTGGCATTGACGCCATTGCGCACGGGAAGGGGAGATTTCATCACCTTTCAAGGGTACCGAGGGTTACGCACTGACCCGACCATGCCCGTGGATGGATAGTTCTCACCATCCCGAATAGGCTGCTTTATTGGTAGCGTGAGCACCTCAGAGCACGGTGGGAGGAGCCCTATGTCGGGGAAGATGCTGGGAGCGGACCCCGAACAGTTGCGGCTGTTCGCCAAGGACATGACGGCTGCCGGAAACAATCTGCGGCATACCGCGATGACCTTGACGCACGTTATTTCCGCGGCCCAATGGTATGGACCGGATGCGGATAATTTTCGCAGGACTTGGTCAGGGCACAAAAGATCCATAGCCCAGATAGTCAACGGCATGAATGATGCTTCAGCCAGCTTGCAGCGCAATGCACAAGAGCAGGAAAACGCCAGTTCGGCCAATTCCTTGGGCACCCACGGTTCGGGCGGCCTTCCCAATACCGGCCCGCCCAATGCCGGTCCCACCGCGGCGGAGGTGAGCGCTGCAGCCCAGGAGCTCACTGACAAGCTCAACGCCATGACGGCGCAGGAACGGATCAGCTACCTCCAAGGCGATGATTTCAAACGGTGGGCCGCGGAAAACTCGGCGGCAGCCAAACAGGCCATGGATGACGCCGTTGCTCAGCGCCTGATTCTGGAAAAGTCACCGGAGTACAAGAGTTTCCTGAATGACTATTGGAACAATCTGGCGATGGAAAGGATGGGCATAGACCCATCGCAGTGGGACACGTCCAAGGGAACGGCACACAACTGGGAGACCATCAAGAAGGTCTACGACTTCTACGGTCAACAATTTCTGGCCAACCCAGATCTGCAGTGGGCAGGCATGGCGAACATGATTGGCCCCTCCTTCGCAGGAGGTTTCAAGGACATGGACATGGTGCGCACCATCGCCCAAGAGGTTCTCAAAGGCCCCATCGATAAGATTCCCTTTGACCAGTTGCAGTGGCTGCGAGACGTCGCGGCCATGCCGGATGACGAAGTTAAGTTCTATGAAGTTGCCATGCTGGATATGAACAAGGAAATCTTCCTCGATCAGGCCCGCCAGCACATGGCTTATGAGCATGGCGGGCTCACAGAAATTGATCGGCTCAACGCCTCCGGTGCCATCAGCAGGGAAACAGCCCAGGCCTGGCATGACATCGACTCCGGGGATCCGGAACGCATCAAGCACGGCAATACTGTGCTGTTGGATCGGGAACAGAACCAAATCATCAAGGACGACTACGACTTCATGCGTCAACGGCCAGTAACCGGGGAGGCCGTGACCTATCTGGTCACGCTCGTGGGCGAGCCTTCCATCCCTGGAGCCAAGAGCTTTCCGGAGGTTTTCCCCTATATTTTCAGCGTTGAATCGCCCGGCCCCAAGGACGTCCCTGGCACCCACTGGGATAACCCGCTTCAATTCCGCACTGAAGTAACCACGGGCCTGCCGGACGGTAACATTGCCAATCAAGAACAACGCTGGGCCTTGATCACCAAGGACACGCTGCCTCAGTATCAGGAGTTGTTGGCCAACGATCCTGCGAGAGCACGCGAGATCATCAGCACAGACTTTAACCAAAGGGTGGAACAATCCCGGCCGAGCCACAACATTGCACCGATCGTCAAAAGAATTTTGGACGGATTTCGGGTGGAGGTCCACCAACGATGACTCAACCAGCGATGACCCAACAAGCGATGACCCAACAAGGTGTGCCCAACCGTTCCAACACCACCCGTACCGCGCCCCGCTCCACCCTCTGGCTCCTCATGGCGGCGCTCGCATGCTTCGCCTTGACCGGATGCGGATTTACTCTGGGCGGCCCGTCCACCAACACACAGGAGGCTCCCATGCCGACCACCGAATTTTCTTTGCTGAATGAGCAGGGAGTTGCTCAGATCAAAGAAAGCAAGTCAATCCGCCTCGACTTCCGCACGGGCGCCTTGATCAAGCACGAGGTCGGCCTGCCGGACTCGGCGTATGGTCCCGAGTTGGTTGCCCCGCGGGGACAGAAATTTCTTCTGAGCATTGTAGGCAGTGAGGGTACGGTGACGGCGGAGACGGACCACGTCCGCTTCACCACCACCGACACCATGCCCACCTTGGACATCATTTACTACTTTTTGACCGCTGACACGGGCGAAGAGTACTTCGCGCTGGTTCGTGAGGGCGTGGAGAAATATGGGATTGACCGGGCAGATGCCGAGAACTGGATTGACAGTGTCAGGGCCCGCCCCGATGAAAAGCACGAGTATGTGCTCACGCCTGGGTTCTCTCCGGGGTTCGGTGTCACCTATGATCTTCGCTATGACGGCAGCAAAGCGACACAGGTCATTATTGTCTCGGTGTCCGCCAGCTAACCAGCTAAGTAGCCGCACCGCATCACCAAGGAAATGGGCGTGACATGGCGAAATCGCAGGACACCACTTTGTGGGCTTTGGTGCACGCGGAGAGGGCAGCGCTGGCAGAGGATTTAGCGCTCCTTTCGCCGGAGCAATGGCACCAGCCAAGCCTGTGTGAAACGTGGGATGTTCAGCATGTGCTGGCGCATCTGAGCGCTGCGGCCAGCACTGGCCAGTGGGCGTGGATTTCCAGCATGCTCGGCGCCCGGTTTCGGCCCGCTGTGCACAATCAGCGGCGGTTGGCGAAGCACCTAGGTGTCACTCCGTCGGAAACCCTGGAGAACTTTCGGGCCGTTATCAACAGCACCGTGGCGCCGAGCTCGGACACGGCCGCCTACCTCGGTGAGGTTGTGGTGCATGCCCAGGATATTCGCCGTCCGCTGGGACTGGCTCGGACTCCGTCATTAGCAGCGTTGACCCCGGTTGCGGAATTTTACGCGAGCCGTAATTTCGCCGTGCCTAGCCGCAGTAACGCCGCCGGGCTGCAACTGCGGGCGGAGGATGGGCCCTTCACTGCAGGGGCAGGAGCTCTTGTCACAGGCCCCACACTGGCTCTGGTGATGGTCATGGCCGGGCGCACCGCGTACCTGAGCGAGCTGAACGGCCCGGGCGTGGGCGTTCTTCGCGAACGCCTGGAACAAAAACGCAGCTAAGAATCAGCTCCGCGCCCTGGCAGGCTTGAAAAAGTCCAAACGGACGTCAATTCATTTTCAATCTGGCTGGCAGCGCGGGCACCAGTAAATGTCCCGGGCAGCACGCACCGGGAAGTCCGGATCTGCCAAGGTGGCGTACCGGATGGTGGCCCCGCACCTTTTGCACGGCTTTCCCGCCAAACCGTAGACCCACGCCGCTGCCTCACCGCGTGCCGGCCCGCCCGTGGTGGAACGGCCCGAGCGGTCCTTATTAGCTTCAAGCAGCCGCTTGGCAAGGTCCACCATGCGCGGCAAATTAGGCACTTCGCTCACAGGCCGCGCCGGATGAACGCCACCTAGAAAACACAGATCATTGCGGTAAACATTGCCAATCCCCGCAAGATTTCGCTGATCCAGCAACGCCAGCCCCACGGCCCTCTCCGGCCGGTCCAACAGGTTGTGCAAGGCCAATCCGGCATCCCAGTCAGCTCCTAGAAGGTCTGGACCGAGGTGTCCAACAGCCTCGCTGACCAATGCTTCCGGCAGCACTTCCAACGTGCCCAAGGAGAACCCCACCGCCGTGGCCTGCGCCGTGGTGAGGACAGCCCGGGCCGTGAAGGCTGGCCGCCGCCACCGCGCAGCCCGGCCAGTGGCGCTAACAGGGTAAATATCCCAGTGACCTTCCATGGATAGATGGGAATGGATCACTAGTCCGGCCACATACATGAGCAGGTGTTTGCCACGCGATTGCACAGAGGTGAGCGTTGACCCTGCGAGGTCCAAGGTTGCATACGCGGGCACCCTGAAGTCACTTGACGTAAGTACTTGTCCCTCCAGTACTTTCCGTAGATCCCGCGCCTGCCGCCAGACGGTATCTCCCTCAGGCACGGATCCGTACCCCCTTGGGCGAGCCGTACGCGCCGGAGGCCAATAGTGCCGCGGCCAGGGGGGTGCCCAGAACATCGAGCCCGTTGACCTTTTCAATGGCCATTTTATCGATGGCTCCTCGCCTGACCACCTGAACCAGTGCGGCCGCGGCGAGGGCAAGGCCTGGCTCCCTGTCACTGAAGCACAACAGCGTCCGCCCGCCGCGCTCCACATACAGAACCAAAACGCCGTCGACCATGACCACCAGAGCGCCAGCCTTGCGCCCCGGCCGGTGCCCGGAATCCAGCGGCGGCCACGGAAGTGCGGCACCATAGGGGTTTGCCGGATCGGTGGCTGCCAGGGCAAGAGCCTGCGGTGGACGCGGATTTGTGGTTGCGTCCTCGCTGAAGCTGCGCAGCCTATCCACCGTGGCAGAGACGGCGAATTGTGCTGCGCCCAAGTGCTCGATGAAGTAGCCGCGCCGGCACTTGCCGCCTTCCTCCAGCCGTGCCAACACCTTGTACATGAGCCCGAATCCGCCCGGGATTCCCTGGTTCACGACGGAGCCGCGCGTCACCACGCCGTACCTGTCCAGGAACAGCTCGGCGAGTGCGTGGCTGCGCAAGGTGGTCTGGGCACTGTCCATCTGGACGCTCGCCCCCACTTCAGTGCCAGTGCCAACGCCGGGTAAAAGGCTCCAACGCCCTGCAGATAAGGGCGGCGCCCCGCGCGGGGTGCCCCCGGCCAGGCCGGGCCGAGCATACCGTCCGGCCCGGCCTGGTCTTAGCCGGGATGGCGGTGGCTTCTGCTTATGCGCTGTGTGCCCGCCCGCGAGCAGGGCACGGACCGGGGCAAAGGTGTCATTGCTGATGCGTCCGGACCAGAACAAGTCCCACAGTGCGGCGGTCAGCTCGGAATCGGAGGCCACCAGATCCGGCCCGTTGGCGCTCATTTCCCGCAGCTGGTGGAAGAAGTAGGCGCCACCGTTGGACAACGCCGTCAAGAGCGCAGACTGGAAGTCCGTGGGCTCCAAATCGGCAGGTGGGGCCAGCGTCAGTTCAGCGGACTCGGCCACGTGAAGGCTCAGCCAGCCGTCATTGGAACCTATGGAACCGGCGCCGGAGACCAGAACTTCCCCGGTTGCGCTGAGCTGATCGAGCATCGCGGGGGAATAGTCGGCTACCCGGGCGGCCAGCACAAGGGGTTCCCATGCCGACGCCGGAATCGGTACCCCCGCCAACTGGTCCACTACCGTCAGAACCCCGTCTAAACCACGCAGGGCGGGGGTGCCGGAAGCTGCTGTGACATGCTGCCATGTAGGCAGGAACCTGGCAAATGCTGCAGCATTGACCGGCTCCACCTCGGCCCGCAATGCGGCGAGCGAGCGGCTGCGCAACTGCCGCAATACAGCAACGTCGCACCACTCAGTGCCACCCTCCGGATACGCGGTGCCACCCTCCGGATACGCAGTGCTGGACTCTGGACGGGTCAGTTCGGCAGGGCGGAACTCACCTTCCGTAACCCTCCTATCCGCTGCCAGCCGGGCCAGCCCGGAACGGACGATCGCAACACCTAATCCCAGCCTCGTTGCAGCTTCCGCCGTGGTGAACGGGCCGTGGGTGCGGGCATAACGGCCCAGCAGATCCCCCAGAGGATCCGCCACAGGTTCAATGAACGCCAGCGGAACGCCCATGGGCAGCGGGATGCCGAGGGCATCACGGAGCCGCGCAGCATCTTCAACGGCAGCGAAGCGCTCCTGCCCAGCCATGTTGATGCGCAGCGCCCGGGTTGCTACGACAAGCGCCTCCGCGTAACTGCTCGCCATGGCGGCATGGGCAGCAGCGGTTGCCAGCTCAGAAGTACCGGCTAGCCCAGAAGAACTGGCCAGCTCAGAAGTACTGGCCGGGGCAGGCGCACTGGGTGGGGCGGCGGCGGAGGGTGGGTTCCCGGCGTCGTGCAGGTCCTGGCTGGGCTCCAACACAGCTGGCGTTTCCGGAAGAAGCCGGGCAGCAATCTCGGCCACAGTGAGCGGGCCCAGCAGACGCAACAAATCCGCAACCCCCTCAAGGCCACGGACGCGGCGGTCTTGATCGGGGCCGGCGCCCGCGAGCCGCTGCAAGGCGGATTCAGTGCGGGTAATGACGGTGGGGTCCAGGAGCTCACGCAGTTCGGCTCGGCCCAGCAATTCATCGAGCAGGGCAGGGTCCAGGGAGAGGGCGGCGGCGCGGCGTTCGGCCAGCGGGGAATCGCCCTCGTACAGGAAACTGGCCACATAGCCGAACAGTAGGGACCGGGCAAAGGGCGAGGGCTGGCTTGTGGTGGTTTCCACGATCCGCAGTTCACGCCGTTCAATGGCCGCGGCAATGCCCTTCAGCGCGGGCAGGTCATAAACGTCCTGCAGGCATTCGCGCACTGTCTCCAGCACGATCGGGAACTGCGGGTACTTCCGGGCCACATCCAGCAGCTGGGCTGAACGCTGCCGCTGCTGCCACAGGGGCGAACGCTTACCGGGATTCTGCCGGGGCAACAGCAGTGCGCGGGCCGCACATTCACGGAAACGGCTGGCAAAAAGGGCGGAACCACCCACCTCGGCCGTCACAATGGCGTCTAATTCCTCGGGGTCAAAAAGGAACAGCTCCGCACCGGGCGGCTCATCATCCATAAGGGGAACGCGCAGCACAATGCCGTCATCGGAGGCCATGGCCGAGCCGTCCAAGCCGTAGCGTTCGTGCAGCCGGGCCGCCACTGCCAGAGCCCAGGGGGCATGGACGGGCATGCCGAAGGGGCTGTGCAGGACCACGCGCCAATCGCCCAGCTCATCATGGAAGCGCTCCACCATGAGCGTTTTGTCATCGGGCACCGCGGAGGTTGCCGCCTTTTGTTCCTCCAGATAGCCAAGCAGGTTGTTGGCCGCCCACTCATCCAGGCCCGTCGCTTCGCAACGTGCCAGCGCCTTTTTGCGTGGGGCGGCACTGACCTCGCGGATGAAGGCGCCTAGTGCCCGGCCCAGTTCCACAGGCCGGCCCAGCGAATCGCCCTTCCAGAAGGGCAGCTTGCCGGGCTGGCCAAAGGCGGGGGAGACAAGTACCCGGTCAAAGGTGATGTCTTCGATCTTCCAGCTCGTGGCACCGAGCGCGAACACATCACCCACCCGGGATTCGTAAACCATCTCTTCGTCGAGCTCGCCCACTCTCCGCCCACCCTTGTTGGCGGAGCCAGCGGCCCCCGGCTCCTCCGAACCGATAATGAACACGCCGAACAGGCCCCTGTCCGGGATGGTGCCGCCGGAAGTGACGGCCAGCCGCTGGGCGCCGGGGCGGCCAGTGATGGTGCCGGCGGTTCTGTCCCAAATGATGCGCGGGCGCAGCTCTGCAAATTCATCGGAGGGGTACCGCCCGGCCAGCAGGTCAAGTGTGGCGTCGAAGGCTGAACGGGGCAAGGCGGCAAAGGGCGCGCTGCGCCGCACCGTCTCAAACCAGATCTCAACATCCACCGACTCCAACGCCGTGGCCGCGACCGTTTGCTGCGCCAGGATATCCAGAGGGTTGGCGGGGATGGACAACGGTTCAATTTCCCCTGCAAGCATCCGCTCTACGGTGACGGCCGAATGCAGCAAGTCCGCTCGGTGCTTGGGGAACAGCAGTCCCTGCGAAATCTCGCCCACCTGATGCCCGGCGCGTCCTACCCGCTGCAGCCCGCTGGCTACCGACGGCGGGGATTCAACCTGGATGACCAAATCCACAGCCCCCATATCAATCCCCAACTCCAGGCTGGAGGTGGCCACCACTGCCCGCAGCCGCCCCGATTTCAGATCGTCCTCGATCAGGGCTCGTTGCTCTTTGGAGACCGAACCGTGGTGGGCTTTGGCGAGCACATTCGGTGCCCCTGCCACGGACCCGGCCTGTGCCATCATCTCGGCGGGCAGCCTGGCCGGGGACTCCGCAGTCCGCCAGGGGTCCGCGGGGGAAAGGCCGGCGGCAGACCCGTCACCACCCGGCGCGGCGCCACCTGACGCGGCGCCACCCAGCGTGGCAAGCTCGCAGCGCTCCACATAAATCTCATTGAGCCGGCCCGTCAGGCGCTCGGCTAGGCGGCGGGAATTGGCAAAGACGATGGTGGATTTCTTTGCCAGGACGGCGTCCACAATTTTCTCTTCCACATGCGGCCAAATGGAGGCGTTGGGTGCCAGACCGGAGGCGGGCCCGAGATCGTGGCCCGCGGTAAGCGCCGGCAACTCGGTCATATCGGCAACCGGGACCGTGACGGCCAAGTTCCAGGTCTTGGTGCTGGCCGGGGCAACGATGGTCACGGGGGCCTGACCTCCCAAGAAGCGGGCCACAGTGGAATGCGGCTCGACAGTGGCGGAGAGACCAATGCGCTGGGCGGGTTTTTGCAACAGAGCATCCAGGCGCTCCATGGACACTGCCAAGTGGGCTCCGCGCTTGCTGCCAGCCACGGCATGGACCTCATCGATGATGACGGTGTGGACATCACGGAGAGTTTCTCGCGCCTTCGAGGTCAGCATGAGATAGAGCGATTCCGGGGTGGTGATCAGGATGTCCGGCGGATGGCTGAGGAGGCGGCGGCGCTCGCTGGTGGGAGTGTCGCCGGAGCGCACGCCAACGCTGATGTGGGGCGCTTCCAGACCCAGCCGCGCGGCAGTTTGCGTAATGCCGATTAGCGGTGCACGCAAGTTTCTTTCCACGTCCACGCCCAAGGCCTTCAGGGGAGAAATATACAGGACGCTGGTGCCGCGGGGGCCCTGCGTATTGTCCGCGTCCCGGCCACCTGCAGCACCGGTGCCCGCACCCAGCTTGCCAGTGCTCAGAGAGTCCAGGGCCCACAAAAAGGCGGCCAGCGTCTTTCCGGAACCAGTGGGCGCCACCACGAGAGTGTGCGCTCCTCCGGATATCGCATCCCAGGCCCCGGCCTGTGCCGGAGTGGGTGAGCTGAACGCGCCCAAAAACCATTCGCGGGTTGGTTCTGCGAATTGATTCATGACCGGCTTTTGGCTTCTTACATCCACGGCTCCATCATGCCGCATGGCACCGACATATTGCGCCAAAGGATGAGGGAAAGGATATTCCTAGGCAAAATTTTGGCGGGGAGCGCACTTGTGGTGCGGCAGTGTCGGTGCCGCGCGGTAATCTATCGGTAGGAGCGGCAATGGGTGCCGATGCCGGTCCGTCATTACAAACGTGCCAGCTGATGCTCCACTTGAGAGAACCTAGGAGGTCAGGGACAATGAAGGTACGCCATATTGGCAACAATTGGTTCCCCTTGCTGGGTATGGCACTGCTCTTTTTGCTCTCCGGAGCCATCAGCATGGTCACCGATAAAGGCAACGGGGCCGACGCCGGATTCTTCGCCGTGGGAATGCTTGTTGTTGGCGCAGTGAGCGCTCTGTGGCTGTGGAAGCACCCGTCCTGGTGGATTGCTCCGCGCAACCACTATTTGTACTTGGCAGGTGGCACTGCACTAGCCGTTGCCGTAAGTATGTTGCTGCCATTTTTGAATGGCACAGGTCCCTGGCTGGTGCTAGGTGCCGCACTTGCCGTGTACGGCTACTTTGAACGGTTCAGGCTGCTCATGACAGTGGGCGCAGGGGTGGCTTTGGCGGGCTTGCTGACAGCGGTGATCCATGCAGAGATTATCGGTGGCGCGCTGCACCTGGTGAGCACCGCCATTTTGGCAGTCGGGGCCAACAGGCTGCACATCTTGCGCCATGGAAGACGCCGGGAATCGGCCGACAGCGAGCCCGACTTCATCGGGTCCTTCGAAGAATTCGACCCCAACGAGGCCCTGCGTCCGTAGCTGCGTGCTATTGCGTGAACGCGCCGATGCTCAGCAATTTGATGTCTTCATTGCTGCACGCCGTCAAAGTGCGGGAGATGGCAAGGCTGTCCGTGGCGCTGGGCGGATACACCAGAATTGACTCTGCCTGCACTCGCTGGCAGTTCTGATAATTGCCAGCCTGGGTGTAGCGCAGGGTGGCGCCGGCGCTGTCTCCCGGAGCCAGTGTGATGGGCCCCTTCGATGGCGCCTGCGGGTCACGTTCTGCTGGTGCCCCGATTGGGGTGGTACTGCCAGCTGCCACCATGGAAACTCCCGGGTAACCGTCCAAAATACATGGTGCCGCTGACGAGTTTGTGAGGACCAGGGTCATGTAAATGTGCCCAGCTGCGCCTCCGCCGCTGTCATCCAGGGCGCCACTCAAAGAGGACGCGGGACACAGCGGTACACCTTGGTCTGTGGGCGTGATGGGGGCAGCGCTTGTAGGCGATACCGCGGACGACGGCGCCTGCCCAGCTGTGGGGGATGGTGTACCTGCGCTGGGGCTGGCCGTGGTGGCTGTGGTGGCAGCGCTGCTGGGGCGCGGTGAGGCTGTGGAGTCCCCGGAACTCTGCGCTCCACACGCAGCCAGTGAACTGCCTAGAAGGATCATGGAAGCTGCCGTGAGCAGCTTTCCCCACGAGTACTGCTGGACGGGGGTGCGTTGTGGGGAAGTCATGCCCCTACTTTTCCGCGCGAAGGTTAATGAGTCAACTGGCCCCGCCGTGTGCGGTTTGATCGGGGCTGGCACATTTTCTCCATCCGGAGTGTCAGCGCAGCCGTGACAAAGCAAAAAATGCTTCTCACGGCTGCGCTCACTTACCTTGGCAGATGGTGATAGTTTGCGGCAGCCCGCCAGTCATCTGGGTGGGGTGGCCAGCGGGGTGCCAGGCGGAGTTATTTCGTTACGCCTTTTTGCTGGTGCGCAAAAATGCCAAGCCGCCCAGAACAAGTCCGGCCAGCCCCGCACCCAAGCCGAGCCAAGCGGGCCAGGCGGTACCGGCGTCGCTCTTCTGAACGGACGCGGCAGCCCCGGGGGCGGCGTCAGCGGCAGGGGCGCCGTGCCCGTCGCCCTCCGCCACAGCCGCGGTGACGGTCAGCTCGGGGGCAGGGGCGTCCACGGAGTCATGGTCCGCACCGGCGGCCGGAATTTCCTTCCAATCGGTTTGTCCCACCTCGCACTTTTGCAGTGTGGGGAAGTGCAGGGTGGTTCCCACCGCATCAGGCAACTGCACGGACAAGGTGAAGGTGTCCCGCTCATGGTCAACCAGCGGGGTTTTAGCTGTGTAGGTGATGGAAGCCATGCGTTCACTGATCTTGCTGCCATTGGCCAAGGTGCGCGGAGTGTCCAACTTCTCGCTGGTGGTGCTGATGGTCCAGTTCGGGTTGACAGTGGGGGTGGCGGAGTTCAACTCATCGGGCAAGGTGATGGTCAGCGCGGTGGTTGGCGAGCCATCGCAGCCATGGCCCACCGAAAAAGTGACCAGTGAATAGGATCCGGCCGCGGTTTCTGTGGGAGTGGCGCTCACGTGGGCAGACGCGCTGCCCAGGCCCAACAGCATCAAGGTGCTGGTGGCGCCAACGGCGAGGGTGATTTTGAGAGTGCGTGAAAAACGCATGATGAAAGCCTTTCGAATGGGCGGGTGCGCAAAAAATTACGGGGTAATGGCACCCCGCGACGAGTTCGAAGGGTGCTAGGCGAAAATTGCTACTCCGGCAGGTGGACCACGGCGGGTGTTGGCACGCAGATTGCGCCACGGCAGGCGGGGCAACGGGCGTGGCATGATGGCTGGCCGGCTTGGTTTTGCCGGAATTTTAAGCACAACAGCGGCGCTGCGGTACAGTGGGCGCAGCCAGCCCGCGAGTGCCCAGAGAGCGTTCTCACCATAGGCGAGCAGGCCGGCCGCGGCGAGCGTGGCAGCGATGTGGGCCGCCCACATCCACGGTGACATTTGCACTGTGTGGCTAAGGTTCTCAATCCCAGAGCTTGCCAGCGGGACGGAAGAGGCCATCATGGCGGAGGCGTGTTCCTCAGCGGACATGCCGTGGTGGCTCATGGCCGGCGCTCCGGGGACAACACCTGCACGGGCGCCATGGGAGAGCGTTTCAAAGCTCTGATGCAGAACCAGTTGGCTGCTCGCCAGCAAGGCCACCATGGTGGCGGGCGAGATTTGGAATTTGGTGGCGATCGTGGAGCACAAAATATGTAGTGCCATGATGGCGACCATGATCGCTGGAGCGGGGAGTGTGCCGCCGCCCAAGAGGTGCGCCCCTGCTGCCAAACCGAGGATGGTGGTAGCTACCGCCGTGGTTCGGAGCAGTCTGAAGGGAGCGTGAGGCACCTTGCTCCTTTCCATCGGTTGACCACTGAAGTTTAGCGAGGGGAAGTGATCAGGGTAAAGTCGGGCCGCAAACGTGTACGCCATCTGACGTTGCCACGCCGGGGCGGGACAGTTCAGGGCGGGAATTTTCCGCCCGCGAGGCTGTTGCTTCGGGGGCCGTGGAAGGGGGAACCATCGGAAAGGGCGGAACAGGGGGAACAGTGGGTACTGGAGGAATAGGGGAGGAGCCGGGCAGGCGGACGGTGAACGTGGTGCGCCCAGGGGTGCTGGCCATGGATACGGTGCCGTCATGGGCGAGCGCCATTGCCCGCACAATACTCAGCCCCAAACCGGTACTGCCAGATGTTGCGGTGCGGGCCTGATCGGCGCGGGAAAACCTGTCAAAAATGATTTTTTGGAACTCGGGGTCAATACCGGGACCATTGTCAGAAACTTCCAAAAGGGCCGAGCCGTCGGTAGCTTGGGACAAGGCGATATGCACCTCTGTTCCTGCGGGTGTGTGCTTGGCAGCATTGGAGAGAAGGTTCAGAAGTATCTGGCGCATAGTGGTGGCCTCGCAGGCCACGTTCACCGGTTGGTCCGGAACAGAAAAGCTCCAGTGGTGCCCAGGAGTGGCCACCTGAATATCGCGGACGGTCTCCAGAGTCAGCGGCCCTAAATCTACGGACACTGCAGGTATTTGTTGTCCGGGGTTCCTTGGCCCGCCCGCTGAGCGGGCCTCGTCCAGCCGGGCAAGTGTCAGTAAATCTTCCACAAGCCGGCTCATTCGCACTGACTGAACCTGCACGCGGTCCAAGGAGATTTGTCCGTCGGGGCTCAGTTGCTCGGTCATGGACAGCAGTTCGGCGTAGCCGCGGATCGCTGTCAGGGGCGTGCGTAATTCATGGCTGGCGTCGGCCACAAAACGGCGCAACTTAGTCTCACTGTGTTGACGTGCCTGTAAGGCGTGGGACACGTTGTCCAACATGGCATTGAAGGCGTACCCCACATTGCCTACTTCTGTCCCAGGACTAGCCGCCGCGGCCGGGACCCGGGCACTTAGGGCGACCTCTCCGGCGTCGAGCCTGAGCGTAGAGACTTGGGTTGCGGTGTCCGAAAGCTGCGCCAGGGGGCGCATGTTGCGCCGGATGATGGTTGTCCCGGCCCACCCCAGCGCCAGCAGCCCTGCCAAAGAGACCAGCACAATGGAGAGCACCAGGGCGGAGAGGGTTTGTTCGGTGGCGGCGAGTGGCAACCCGGTAATGAGGACGTCGCCATTGGGAACAGCTTCAGCTTGCAAAAGGTATCCGCCGATGGAGAGTTTCTTGGTGCGCTGCTCGCCGTTGGGGGAGAGCTGGGCCAGAATGTCAGCATCTGCGGTGGTTAATTGTTGTCGGCTGCCCGTGCCGGAGAGGATACCCGCATAATGCACTACGCCGCTGCTCAGGACCGCGCTCAACTGGCCAGCGCTGGTTGCCCGTGCGTTGAGGGGATCGGGAGGGTTGGCGCCGTTTTGGCTTGTATAAAAGGCAACTGTGCGCACTGACGCTTGTTGCAGGGAAGAATCGAGCTGGTTCCGCACCGTCATGCTCAGGGTTGAATAGCTCACCATGCCCACCAGCGCACAAATGACCGTCAGGAGAGCCAGCATGACGGCAACGAGCCGGGTGCTTAGATGCCAGGTGGAGGGGCGCAGGGCCTGCCACGGCTTGGTGCCTGTGATCAACATGGCTTGATCACGTAGCCTGAGCCCCTGACTGTGTGAATCATGGGCGGGTTCTGGGCGTCAATCTTTTTGCGCAGGTAGGAGATGTAGAGCTCCACAATGTTGCTTTGGCCGCCGAAATCGTAGTTCCAGACGCGGTCTAAAATACGGGCTTTGCTCACCACATGGCGGGGGGTTTCCATCAGAATTTTCAGTAGCTCGAACTCCGTTGCGGTCAGGTTGATCTCGCTCCCTGCGCGGTGGACTGCCTTAGTGTCCTTATTCAAGGAAAGATCTCCCACGGTTAGAACCCCAAAGTTCGCAGCCGTGATGCCAGAACGGGCAACAATTCGGTGCAGCCGCAGCAGTACTTCCTTCATGCTGAAAGGTTTGCTGACATAGTCATCACCGCCGGACTGCAAACCGGCCACTTTATCTGCCACGGCATCTTTGGCGGTCAAAAACAAGGCGGGGACCTCCGGGTAGATGGTGCGCATCCGCTGCAATAATTCCACCCCATCCATGCCCGGCATCATGATGTCCAAAACCAGCACGTCCGGGGCAAAGTCGCGGGCGATCTTCAGCGCCGCAAAGCCGTCATTGGCCGTGGCCACGTCCCAGCCAGAGATTTCCAGGCCACGGCGCATCAGATCCGCTAATTCTGGTTCGTCATCCACCACGAGTGCGCGGATGGGTTCGCCGTCGGCGCGGGTGAGCGTGGGCAGGGCGGCCGGTGGTGTGGGCGTCTCTGATGAAGGGTTGGCCATGCCTTCATTCTCGGGCATCGAACCAGACGGTAGCTGGATGTTTACTGGGATTTCTATGTGTCAGCGGGGTGGTATTTATTCGTGGTGACGGGAACTTCCGGTCTATCCGGGGCGTTTAGTGGAACGTTAGTTGCACACAGAACGCACAAGAGCCCCCAGCCGGTGCCGGGGGCTCTTGTGGAAATCTTTTAGGGTTAGAGACCGAACCAGATCAGCCCGAAGAAGCCGGCGATGCCGATGAAGACGGTGACGGCTCCGATCACAGCTCCGGACCGGCTGCCGTTGTCCTGTTCCTGCGCGCTTGCTGAGGACTTGTTTTGCGTTTGGGTGCTCAATGACATTCCTTTGTTTGAAGGCCCAAGGGGCGTAGACCGGGATCGGCGGCTGTGTTGCCGCAGGTGCTTTGCAGGCAACTAAAAATATTCCACCGGCAATAGCGGTGACCCTTCCAATCTACCAACGGCCGCCTGAAAGGCCCAAACGCCGCCCAGTTCCCTGTGCGGCGCCTAGCCAGTGCGCCGACAGCATCGAGTGCGCCGAGGATCTCCGGCGCCTGCTAGATGCGGTTGGCGGAGCAGGTACTGCTTGATCCGGTGCACCGAGGAGTCGCTTAGGGCGATGACCTGATGGTCCCAACGGGCAACTGCCGCCTGGATGTCATCGACCAGCTGGCGGCCGTTCTGTGCTGCAGCAAAGGACGTCTTAGCCACGGCTGTGATGATGGCATTTGTGTTCCCAGCCCGGTACTCGGTCAGCGCGCGGAAATAGGCGTCAGCGCGCTGGGCGAAGGCGAGAACGTCCGCCATAAGGCTGGGGATCCGAGTGTGGTGATGCGGCACAAATGTCGCAGCGTGGCGGGAGATGCTGCCGCTGCCAACCCAAACCTGTTCATTGCGCCAATGGCCTGTGTATTCAGGAGTAGTGTCCCGCAGCAGTGCATCGTACATCGCGATGATCGAGTCCTAATCTAACTGGTATGAGCGCGAGATGGTCGCGGTTATGACACGAACGTTTGCGACCACGAGCCGTGCGTTGTCGGACTTTGACCGGCTTATCTCCGCGAGAGCCACTTTGCTGGCGCTGGGGGTGAGGCTCTCCACCTCCGCACTGGAGACAGACTCCCTGCGCAGCAAGATAGGCGCGAACGGGGCGGTAATCATTCCGGCTTCAGCGTCGAACCTGGCGAGAAGAGGAGCGCAGTCACAGCTTGCGGGGACCTTGCGTGAGATTCGATGGCAGGCAAGCGCAATCTGCACCGAAAACGCACCTGATAATCCCTAAAAATGACGAAAACCCCCGGTTTCCCGGGGGTTTTCATTGGCGGTGACGGTGGGATTTGAACCCACGTTAGGCTCTCACCTAAACAACATTTCGAGTGTTGCACCTTCGGCCGCTCGGACACGTCACCAACGGCTCAACCTTACCGGGTCAAAGCGCTACAACAAAAATCATGGGCCCAGGGTGCACAATGGTGCCATGGACAGCGCAACGCGACGTGCTTGGAGCTGGCACAAACAAGGCCTTGACGGGTCACTGGCCGGCAGCGACGCCGCCACGGTGTTGAGCCTGGCGGGCTGGGCCCGCTCCGTGGGCGGCGCCAACCCTTACCTGACCTTGTTCGCCCGTGCTGGCATTCGCCGGGAACAAGCTGATGCCGACGTTGCGGCCCTGCGCATCCATGAACTTCCGACGGCGCGCGGCTGCACCTATGTGCTGGGCGAGGACGATTTTCCGTGGGCGTTGTCGCTTGGCCGGGGCGCCGCTGAGGCAACGGTGAAAGTGTTGGACAAGCTCGGCGTCGAACGTGGAGAAGTGGCCGCGCTGGAGGCGCAGACCCTGGAAATACTAAGAGACGCCAACGGCCCGCTTGATCCGAAACAGCTCAAGGAACAGTTGGGTGAGGCGGTGCGCAGCCTCGGCGATGCCGGTAAGAAGAAGGGTGTAGCGACCACGCTGCCCACAGTGCTCGGGCTGCTGCAAGCTGATGGCCGCATTCGCTGCGTACCCGTCAACGGCAGGCTCGATCAGCAGCGCTACGCCTACACTGCATGGGATCTGAGCCCTGTCCATGAATCGGGAGAGGATGCGCGCGCCATGCTCATGGAGAAGTACTTGGGGTGGACCGGCGGGGCAACGCTGAAGCAAACCCAGTGGTTCACAGCCTTCACCGTGGCGCAAACAAAGGCGGCGCTGGAAGCTGTGGACGCAGTAGAACATGAGGGGCTGTGGATGCTGCCACGGGATGTTCAGGCAGCCGAAGATTTCACCCTCCCGCCAGAGGAGCAAATCCAGTTGCTGGCTGGCTCTGATTCCCTCTTCCTGCTGCGCCGGAACGCAGTGGAGCACTTTGCCGGTGATGACGGGGACCGTGCGCTCCTGAAAACAAAAGTTGCCCTGCAGGCCGATCTGCCGGATCACCCCATCGTGGACCGCGGGCGGATCATAGGGCTGTGGCAGTACGATCCAGGCGGGCAGAGAATTGCCCACTGGCTCTTCGAACCACCGAGCGCCCCCGTGAGCCAACGCATAGCCGAGGTGGAGGAATTCATCCGCGAAGACCTGGGAGATTTCCGCTCCTTCAGCCTGGACTCGCCCGCGAGCCGGCAAAAACGCATCGACGCACTCAACGCGGCGGCCGGGCAACGGTAAGGCGGCCGTGATGCGAAAAGCAGCAGGAATTGTGGCGGCAGTGCTGCTCCTGTCAGGAACGGGCTGCGGCCAGCCGGTCGGAACCTTTGGGGGCGACGGCTGCATGCCGCCCTCGTTCTCGCTCAGCGCCGATGCTGCCCGCCCCGGAGAGTCTTTCACCATCAGTGCCGATGATGCCACATGCAACCCTCGCTATGGTGACACCGCGCAAATCCAGCTCGAAGTCATGGATGGCTCCGGTGTAAAGATTGTGGACACCCTGGCTCCCATGAACGACGCCGGCGGGTTCAGTACCGCCGTGACCCTCCCCGAATCTGCCGTCCCCGGCACAGGATCTGTGGCTGCCTTCCCTTATAACCTGGACTGGTGCGATGACACGGGGCGGAACAATAGGGTGGGCCATGGCGCAGCAGAAATCCACAGGGCTTCCTGTGTGCTGCCCTCGCAGACGCTTACCATCGAGCCCTAAGAGCAGCCACTGAACCATTTTCTGGGGGTTGCCACTGAGGCCGCAGGCTACTAGCGGTGGCTACTAAAGAAGTCCCTTAACAGTGCCGCGCATTCGTCCGCGCGCACACCGGGGAATACCTCCACCCAGTGGTTGAGCCGGCGCTCACGCAGCACATCAAAGACCGACCCTGCAGCGCCGGCCTTCTCATCCCACGCGCCAAAAACCACGCGTGGAATCCGGGCCAGAACTATGGCACCGGCGCACATGGTGCAGGGCTCCAACGTGACTACCAGGGTGCAGCCGGCCAGCCGCCACTCACCCAACTTTGCGGCGGCCGCCCGGATCGCCACTACCTCCGCATGCGCCGTGGGATCGCCGTGGGCTTCACGCTCATTGCGGCCCACGCCAAGGATTTCCCCGTCCGGTCCAAGCACTACGGCGCCAATGGGCACATCCGCCGTGGCAAGGGCCAACTGTGCTTGGTCAAGGGCAAGACCCATCCAACCATCATGCAAAGCCGTGGTGGTTGTCTCTATTGGGTAGAAATCAGAGGTGTTGGGCACGGCTCAATGGTAGCTTTTATTCATGCGCGTATTCGTTGCGGACCATCCGCTTATTGCCCACAAGTTGACGGTCCTGCGGGACAAGACCACACCGTCACCTGTTTTCCGCCAGCTCACCGAGGAATTGGTGACTTTGTTGGCTTACGAGGCGACCCGCGGAGTGCGGGTGGAGCCGGTCAATATTCAGACACCGGTGACCTCCGCCGTGGGCACTGGACTGGTCAAGCCCACACCACTGGTTGTCCCGATTTTGCGCGCCGGGTTGGGGATGCTTGAAGGCATGACCCGCCTGCTGCCCACCGCCGAAGTAGGCTTCCTGGGCATGGCACGCAATGAGGAAACCCTCGAGGCCATTACCTACGCAGAACGCCTGCCCGAGGACCTGACCGGCCGTCAGGTGTACGTGCTGGATCCCATGCTGGCCACCGGCGGCACCTTGATTGAGGCGTTCAAGTTCCTCTTTGACCGCGGCGCCGCGGACATCACCTGCATCTGCCTGCTCGCAGCGCCGGAAGGTCTGGCGAAGCTGGAAGCCGCTCATGGCGGGCGTGACAACGTCCACGTTGTGCTTGCATCCATTGATGAGGGTCTCGATGAGAACTCCTACATTGTGCCGGGCTTGGGCGACGCCGGCGACCGCCTCTACGGCGTGGTGGACTAACTCTCGCCGTTAGCATGCGGCTCACGGCTGTGTGAGAGGACGGGCTGGAGGGACACTAGCGGGATTTTAGCGGTGTCCAGCCCACAGGGCGCGGGCCAGTGATGGCCGCACGTTCTTTGTCTGCGGCTGCGGACCAGCCCTGCGCTAGACATGAGCCCGGTGCGCCCACGGGCCCGCGCGCTACCCGGAATCCCACATCCTCAAGGACCGCATCCGGGGCGCTGCCCCGGCGGACCGAGGCCCGGGCACTCCACGGCGGATCATCCCAACCGGCGCCGCGCAGGCTCCTGTACTCGCCGTAGCGGGCCGTGTCCGCGTAGTCCCAGCACCACTCCCAAGCGTTGCCGATCATGTCAAACAGGCCGTAGTTATTGGGTTTTTTGCCGGCGACTGGTTGCGGCCCCTCAACCGCGTCCAGGGCAGTCCACGCAATCTGGGCCAACTCGCCGTACACCGCGGAGAGCGTCCCGCCACGCGCGGCCCACTCCCATTCCGCCTCGGTGGGCAGGCGGTATCCTTGTGCTGCCACGTCCCACTCGACGCTGCGCCCGCAGATTTCATAGGCCGGGGTGAAGCCGTCTTGCACCGAGGCTGCATTGCAAAAGTCCACGGCCTGAAACCAGGTGAGCCCATGCTGTGGAAGCCCGACGGCGGTTGACGGGGTCCCGCTATGCTCCATCACCTTGTGCCACTGGGCTTGGGTGATCTGCGTGCGGCCCAGAGTGAAGGGCGCCAGGGCCACCTCGCGGTGTGTCCCGGAGCGGGCATTACGTAAGGTGATGGTGCCGCCAGGAATCTCCAGCGTGTGCAGGATTAGTACCAGCCCACGGATTCGGAGTGGCCCCAAGCGCCGCAGGGTGAACCGTACCGGTCCTGGATGTAGCCCATTCCCCAGCGAATCTGAGTTTCATAATTTGTGGACCAATCACTTCCTGCGCTGTCCATCTTGTTGGCAGGCAGCGACTGCGCGATCCCAAAGGCACCGCTGGAGGCGTTTTCGGCGGAGGTGAGCCATTCGGACTCGCGCTGCCACAACTGGCTCAGGCAGCTCATCTGATCTGCTCCCCAGCCGAAGGATGCCAGCTGGGTTGAGGCGAAGGCCCGAGCTGCAGCGGGGTCATCCACGGCGCCGGCACGGGCTGGCGGGGCGGGTGTCTCTTTCGCCACCGGCTTGACCGCTTCCGCTTCGGCTTTGACAGCGGCGGCGATAGGGCCGGACGTGGGGGAGGGCTTTGAGCTGACAGTGATTCCGGAGAAGCTGATAGCTGCGTCGGTAGGAGCGGAGATGGCAGGGGCGCCCTGATCTACGGTTGACGCCAAGCTGCCAATGGAGCTCGCCGCGGCATCATCACTAGATGAATGCGAGGCCACCGAGCCTGCCGCAACAAGTACACCTACGAGCGATGCGGCTGCCACGCACTTGGTGGCAGTGGCGAAGGCCGAGGTGCGCAGGACCGAGGGGCGGCGGCGGCTGGCAGGCTCGGCGCGGCGACGGCCGCGCTGGGGGGTTGAAGACATGGAGGAGCCTCTCTACGCCTGCGAGGTGAGCTGTCGGGAACGGACTAGAGAATCCGGCCGTGCAATGGTCCGTGGCAGCTTTCACTGCTCATAATCGGCTGTTATTGCACTGGCTTAACCCCAAGGGCTTCCAAGTGAGGAAGGCCCGCAAATAATGGGTCCCCCGTCTCTGCCATGGAGAAGTTGGGAAATGGGCGGGGGCAGAGCTCGGCGATCCGTCCATTGATGCCAAGAGCCGATGGTGGCTCAGCGGGCACTTCTGCCAGCGTAACCGAACCGGAACCCTATGTCACATTATGGTAACGACCTTTGTAGCGGGTGAGCCACGTAATATTTACTTAGCAATGCTAAGGATCTAGAGTTGCAAGGAGGATATATGAAACTAGTTTCTAACTAGGCAGATTTGCAATGAGGTAGATGAGCACTGATGGCTAAGACTTCCCAGCACAATACCGCCCCTGACGGCACCATTTTGGACCACACCCCTGATACTGGCCCCTTAGCCGCGGAACTGCGCGTGGCAGTAATGCGTACTTCGAGGCGGATCCGGGCTGAGGCAGCCACCGGGGAACTTAGCCCCGGGCGCTATTCGGTACTTGCCGGACTCATGGGTGCGCCCCGCACTGTGGGAGAACTGGCCGCCCGGGAACAGATTGCGGCCCCGTCCATGACAAGGATCGTCAACGATCTGGTGGTGGCCGGTTTTGTGAGCCGTGGGGAAAACCCGCTGGACAAACGTCAGGTACGTATTAGTATCACCAGCCTTGGAAGTGCGGCCCTGCTGCAGGCACGGTCCATGCGGACTGCGTGGCTGGCGCAGCGGCTAGCGGCGCTTACTCCCGCACAGCAGGCCACGCTCCATGAGGCCTCAATGATTCTGCAAGCTATGAGCGCACCAGAGATGGGCATGCAAGAGGTGAAAGCCTAGATGAACTCCATGTTCCGCGCCCTGAAAGTGCATAACTATAGGCTCTGGGTAACAGGGGCTTTGGTGTCCAATATTGGTACGTGGATGCAGCGTGTTGCCCAAGACTGGTTGGTTCTGACCGTTTTGACCCACAATTCCGGAACGGCTGCCGGCATCACTACGGGCCTACAGTTCCTGCCCATTGTCTTCCTTGGTCCCTACGCCGGGCTGCTCGGTGACCGGGTGAACAAGCGCAAGTTGCTGCTCATCACACAGACAGCCATGGGACTTTGTGCGTTTTTGTTGGGAATGTTGGTTGTTACGGGGGCTGTACAACTGTGGCATGTATATGTACTGGCACTTCTTCTGGGTGTGGCCAGTGCCTTTGACGCACCGTCACGTCAGGCCTTCGTCTCTGAGGTAGTTGGAAAGGACGACATACCCAACGCAGTTGCGCTGAACAGTGCCTCCTTCAACTTAGCTCGGCTGGCAGGCCCCGGCGTTGCCGGTCTGGTCATTGCCCTGGTGGGCACGGGCCCCGCCTTTCTTATCAATGCCGCCAGCTTTGCCGCCGTCATCTTTTCCTTGTGGCGGATGCGTACCGCAGAACTTGTCCCCGCGGTACATGTGCCCCGAGCCAAGGGGCAGATCCGCGAAGGACTGGTCTATATTCGGCAGCGGCCAGATCTTCTGATGATCATGGTCCTAGTATTTTTGGTGGGCACCTTTGGCATGAATTTCCAGATCACCAACGCACTCATGGCCACCACCGTGTTCCACTTGGGACCAGGGGAGTACGGGTTGCTCGGCTCCGTCATGGCGATTGGCACGCTGGGTGCGGCCTTACTGGCGGCCCGGCGAAAGAACATGCGCATGATGTACATAGTTGGCGGTGCTTTGGCCTTCGGTGTCACAGTGGGCATAGCTGCCCTGATGCCGAGCTACGTCCTGTACGCGCTGGCTCTAATCCTCGTGGGGCTGGCCTCATTAACATTCATGAACGCTTGCAACACCACCGTGCAATTGACCACCGATTCTGCCATGCGGGGCCGGGTGCTTGCTGTGTACATGGTGGTCCTTCAAGGTGGGACACCCATTGGGGCACCACTTGTTGGTTGGATTGCCACCGAGTTTGGGGCCCGGTGGTCACTGGGGATGGGGGCCGTTGTGGCGTTCGTGGCGGGCCTGGCCGCACTGTTCTTGATGAACAGGCGCAATAATGTGCGGCTGCGGGATCAATTCAAGAGTTTGCGGCCTGCGTGGATGGTGCGGGGACTGCGCCACACGGCGGGATAGCCAGAGCAATCGGCAATCAGCAATCAGCCGGAGCAATCAGCGAGCAGCAAAAGTAAACAGTGAGCGCCCGGGGTCCTCTAAGTAAACATCTGTTTACCTAGCGTGAAAATCTGGGAGAAAGCTGGGCGGACCGGCCAACTTGCCGAGGGCATCTTAGCCATGCTTTTGAACGCGCTGAATAAATTTATACGAATGAGCATATTGTTCGAACTTATTGATCTCAAAGCACTCAATAATGTTATTTTCTTTGACGCAAAGCGTCATATGGCCACAAAGTGAGAGCAAAGCAACAGTATCGGCTTGATCACAAATTAGAGCACAATCTCACATCGTGGACACTTTGGGGCTATGTTACTTGCAAGTTCCCTTTGTTACGTAGGACACTGGCAAGTGTGAACACCCACTCAGTAAATTCTGCAGCCGCAGCAACTGCCCGCCTCGGATCGACCGGACGGTTTACGCGTGGTTGTCGAATGCAGTCCTAGCTCACATTCCTGGCAGCCATCCCAGCGCACCACGCGTTAGGTACGTGCAGCTAGCCTTGCCCTTGGGTCGGCTCTGGAGACAGGGCTTTTCGGTTCTGTAGGGGCAGAACCACAGGAAGCATTCGCGCCGTCCTCACACGGCCATACACCTAGGTAGTTCAATGTCAGTAGCATCCGGATACGTCCACATCTCTGTCCGCAACGCCGCCAAGGCCGTTGCCCGCAACACCAGCCAAGGTGCTGGATACCGCAGCTCACACCAAGAGCACGCCGGCTACCGCGCCGATACTCCCAGCGCCGCTGCCCGCTTGCGCGCCGTCCCGGCCGCTGACAGCAACCCCATGACGGCGCCCACGCCCGTTATTGCCGGCGGCGAGGCAGATGTGCTCCGCGGCGTCAGCCCCGATAACGTTGCCCGCGGCTTTGTGCTGTACGTGGGCGTGGACGAGGACACGGCCGCCGCTGCGGGAACGTCCTTGGCCAAGCTTGCACAGGACATTCGTGCTTACGCACAAACCCTTGTCCCGCAGGCCCAAAGCTATGCAGCGGTGGCGATTGCGCCGTCGGACGCGGTGGGAACCCCGCTGGACGTGGTCCGTTCCACCTTCGGCGATCCCACAGTGGCCAGCCGCCAGCGTCAGGAACCCGTGCGCACCCCCGCCGCGGAACAGCGCCCCACTGGCGTGTTGATTGACCTGGCCCGCCGGGAAGTACACCTGGACGGCGATACCCTGAACCTCACCTTCAAGGAGTTCGAGCTGCTGAACTACCTTGTGGAAAACGGCACGCGTACCGTAGGCCGCGACGAACTCTTGAGCGGGCTCTGGTCCAACGCCGATGAGGTCCCCAACGAGCGCACCATCGACGTGCACATCCGCCGCCTGCGCTCCAAACTGGGCCGCCTGGCCAACACCGTGCGCACCGTCCGCGGCGAAGGCTACCGCTTCTACGAGCACCCCGAAGTGGTTGTTTGGGCTGCGCCGGAATACTCCATCTAACGCCCATAACTGAAGGCTCTAGTAGCGCTCCTGAACATGCACGACGGCGGATTCCCCACCTGGGCGGGGAATCCGCCGTTGTGCACTTCTAACACTCACTAAACTAGAAGAATGAGCGAACACCACATTAAGCGGCTGATCCTAATGCGCCACGCCAAGGCGGCATTTCCGCTGGGCGTAGAAGACCATGACAGGCCACTGGCCCAACGTGGCCATACCGAGGCGCCCCTGGCTGGCAGATGGCTGATGGAAAACTCGGTGGTCCCGGACTTTATCCTGTGCTCATCAGCGCTGCGCACCCGTCAGACGTGTACCTGGGTGTGCCAGCAGCTCGGCGAGAAGGCACCCACCCCCAAGCTGGAATCGGGCCTCTATGCGGCCGGAGCCACCTCGATGCTTTCGGTCATCAATCACGTGCCAGAAACCGTGGGTACCCTGATGGTGATCAGCCACATGCCAGGTATCCAGTCGCTGGCGCTGCGGTTGGCGTCGCGGGAATCAGACCAGGACGCCTACATGGATCTGGCCTCAGGGTTTCCCACGAGTGCGTTTGCCGTGTTTGAGCACAGTGGCGACTGGGCCACCCTTGACGGTCAGGACGCCACGCTGGTGAACTTTGTGGTGCCGCGTTAGCCACTCTGCCGGGTGGCTCAGGCCTCCATCTCGGGCATGAGGGTTTTCAGTGTCCAGGTCTTCTTCTGGTGGACGGCTGCCCAGGCCATCACGAAACCGAGGACCATGTAGCCCAGTAGGCCCAGGACTATTGGCACCAGCGCTGCAATCTCAGAGCCGTAAATCAAGTGGCGCATGCCCTCCACAACATGGCCCATGGGCAGTACTTGGTGCATGATGTGCAGGGGTTCTGGGGTTGTCTGCCAGGGGAAGGTGCCGCCGGAGGAGACCAGCTGGAGCACCAGCAGGATCAGCACCACGAACTTCCCAGGTGTCCCCAACAGGGCCACGATCCCCTGGATCAGCGCCGTGAAGGCCAGCGAGGCCAGCATGAGCAGGCCCAGGGTGAGCCACGGGTGGCTTGGTTCCAGCCCCAGCCCAAAGTGCACCACGGCGTAGAGCAGCAGCGCCTGTGCGGTGGCCACCGCGGCAAAGGGCAGCCAGCCGCCAATGGCAATCTTCCAGGACGGGGCGTTGGAGGCCAAGGCCCGCACCGTCAGCGGACGCATCACCTGCACCAGCATGAAGGCGCCAATCCACAAGGCAAGCACCAGGAAGAACGGTGCCAGACCTGAGCCGTAGTTGGCCGCCTGGGCCTGGGATACGGAGTCAATGCGGATGGGATCGGCAATGACACCCGCCGCGTTCTCCTTGTCCTTGTCATTGGGGTTAGGAACCGAGCCTGAGCCACTGCGCAATTGCTTGGCCAGTTCGTTGGCCCCTGAGGAGAGTTTGCTGGATCCTGACTTCAGATCACCCGCGCCGGTATCCAGCTTCTTGGCGCCCGCTGCCAGCGCTTCTGCGCCATCTAGGGCCGTGAGCTGACCATCAGCAAGAGTGCCGGCGCCTGTTGAGAGTTCCCCGGCCCCTGCGTGGGCTTGCTCAATAGCCGTGGTGAGCGCCGGCGTAGCGCCTGCCAATTTTTTGGCCCCGTCGGCAACCGCAGCGGCCCCGGTAGCGAGCTTTTGCACATCTTCAGCGCTGGCGGAGAGCTGGTTTTTCAAGTCAGAGATGGCGGGGCTTGTGGCGGCTGTCTCCAGCCGGGTACGGATCGTGCTTGCTTGTTCCTGAGTCAGAGTGCCGTCCGTGACCAGCGAATCGAGCTTGTTGTTGATGGCGGTGTTGACGGCGTCGTCAAGCTTCTCGGCCGATCCAATGGCGCCCTGAACCTTAGAGTTCAAGGCGGCGTTGCCTCCTGAAACTGCTGCCGCACCATCAGAGAGTTGCTGCGTATCATCGGGTAGGGTGGCCGTTTTCGTCTCCAACTGGCCCAGCCCGGTGTTCAGTGCAGAGGCCCCGGCCTGCAGCTGCTTGGTCCCGGCCACCAGGTCCTTTTGTCCAGCTGCCAGCTGCTCGGCTCCCGTGAGGAGATCCGAGGTACCTCCCTTGAGCGTGCCCACCCCGGTGTCCAATGTGGCGGCTCCGTCCGCCAATTGTTGCGCCCCGTCAGCAGCCTTCACAAGCTGCGCATGGATGGTGCCATAGCCGGTGAGAAGGGAGTTGGCGGTCTGTTCGCCTACCTGCTGGGCAACGGAGGCATGAACCTGGGTGGCTACTTTATCCACAATGGAGGTCAGCAAATAGTTGTTGGCGTCATTAGTGGTCACGCTCATCATGGCCTGCGTGGCGGAATCGAAGTTTTCTGGAGACGCCAGATTCGTTGAGAAGTCCTTGGGGATGATCAGGGCAAAAGCGAATTCACCGTCTTTGACCCCATTGTTTGCCTCCTCGGGGGTGGCCACGAGTTGCCAATCGAACTTGTGGTCTTTGATGAGGGTTTGGGCAACTTCTTCGCCTACCCGCAGTTCCTTGCCGTCCTTAGTCACGGCGCCTTCGTCTTGGACCACTACCGCGGCCTGGAGCTGGTCAAGGTTGCCGTACGGATCCCAATTGGCGTACAAATACACGGCCCCATAGAGCAGCGGGACCATCACCATGGCCACAATTGTCAGCTTGGGCAGGATCCCGCCCGTCATGCGCTTGAGTTCGGATAAGGCCAATCGCAGGATGGTCATTTGCTTTCCTCTGGATCGCTAGTGCGCTCAAGCACGACGCCGGACCCTGCCGTGGGCTCAACATCGTCACCCATGCCGGTGGTGGGGAGTGAAACGGTCTCTTCCGAAACGGTGTCTTCCGAAACGGTGTCAGGGAGGCCGGAGGCCGCTTGCGGGCCAGGATCGGAAGGCCGCGAAGACGATTCCAGCCCAACCCCGCCTGTATCCTGCCCGGCCTGATCGTCGGCGTCCTCGCTACCATCCCCATCGGCTTCCCCGTCAGCGACACCGCCGGCAATATCCTCACCGGCAACAGCCGTGGGGCCGTTCCAGTCCGAGGGGATGCTGCCCACCACGGCTACCACGATGAGTGGCCGCAGCGGGGTCTCGGAGCTGGCGTCAGCGCCGCGTCCCAGTTCGCCGGTGGCGAGCCGGGTGAGGAGGGGGAGCCAGGCGTCGGTGTTGGCTGTGTGGCGGTCGGGGGAGTCGATGACCACCAGATCCACGCAGCTGTCCGCAAGGGCGAGCTCGAGTTGGAGGTGCAGGAGCCGTCCGGAGTCAACTTCTTCCACCCATTTATCCAGGATGTCCCGGAAACCGTGTCTAACCAGCCACTCGGTGGGGCGGGTTCGGTCACGGAATTTCAGCGGGACTAGGGCCAGATCTTCCGAGGCGAGGGAGCGGACCGTGAGGTGGTGTTCTGGCGCGTTGACCTCGGGGGCATCGATGATGGCGCTGCGGCGCCGCAGCGTGGCCATGGAGCCCTCATGTCCCATGGCGACGGTGCCGGTGGAGGGTTTTATCCGCCCTGTCAGAGCCAGGGCAAGGGCTGTGCGGCGTGATTGGCCGTCTGCCTGAACCAGGAGCAAATCGCCCCGAAGTGCTTCCAAGGTGGTGGCTGGCAGCAGAGTGTGATGCCGGCCGTCAATATGCAGCTGGTGGGTGGTGAGCATGTGGGGCGCTCCTTTGACAGGGGGGTGAGCTGGATAAAAATATCAGAACCGACTAGTCAGTGCAAAATTTTGTGGGATGCTCACATGTCACTGTTCCATATGAAGCGCTTCTCAGGTTCCCTCTGACGGGTCAAGATGGCAGGCGCCGATGCGCTCCGGCACGCCACGCAGAAGGCCCCCTCCGCCGTCGTAAATGACGGGCAGAAGGGGCCTGCGGCGGGAAACCCTAGGCGTCCAGTGCTGCCTTGAACCATCCGGTGATGGAGGATGGGTGCGTAATGGCCGTGCCCACCACTACGGCAAAGGCGCCGGCATCCATGGCTGCGCGGGCCTGGGCGGGGGAGTGGATGCGGCCTTCAGCGATGAGCGGGGCCCCCAAGTTGGCGGCGGCAATCTGGGCGATCAGCTCCAGGTCCGGGCCGTCAGTTTTGGGCCGATCATCGGTGTATCCGGCCAAAGTGGTGCCGATCAAATCCGCCCCAGCCTCGGCCGCGGCAACGGCATCTTCGAAGGAACCACAATCTGCCATGACCAGGGAGTTCGAGTTCGAGTGCACGCCCGCAATTGTCTCTTCAAGGCTCAGGCCGTCAGGACGGGGCCGGCGGGTTCCGTCAATGGCCACAATGTGCGCACCGGCGCTGGCACAGGCGAGAGCATGGCGCAGCGTGGGGGTGATGAAGACGCCGTCGTGCCCGTCTTTCCAGAGCCCAATCACGGGAACTTCCACGGCGGCCCGGGTGAACTGGATGTCCGCAATGCCCTGGACCCGGATGGCCGCAGCGCCTCCGGTCACGGCTGACGCCGCCACCTGGGCCATGGTGCGAGGATCGCGCATGGGTTCGCCCGGGTACGCCTGGGCGGACACTACAAGCTGCCCGGCAAGGGCATCAAAGTTGGTCAATTTCAGTGTCATCGTGACTCCTAGAAAAGCTGAAAAAAATAATTTAGTGGTCAAGGACCAAGGATGCTGCGCCCACAATGGCGGCCGTGTTTCCAAGGCTCGCACGCACCACGGGCACCTGGGACAGCGGCGCCAGAAGTTCAGCACGCAAAGCCGTTTCCATACCAGCCCACCACAGCTCGCCGGCGTCCGCCAGTCCTCCGGAGACAACAACCACTGCTGGATCCAAAATGTTGATCAATCCACCCACTGCTTGCCCTGCTGCCGTGGCAGCTTTGGCGATGACACTCAATGCCAGATGGTCCCCTGCTCGGGCTGACTCAAATACGGCCCGGGTGTCCGCCAGTGTGGCACTTCCGCCATCGCGGCGGTAGGCGGCGTGGATGGCCGGGCCTGAAGCAATGGCTTCCACGTGGCCCACGTGGCCGCAGGAACACGGTAACGGGGTGCCGCGGTGGACCGCCAATGGTGAGGCGAAGTGCCCCATGTGGCCACCCACAAAGTGTTCGCCAAGAACGGGCTGGCCGTTAATGACAAAGCTGCCGCCTACGCCCGTTCCAAAAGCGACCATGAGTGCGGTGGCCGCGCCTGCGCCGGCCCCGTGGCCGGCCTCGCCCAGTGCGTGGGCATGCACATCATTGACCACGGCGCAGGGCAGTCCCAGCCGCTGCGTCAGCCCCGCCGCGATAGCGGTTCCACTCCACCCCAGAATGGCGTCGGTGGCCGAGATGACGGTGCCTTCGGCGGCGTTGATGACACCGGCAGAACCCACACCCACGGCCTCGACAACAGCGCCTTTGGCGGCTGCGCTGGTCACGAGGGAACGGACCAGCGCGGCGGTGGCATCCAAGATGGCCTCGCCACCATCGCGGTTCAGGGTGGGAATTTGCTCCGTGAGCAGGACCGAGCCGTCACTTGCCACAACGCCGGCAGCTGTTTTGGTTCCGCCTAGGTCAACGCCAACTACGTACCGCATGTAAATTCCTTCAAAGTAAAAAACCTAGCAACTAACCCGCAGTAGTGGTTGAAAAGCGACGAAATCGGCGCTTTTTCAACCACTACTGCGGGTCAATTGCAAATAAAGTACCTCGTTCCTGGGCCCACGCCCGCGAGGGGCCCCGGCCGAGGAACGAGGTTGGGGAGCGGGTGGGGACTAGATCAGGCCCGTGCGCTCCAGGATGACCTTGATCGCTGCGGTTTCATCCGCATCCAGGGGCAGCATGGGAGCGGACATGACGTTGGTCTTGATGACGCCCATGAGCATCAGTGCGGTCTTGAACGCGCCCAAGCCGGCGGCGTTGCCGGATACGCGGCCAGCCTTCGGGGTGTAGACGATGTTGAAGACGTCGGCAATGCGGTCCTGCTCTGCAGCAGCACCGGCCCAGTCGCCTGCGACAGTGAGGTCGTACAGGCGGCGGTAGGCGGCCGGGTCAACGTTACCCAGGCCGGGAACTATGCCCTGGGCACCGCCCAGCATAGCGCCGTCAACAACTACTTCGTGGCCGGTGAAGATGTCAAAGTTGGGGATGTCGCGTGCGGCGATCAGCAGCTGGCGGAAGGAGACGTCATCGCCTGAGGAGTCCTTGACGCCGGCAATGATGCCTTCGCGACCCAGCTCCACGAGCAGGTCTGTGGGCATCTTGAAGTGGGTGCGCACGGGAACGTCATAGGCGAAGACGGGGACGTCCACGGACGCGGCGATGGCACGGAAGTGGCGGCCGTTTTCCTCGGCGTTGCTGATGGCGTAGTACTGGCTGGTGGCGACGATTGCGTTGGCGCCGAGGGACACCATGCGAGCGGCTTCTTCGATCACGCGGTTGGTGGTCTGCTCAACGGCGCCCACCAGCAGCGGGACCTGTCCGGCGTTGACGCCGGCAATGGTGGTCAGCACGGTATCGCGCTCAGCGTTGGTCAGGTGGGTGACCTCGCCTGAGGAGCCGTTGACAAATAGGCCGCTCACGCCGCCGTCCAGCAGGTGGCGGGTCAGGTTTTCCAGCGAGGGGACGTCAATGGCGCCTTCAGCTGTGCGGGGGGTGCAGACGGGCGGGATGACGCCCTGGAAACGGGATGCGACGGTAGTCACGTGAATTGCTCCAAAATTGTATTGATTGAGTGGAAAATTTGGGGGGGACCGCGCCCAATCGGGCGTGGGTGGGGTTAGAGGTGCAGCAGCGACGGCGCGGCGCCGAGGAGCTTCTTCGTGTAGTCGTTGCTCGGGTTGTCAAAGATTTGCTCCGCGGAGCCCTCTTCAACAATCTGGCCGTAGTACATGACGGCAATGCGGTCTGAAACGTAGCGCACTGTCTGGATGTCATGGCTGATAAAAACCATGCCCAGGTTCAGTTCCTTCTTCAGGTCAGAGAGCAAGTTCAGTACCTGTGCACGGACGGAAACATCCAGTGCGGAGGTGGGCTCGTCCGCCACCATGATGTCCGGGCCAAGCGCCAGTGCGCGGGCAATGGCCACACGCTGGCGTTGTCCACCGGAAACCTGCGACGGCGTGACCTCGGCTGCCGATTGCGGCAAGCCAACCAGGGCCAGCAGCTCGTGGACCTTGGCCAAACGGGAAGCGCCATTACCGATCCCGTGAATCACCAAGGGATCGAGCAGGATGTCCTGGATGGTCATACGGGGGTTCAACGCTGTTGACGGGTCCTGGAAGACCACGGAAACAGAACGGCCAAACTCCTTGCGCATGGCGGCGTTGCGCTTGATGGCGGGCTTTCCGTGGAACAGCACCTCACCGGAGGTGGGGGTCTGTAGCCCAACAAGAACCGAGGCCAGAGTGGACTTGCCACAACCGGACTCACCCACAATGCCCACGGTTTCACCACGGCTGATGGAGAAGTTCACACCATTGACAGCCTTGACGTAGCTCGGCTTGAACAGGCCACCGGAACGCGTCCGGTGGTGGACGTGCAAGTCCTTCAGTTCAATGACAGGGGTAGCGCCGCTGACGGTATTCGATGCTGCTTGCTTGCTCATGAGGCACCTTCCGTATCTGCCCCAGCGGAAACGCTCTGGGCATCTTCGAGCTTGTGGCTGGCCCAGAAGTGATCGCTTCTCTCACCGGCACGGGTGAGGGAGACAAAGGAGAGCTTCTGTGCCGGATCAGCGTCGGGACGCTGGGAACGGCTGGCAAACCGGTCACCGTTGGCAAACTCGCGGGGCGAGGGAACCGTACCGGGGATCTGGTGCAGCCGGACGGCGTCGGACTCAATGGAGAGAACTGCACCCAGCAGGCCACGGGTGTATTCGTGGGTGGGATGTGCCAGCAGCTCGGAAGCCTGCGCGGATTCCACTACCTGGCCGGCGTACATGACGGTGATCTTGTGAGCCAGTGAGGCCACCAGGGCAAGGTCATGGCTGACGAACACCATGGCGAAACCAAGCTGCTCACGCAGTTCGTTCAACAGGTCAACAACCTGCTTCTGAACCGTGACGTCCAAGGCGGTGGTGGGCTCATCTGCCACCACAATCTTGGGCGAGCGGGACAACGCCATGGCGATCAGTACGCGCTGGCGCTGGCCGCCGGAAAGCTCGTGCGGGTAGCTCTTGAGAGTACGTACGGGATCCAGCTTGACCAGTTCCAGCAGTTCCGCCGGGGTTTTGCGACCGTTGCGGCGGGTCAGCTGCAGCATCTGGTCCTTGATCAGCATGGACGGGTTCAAGGAGCTCAACGCGTCCTGGTAGACCATGGCGATCTGCTCGCCGCGCAGGCCGTCATAGGCCTTGGCTGAGCTGTGCTTGGTGACGGGATCCAGCAGTTCCTTCCCATCAAATTTGATGGAGCCGGTGACTTCGGCAGTCTTGGGAAGCAATCCCATGATGGCCAGTGAGGTGATGGACTTGCCACAACCTGATTCGCCCACCAGGCCCATGGTTTCGCCTTCACGGACAGTGAAGGAAACATTATCCACAATGGCTGTTCTATCGAAGCGGCCGGGGAAGCGGATGGAAAGGTTGGTGACTTCAAGGATCACCCGGGCGTCCGGGGCAACCTGGGGAAGGCGATCCCCACGGGTCAATTCCACGGCTTGGAGCCGCAGGAGCTCTACATCCAGGGCGGCGAAGGGGTCCTCGATGGCGGCGCGTGCAGCAGCATCAGCCTTGGCTAGCTCAAGAGCGGCAGCACCGGAACCGTCGTCGTCCTTGACCGGGGCGGCCTTCTTGAAGCGCGGGTTGACCATGGCGTCGGTGAGGCCTTCGGCCAAGATGTTCAAGGAAAGCACAGTCAACAAGATGACAAGACCGGCGAAGGTGGTTGCCCACCAGCCACCCGAGAGCACCAAGTTGCGGCCGTAGGAGATCACGTTGCCCCAGCTGGGATCGGGATCTTGGATACCAGCACCCAGGAAGGACAAGGAGGCTTCCAAGATGATGGCGTCGGCAACCATGATTGTTGCGAACACCAGCACCGGGGCGGCAGTGTTACGCACAATGTGCTTGAGCAGAATATATGCACGGCCTGCGCCAATGACGCGCTCGGCACGGACGTAGTCCTCACCGTATTGGGACAAGACGTTGGCACGCACCACACGGGCAATCTGCGGTGTGTAGATGATGGCGATGGCAATGATGATGGTGGGCACGGAGTTACCGAACGCGGTCAGCAAAACGGCGGCCAGGGCAATGCCGGGGAATGCCATGAGGATGTCCATGACGCGCATGATGACCTCATTGACAGCCTTGGAGGACGTTGCTGCCAAGGAACCAAGCGTTGCGCCAACAATGACAGCCAACGCCACAGAGCCAAGGCCAATCATCAAGGATGCCTGGGCGCCGTACATCAGGCGGGACAGGACGTCGCGGCCAATACGGTCGGTACCAAACCAGTGGATGGCGTTGGGTGCCTGGGCCGGATCACCGGTCTCGAGCGGATCATGCGGGGCGATCCACGGCGCGAAGATGGCCACAAGGGCAATAAAAATCAGGAACAGCAAGGCCAATTTGGAGCCCAGTGTCAGGGCCTTGAAGCGCAGACCTGGCGCGCTTAACCGTTCGGCAAGTTTGCTACGCATGGCTTAGACCGTCCTGATTCGGGGGTTGATGAGCAGGTAAAGGAGATCCACCAGGATGTTCACAATCACGAAGGTCACCGCAATGACCAGGACCACGCCCTGGACCAGGTTCGTGTCGGAGTTGGTGATGCCGTTGAGGATCTGCTGACCCATACCCGGCAGGGAGAAGATCATTTCAATCACGACGGCGCCGCCGAGAAGGTAGCCAATGCGCAGGCCCAACACGGTCACCGGGGTGACAAGGGCGTTGCGCAGGACGTTCTTGGAAACGACCGTGGTGTACGGGACGCCGTTGCCAATAGCCGTCCGGACGTAGTCACGGTCCAGCTCCTCAACCATGGAGGTGCGGACAACACGGATCAACGATGCCGAAACGGGGATTGCCAGGGCAAGTGCAGGAAGGGTCATGGAGCTGAGCCAGCCCATGAAGCCTTCGCTCGGATCTGCGAGCCCGCCGGAGGGGAACCAGGAGTTATCGCCAAGGGCAAACCACTGGATGAGCAAGATGCCCAACCAGAAAGACGGGGTGGCGATGGCTGCCACGGAGAAGACGCGGATAACTTGGTCCACCCACTTGTCGCGGTACAGGGCCGCGAGAACACCGAAGACAAGGGAGATGACGATGGCGATCAGGACGCCAAGGAACGTCAGCTGCAAGGTCACGGGGAAGGCGCTGGCAATGACCTCAGTGATCGGCTTTGCCGGCGGCAGGGTGTCACCGAAGTTGCCCGTAAGGAGCTTGCCTAGGTAATTAAAGTATTGGATGAAAAGGGGATCGTTGAATCCGTTGACTTCGCGGTATTGCTCCAGGGCCTCAAGAGAGGCTCCTTCACCCAGCGCGGCAACGGCGCGGTCACCGGGAGTGAACTGCAGTACTACGAAGACGAGCAGGGTTACGCCCAGGATCATCAACGGTAGGGCTGCGAGCCGGCGTCCCAGCAGGCGCAAAAAGTTTGCCAATGTACTTACTCCGGTTCTATTTGCAACAGCGCAGAAGGGAGGACTGTGTGCTGCATCATAGGAAAGATTATTTCAGGCCGGAGGGGCCGTGGCCTGTGGTAGGCCACAGCCCCTCCGGTCTGGGTGAAACGCTAATGCTATGCCGTGCGGCCAACTCCAATGAAGGAGATGCCCGTGGTGGGCAGCGGTGCGAAGCCGTCGAGCTTCTTAGCGTCCCACGCTGTGGGCAGCTTGCGGTGGAAGATCGGGTACAGAGGAACTTCTTCAGCGATGATGTCTACAATTTCCTTGTAGAGAGCCTTGGCATCGGCTTCGGGAGCGGCCAACGCTGCATCGAGCTTGGTCTGGACTTCCTTGTACTCTGCGGATTCGTTCCAGGCGAAGCGGTTCTTGGCCCAGGTATCGCCACGGAACCACCAGCTCAGCAGGATGTCTGCGTCGTTGCCGAACACGGACGGATCGCCGGGGGCTGCGACAACGTCGTACTTCAAGCCGCCCACCTTCTCCGGTGCGTAGACGGCGGCGGAAGCCAGGGGCTCAAGTGTGGTTGCAACGCCAATGGCATCCCAGTTTTTCTTGATGAGCGGGATAACGTCCTTGACCCAGGCGGTGTCGGTGCTGGTCAGGGTCAGCTTCAAGTCCTTGACGCCTGCACCAGCCAGCAGTGACTTGGCCTTCTCGGCGTCGTAACCGTAAACGGTGGAAGCCAACTGGTAGTTGGGGCTGCCTTCCTGGAAGAAGGAGGTGGCAGCGGTTCCGTTGCCCAGGAGGGCGGTCTTGATGATTGCTTCCTTGTCCAAGGCGTAGTGCAGTGCCTGGCGTACTTCCTTCTTATCAAAGGGTGCGCGGGAGAGGTTGAACATCAAGAACATCAGGCCGAAGGACTGTACGGACTCTACGTCAACCTTGTTCTTGAGCGCATCAACGTCCAGGTAGGGGACGTCCTCGATGGCCTGGACGCGGCCGGACTGCATGGCGGTGACGCGAGCCGAGGCATCCGAGAGCAGGAACCAGGTCATGTCCTTGGCCAGTGCCGGCTTCGGGCCGTTGTAGGCATCGTTGCGAGCGAAGACGATCTTGTCATCCTTGGCTGCGGAAACGAACTTGTACGGGCCGGTGCCGACGGGCTTGGCGTCGAAAGCCACCTGATCGGCGGAGGCGAGGGCCTTGGGAACAACCTTGACCACGGAAATTCGCGGGCCGAAGCCGGCGAATGCGGTGTTCAGCTTGAACTCAACGGTCTTCTCATCAATGGCCTTGACGGAGTCAATGAAGAAGATGAACTGCGCGAACAGGGCCTTGTTGGCCGGGTCCAGTACGCGCTCGAAGGAGTAGGCAACATCTTCGGTGGTGACCGGGGTGCCGTCATGGAACATGGCACCGTCGCGAATGGTGACCTGGTAGGTGGTCTCATCCACCTTCTTGGGATCTTCCTTGGCGAGAGCGTTGTAGGGCTCGCGGGTGGCCGGGTGGAGCTCTACAAGGCCTTCAAAGATGTGCAGGTTGGCGGCCAGCGGGGTTGCGCCCGAGGAACTCATGGGGTCAAAGCCGGTGGACAACGAGTAGGAGATGCCAGCTTCAATGCTGAGGTCCTTGTTAACCGTTCCGGTGTTGGCATTGTCTTTGCTGGTGTCAGTGGAGGAGCCGCAAGCTGCCAGTGTTGCTGTGAAGGCGGTAGCTGCACCAAGGACGCCAGCGGCCTTGAGGAACGTGCGCCGCGACGCCGGGGTCGCAGGCAGGTTCTGAAGAGTATTGCTCATACTGTTGACTCACCATTTCATGTAAGAGTTATCGGATGTAGGACGTCCGATGCTTATAATGAAACTGTAATAGCCATCACACGGTTGGTCAAATGCTTTGAGGTTTCATTTTGGCCTCAGATTTATCCGCCACGGCGTTGAGCTCGTTTCGGCCCAAAAATCCACTTGCACGGCTGTGCGGGTGGGATTTATAGGAGCATGGTCGGACATCCGATATTCTATGGTCTGGATCACGTGGTCATGCAGCAGGCGTGTTGGCCCCCAAGCGGCAGGATTGCAAGGCTCGTGGCAGGGGGCAGGAGGCAGGGGAAAGTCTTTTTCCCGTAAGTTTCGCCAGCGAAGTGATAATTGCAGTTAGTGCAGCGTTAGTTTCTGAGGAGTTTTTGTTGTCCATTTCGATGATTGTGCCCAAGGCCAGGTTCAGTGCACAGGCGCGTCTGCGTGCCTTACAGGCGGACATCATGGAACTTATCCTGGACCGGGACCTAGATTCCGGTGATCCCATGCCCACGGAGAATGAGCTGTGTGAAGTCCTCGGCGTGGGGCGCAATACCTTGCGGGAATCCCTGAAGGTGCTCCAGGCGTTGGGTGTCATCGAGATTAGGCACGGATTTGGCATGTTTGTGGCTCCCAGCAATTTTGATGCCTTGGCTGACGGGATGACCTTCCGTGGCCGCTTGTCACTGCGCCACGAAGGTTTGGAGGCCTTGCAGCTGGTGGATATTCGCCAAGCGTTGGAGGCGGGGCTAATTAGCGAATCAATCTCCTTGGTCAGCCCGGAGCACTTGCTGCGCATTGAAGCCACAGTGGTGAAGATGGAAGAGCTTGCAGAACGCAAGGAACCTTTCACCGAAACTGACGCTGAGTTTCACCGGCTGCTGTTCGAGCCCCTCGGCAACGAGCTGCTGATGAACCTGATGAGTGTCTTCTGGAAGGTCTACCACAAGATCCACGTGGAAATTGGTACTGGCGGGCAGGATCTTCTCAGCACAGCCGCAGAGCACCGGGCCATTTACCGTGCCGTGGCTGCCAAGGATGGGCCTGGTGCTGCTCAGCTGCTCAGCTGCCACTTCAATGGAATCCGGGCCAAAATCCGCAAGTTTGTAGAAGCTGATTAATTCGTAACGGAAAGTGCTCTGCCGCATCTCCCCGAGTCCGGACGCTGGCCGGGGAGGCGGGTGACTTTTGCCGCCGCCACCGCAGTGCGGTGGCGGCGGCATTATTTGGATCCGGCTAAACCGCAAGCCGCGAAGAATCACTACGCCGCGAAGCACTGGTTGAACGGGCCGGCGCATTGGTTAAACGAAAGAGTCCCAAGCACAAGCTTGGGACTCTTTCTTGAAAGTGCGCGCGAAGGGATTCGAACCCCCAACCTTCTGATCCGTAGTCAGATGCTCTATCCGTTGAGCTACGCACGCATATTTTGTTTCTTTGTTTCTTTGTTGACCCTCGGGCCGTGAATAACTCTAACCCACCTTGGGCGGAGAGTACAAATCGGATAGTCGCAAAATCGCGGTGTTCCCCAACACTAGACCGGTCTAGGTGACGTGAGTCACAAATGATACGGATAACAAAAATTGTGAACCCCGGAAAGACGCGGAAGTTGCTACGGTATCCAGCTACTCATCCCATATCCAACCCCCAGAGGCTCCAAAAAACGCGCCATAGCATTTAGACACCACCTACCGACCCAATGAAGGGACACACAATGGGCAACGCGCCAGTGCAGGAATCCGTTGAGCAGGCTACCACTACCCATGAGGGCCTCGCCGCCTGGGTGGCTGAAGTTGCTGCGCTAACCTTGCCGGAGAGTATCCGCTGGGTAGACGGGTCTGTGCAGGAATATGCCCTGTTGACGGATCACCTGGTGAATGAAGGCACACTGACCCGTCTGAACCCGGAACTGTTCCCGAATTCCTTCGCTGCCTTCTCGGACCCCAAGGACGTGGCCCGAGTAGAAGGACGCACCTTCATTTGCTCCGAAAAGGAGCGCGACGCCGGATTCACCAACAACTGGATGGACCCGGCGGCCATGAAGGAAATCCTGGACGAGAAGTTTGCCGGCAGTATGCGCGGGCGCACCATGTTCGTCATCCCGTTCGTCATGGGCCCCCTTGACGCGCAGGATCCCAAGTTCGGCGTGGAGATCACCGATTCCGCCTACGTAGTTGCCTCCATGCGCATCATGGCCCAGATCGGTTCCGAGGTCCTGCGCAAGATCGAGGAAACCAACGCCTTCTTCGTCCCAGCACTGCACTCGGTGGGTGCCCCGCTTGCCCCAGGTGAAAAAGATGTTCCCTGGCCGTGCAACGAGGAGAAGTGGATTGTGCACTTCCCCGAAGAACGAGCCATCTTCTCCTACGGTTCCGGCTACGGCGGAAATGCGCTGCTCGGCAAGAAGTGCTTTGCCCTGCGGATAGCCTCCGTCATGGCCCGTGATGAGGGCTGGCTGGCCGAACACATGCTGATCCTGAAACTCATTAGCCCCGAAAACAAGGCGTACCACGTTGCTGCAGCGTTCCCGTCTGCCTGCGGGAAAACCAACCTGGCGCTGCTCCAACCCACCATCCCCGGCTGGAAGGCCGAGACGCTAGGCGATGACATCAACTGGATGCGCTTCGGTAAGGAAGGTGAGCTGCGTGCTGTTAACCCGGAAGCCGGCTTATTCGGAGTGGCCCCCGGCACTGGCTGGTCCACCAACCCGAATGCCATGGCCGCCATTGTCAAGGGAAATTCCATCTTCACCAATGTTGCTTTGACGGACGATGGCGGTGTCTGGTGGGAGGGTATGACCAACGAGGTGCCCGCTCACCTCACGGATTGGCGCGGCCAGGACTGGACCCCCGAGACTGGGCGGCCCGCAGCTCACCCGAACTCCCGTTTCTGCACACCCATCGATCAGGTGGACATGCTCTCGCCGGACTACTACAGCCCGGAAGGCGTTGAAATTGACGCGATTCTGTTCGGTGGCAGGCGCAAAACCACCATTCCTTTGGTGACCCAGGCCCGCGATTGGACCCACGGGATCTTCATGGGCTCCACCCTCTCATCCGAGACAACGGCTGCTGCCACCGGAGCCGTAGGTGTGGTGCGCCGCGACCCCATGGCCATGCTCCCCTTCATCGGATACGACGCCGGTGACTACCTCAAGCACTGGATCGATCTCTCCGCCGGTGGTAACCAAGAGCGCCTACCCAAGATCTTCTTGGTGAACTGGTTCCGCCGCAACGCAGAGGGTGGCTTCGCTTGGCCCGGCTTCAGTGAAAACAGCCGCGTGCTCAAGTGGATCATCGAACGGATCGAAGGCAAGGCTGCAGCCGTGGAGACCCCTATCGGCTTTGTCCCGGCCGAAGGGGCACTGGACCTGGCAGGTTTGGAGGTCTCGGATGCGGACATAGCAGATGCGCTCAAGGTGGTTGCGGCTGAATGGAAAGAGGAGCTTGCCGGCATCGATGAATGGTACGCCCGCTTCGGCGATTCCCTCCCGGCGGAAATGGCTGCCGAACTCGAAGGCCTCAAGCAGCGCTTCGCCGCCTGACGCCCCAGCATTAAACGCAGGAGCCGAGGCTCCCTCGCGGGCAGTAAGATTTTTTTCGGTCGCTGGGCGACCTTGAAAATCCATCCCCGCTCCGGGAACCTCGGCTCCTGCTTTGATTTTTGCGGTTATGCGGCGGTCCCGGCTAGCCACAAGTCCGGGCCGAACACTTCGTAGTGAATCTTTGTGGACGGGATGCCAGCGTCAATTGCCTGGTTGCGGATGGCCTTCATGAATGGCAGTGGACCGCACACATACATGGAGGCGTTCTCCGGAATGTCCAGGCCCTCCAGGGACATGAAACCCTTGTTGAAGCCCTCCGTGGGTTCTTCAAGCCACAACTGCAGGTTGGCGCTGTCAATGGCGTCAACATCGTTGGTCATCTGATCACGCAGGGCCCAGGCTGCCAGGTTCTTCTCTGCATGGAGCACCATGATTTCGCGGTCTGCGCCGTTCGCGGCAAGGGCGCGCAGTGCCGAGGCGGAGGGGGTGCAACCGATTCCGGCCGTGGCCATGATGATGGGACCTTCGCCGTCCAGGGTCAGGTCACCGGCGGGGTTGGACAGTTCCACGATGTCACCGACCTGGACGTTGTTGTGCAGTACGGGGGAGACCTCGCCGCCGTCGTCGCGCTTGGTGGTGAACACGCGGCGGCTGGTGGAATCCACATCGGCGGAGAGCGAGTACTGGCGGCACTGGAGCAGGCCATCCGGGAGGGCCAGTTTCACGGAAACGAACTGTCCGGGGCGGGCCACCGTGACGGGGGTGTCATCAGCTGGCTCAAGGACGAAAGTCATGGAATCGGTGCCGGCGGCGTTCTTCTCGATGACGCGCCAAGGCATCCACATCTTGTCATTGGCCTGCTGGGAGTAGAGGCCCTTCTCGATCTTGATGAGGGCGTTGGCCATGAGCCAGTAGACCTCGGTCCAGGCTTCGGCGATCTCGGCGGTGATGACATCGGAGAGCTCTTCGGCGATGGCTTCGAATAGGTACTTGTACACAATTTCGTACTGGTCCTCGGTGATGCCAAGCGTGGTGTGCTTGTGGGCAATGCGGCTCAGCATGGTCTCGGGAATTATGTCAGGGTTAGCCACGAGTGCTGAGGCGAAGCCTGCGATGGAACCGGCCAGGGCCTTTTGCTGCTCACCATTGTTCTGGTTGGCGCGGCTGAAAAGTCCGTCAAGGAGTTCGGGTCGGGCAGCGAACATGCGGCTGTAAAAGTTCGGGGTGATGGCGCCCAGACGCGAGCCAACAAGCGGCAGCGTGGCTTCGATGAGGGGGCGCGATTTTTCCGAAAGCATCTTTACTCCTTGGGTTGTGTCTTTGTGACAAATCCAAAGTAGCATTTTAAATGCGAGTTTAAATTCCACTTTTCTACGCGCTGTAGAAAAAGCCTGATTTGGCGGGGGTTAATCCGGACGTGATGTGCTTAACATCACGGGCACCGGGCCGGTGGTGGTGGTCCTGGCAAGGCTGTAGATGGTCACCTCGTCTAGTGACACGTAAAATGCTTCGCGTGCGTGATTGAGCACGCCGCGCAGGCCGCAACTATGCGCCATGGGGCAATCGCCCATGTCCGTTTGGCATTGTGCAACGTCGCCATGATCGTCAAGGATGCGCAGCACCTTACCTACCGTGGCTTGTTTGCCTTCAGATGAAATGCGTACGCCGCCGCTGCGCCCACGAAGGGCTTCCACCAAGCCCATTTGGCGCAATTTCAGGACAGCCTTGCTGACATGGTTGTAGGGCGTGCCCACGGACTCAGCGAGTTCGCGCGTGGTGGGAAGCTCATCCTCTGGCAGAGAGCACAGCACCATCAACAGGCGCAGGCTCACGTCAGAAAAGCTATTAATACGCATGGATTATGCCCATATGGTGACTTCACCAGCTTCTAAGAAGGGATTGCCGAACTCCCACCCGGTGGGGGCTTGACGGTAGGGCCTGACTGCGGAAACGCTCACACCGGTGCTGTGCTCGGCCATGACGTGGATGGCGTCGGTGGCGTCATCGGGCAAGTGAATATCGCAGACCACGGCGGCAGCTCGGTTCGCTTCCTTCTGCTGGGATAGCGCTTCGAAAAGATCCGCCACCATTTGATCGGCGTCCAACTCTTCCTCTTCCCCACCTTCGGTGGTTATCGGTGAGACGGCCACCAGACTCAGATCGCCCTCGTGCGTGAGAACAAGGCCCACCGGCAGGAAGGCGCCATGCTCTTCAAGCTGGTCGCCCGCCACACCCAAGGCGGTGCCAATGAGCTTGTTGAGGTCATCTTGAACCAAGAGGTCGGTTTCAGATTGCGGGTTGGTGTTCGGCTCCATCAGGGCTCCTGTAATAAGTGTTGGGTGTTTGGGGCTGTGCCGTGGTGGCTGTGGTGCTGGCCTCTGGCGGGCTAGCGGCGGACCAGCTCAAGGACGGCGTCGCGCAGATCAGCCATGGTCACGGCATCAACAGCTTCGGCATTCAGACGCAGGAAAGGCTCGGTGTTGGAGGCGCGCAGGTTAAACCACCAGGAACCGTCCTTGGCGGTAAAGGTGACGCCGTCCAGTTCATCAACCACTACGTCTTCACGGGTGTAGGCCTGACGTACCCGGGCTACTGCGGCGGGGACATCGGCCAGCTGGGAGTTGATTTCACCGCTGGATGCGTAAGGTTCGTATTCGCGGCCCAGATCCGATAGCGGACCATCCTGCTCGCCTAGGGCAGCCAGGACGTGCATGGCTGCGAGCATGCCGGTGTCTGCATTGAAGAAATCGCGGAAGTAGTAGTGAGCGGAGTGCTCCCCACCAAACACTGCGCCTTCTGCAGCCATGGTTGCCTTGATGAAGGAATGGCCCACGCGCGTGCGGACGGCTCGGCCGCCGTCGTGCTCGATCAGTTCCGGTACCGCACGGGAGGTGATGAGGTTGTGGATGACTGTGGGGTGTTCCTCTCCGCCCTTCTTGGCTCGCGCAATCTCGCGGCGGGCCACCAAAGCCGTCACGGCCGACGGCGAAACGGGCGCCCCCAGCTCGTCAATTACAAAGCAACGGTCGGCGTCGCCGTCGAACGCCAAACCAATGTCCGCACCATGCTTGACTACGGCCGCCTGCAGATCCACCAGGTTGGCCGGCTCCAAGGGGTTGGCCGGGTGATTGGGGAAGGTGCCATCGAGCTCAAAGTACAGCGGCACAATCTCAAAGGGCAGGCCGGGCAACAGTGCACTGCCCAGCACGGCCGGAGTGGTCATACCAGCCATGCCGTTACCGGCGTCAACCACTATCTTTAGCGGGCGTGAGGCAGAGAGATCCACCAGAGAACGCAGGTACTGTGAGTAGTCCTTCAGGACATCCGCGGTGCCAATGCTGCCTACGGTTTTATCGGCCGGAATGCCATTGGCCAGATAAGACTGGGCGAGGTCCCGGATCTCGGTCAAACCAGTTTCCGAGGAAAGCGGCACGGCGCCGGGCTTGGTCATCTTCATGCCGTTATATTCAGCCGGGTTATGACTGGCAGTGAAAACCACGCCGGCAGCCTTGAGCGCACCCGAAGCGAAGTACAGCTCATCGGTGGAGATCAGCCCCAGCAGCTGAACATTGGCACCCCTGCCGGATGCGCCCTCGGCAAAGGCTGCCGAGAACTCGGGGGAGGAGGGGCGCATATCGCCACCAACCAAGACGTTTTGGCCCTCAAGGCCCAGCACATCGACAAAAGCAGCACCCACGGCCTTGACGGAGGAGGCAGTAATGGACTGGCCCACAATGCCACGGACGTCATACGCTTTGAAGGAAGTGGAGAGGTCAACCGGGAAATTCTCTTCAGTAGTCACCCCATCATCTTAGCGTTGAGGAGCAAACCGTGAAGTTATCCACAGTTTCCCCGGGGTGGGCGCCCATTGTCGGTGGCCGCTGGAATACTGGGGATATGACGACGCAACCAACCCCCGGTACTTCCACAACATCCCACAGCGCCTCCGCTACCAGGGCTCAGGCGCTGGAAGTGCTACGGGCCTTGGTAGGCCGGGAGGATGCAGACTTTCATGATGGCCAGTATGAAGCCATTGAAGCGCTGGTGGACGCCGGACGCCGGGCCTTGGTGGTCCAGCGCACCGGCTGGGGAAAATCGGCCGTGTACTTTGTTGCCTCGCTGCTGCTGCGGGCCCGGGGCGCCGGCCCAACCCTGATTGTCTCGCCCCTGCTGGCACTCATGCGTGATCAAGTTGCCGCAGCGGAGCGGGCGGGAGTGCGGGCCATGGCCATCAATTCCGCCAATGCCACGGAATGGGGTGAAGTCTCGGCCGCCCTGGCCGCCGATCAGGTGGACGTGCTGTTGGTGTCCCCTGAACGGCTGACGAACCCGTCCTTCCGGGAAAATCAGCTGCCCATGCTCATTGCGCGTACTGGCCTGTTGGTTGTTGACGAGGCCCATTGCATCTCCGACTGGGGCCACGATTTCCGCCCCGATTACCGCCGTATTGCGGATTTGATTGCCCAGCTTCCGGCATCCGTGCCCGTACTGGCCACCACCGCCACCGCCAACTCGCGGGTAGTGGCTGATATTGAGGAACAGCTCGGGGCCGGGGTGTTCACCATCCGAGGCCCGCTGGCGCGAAAATCCTTACGGCTGGGGGTGCTGCGGCTGCCCGATTCTCGTGATCGGCTCGGCTGGTTGCTGACGCATTTGGCACAACTGCCGGGCAGCGGCATCATCTACACCCTCACGGTTTCCGCGGCCGAGGACACCGCACGGCTGCTCTCTGAAGCCGGGCATGTGGTCAAGGCCTATACGGGACGTACCGACACCATGGAACGCGAGAACCTGGAAGAGGCGCTCAAGAACAACCAGGTCAAGGCGCTCGTGGCCACCAGCGCCTTGGGTATGGGGTTCGACAAGCCGGACCTGGGCTTCGTGGTGCACTTGGGGGCGCCCTCATCCCCTGTGGCCTACTACCAGCAAGTAGGGCGTGCCGGCCGTGGCAGCGCCAACGCGGACGTGCTCCTCTTGCCCGGCAGTGAGGACGCCGAAATTTGGCGCTACTTTGCCACGGCCTCCATGCCGGCCCAGGACAAGGCCATGGCAGTCTTGCAAACGCTGGGCGAATCACCCAAGGCCATGTCCACCCCGGCACTGGAAGCCAGAGTTGACCTGCGGCGGACCCCGCTGGAGCTGCTGTTGAAGGTGCTGGCTGTTGACGGGGCCGTCCGGAGGGTCACGGGAGGCTGGGAATCCACGGGCCAGCCCTGGGTCTATGACGAACAACGGTACCGCCGGATTGCCGCAGCCCGTGTGGATGAGCAGCAATCCATGGTGGAATACGAGCGCATGTCAGGGTGCCGGATGGAATACCTAGCCGCCGCGCTGGACGATGAAACCGCGTCTCCGTGCGGGCGGTGCGATAACTGTACGGGCCGCTGGTTTGCCGCAGACGTTGGCCAAGGAGCTGCCGAACGTGCCGGGGAATCGCTGCGTCATGCCGGACTGCCGCTTGATCCACGCGCCATGTGGCCTACCGGCATGGACAAGCTGGGGGTTCCGGTCAAGGGCAAACTGAAAGCCAACGAGCTGCTCTCAACCGGACGAGTTCTGGCCAGACTCAGCGATCTGGGATGGGGCAATGCCCTACGGGCCATGTTTGCATCCGGCGCCCGGGATGCTCCTATGGACCCGGCCATGGCCCAAGCCGTAGTAGCGGTGCTGCGCGAATGGGGTCAGCACGGTTGGGAAGGTGCCGGACGTCCCGTGGCAGTGGTCTCGATGCCGTCCCGGAAGAAGCCATTGTTGTTGCAGTCCTTCGCCCAAGCCATCTGTGAGATTGGCCAGCTGCCGTACCTGGGTGAATTATCGCTGCAATTCGGTGGGCCCACGGGGGAGCGCGGAGGCAATAGCGCCTACCGCCTGGCCGGTGTCTGGGATCGCTTTGTGGTGGGGCCAGAGCTGGCATCCGCGCTCGCGGATGGCCCGGATGGGCCGGTTTTACTCCTTGATGATCTGGTGGATAGCCGCTGGTCTCTCACTGTTGCCGGACGTGCGCTGCGTGCCGCAGGGGCGGAACAGGTCCTGCCACTGGTGCTGGCCCAAGCCGGCTAAAGCTTCCCCGTCCCGCCCAACACGCTGGGTCATCTTTCGGCATTAACCCAAAACGGCATTAACCCAAAACGCTATCGCAGCAATGGTTGGAGACTCGGGAACGCTAGTGCACACAGTGGTATAGCGTTCCCAAAAATCGCGCCATTGCTGCGATAGCGTCTGGGAAACGGGGCCCGAAGGTAACCGAGCGTCCGCGAGGTGGTGGTTACTGACCGGCGGGGCGTAGACGCAGGGCCTGCATGCCACCATCCACGGCAATGGAAATACCTGTGGTGGAGCCGGAAAGCGGGCTCGCCAAGTACGCCACGGCGCCCGCAACCTCATCGGCGGCAACCAGACGGCCATGCGGTTGACGGGCGTTCAAAGCAGCACGCTCCGCTACCGGATCCGGTGCCGAATCCATGAGCCGGCTGATCCACGGTGTGTCAGCCGTGCCGGGGTTCACGGCGTTGACGCGTACCCCTTCACGCAGGTGATCTGCCGCCATGGCCTGCGTCAAGGACAAAACCGCGCCCTTGGTGGCCGAGTACAGTGCGCGTTGCGGTAATCCTGCGGTGGCCGCAATGGAGCAAGTGTTCACAATAGCCGCGGCAGATGACTTGCGCAGATGCGGCAGGGCAGCGCGGGAAACGCGGACCATGCCGACAACGTTGATGTCCCAGACGCGAGCCCATTCGGCGTCGTCATTGTCCTCCACAGTGCCTTGGGCGCCAATGCCGGCGTTATTGATGAGAATGTCAACCCCGCCAAAGACTGCCACGGTGCCCTCGATCGCGGCCTTGACGGATGCGTCGTCAACTACGTTGCAGATAAACCCAAGCTGGCCCTCGGGCAGATCCGCCGGATTCAGGTCAAGGACGGAGATATTCGCGCCCATGGACTGCAGCTTGGCCGCGATGGCTGCGCCAATTCCGGAGGCACCGCCGGTAACAACCGCTGTCAGGGCTGAAAGCTCGGGGCTCATCTAGGCTTCCTGTGCTGCGGGTGCGAACCGGAAGAATTCCTGGCGCTGGCGCCCCAAACCGGCGATCTCCACTTCCACGACGTCGCCGTCCTGGATGTAGGGGAAACGGCCGGACAGGGCAACGCCTTCCGGGGTCCCAGTCAGAATGACATCGCCGGCTTCCAGCACCATGTACTGGCTCAGATGGTGAATGATGGTGGGAACATCGAAGATCAAATCCGCGGTGTTGGAGTTCTGGCGTGGCTCGCCATTGACCCAGGTCTGGAGCTGAAGGTTGCTGGCGTCTATTGCATCAGCAGGAACAAACCACGGCCCCAGCGGCGTGGACTTGGGAAGCGACTTACCCTTGGTCCACTGCCCGGCGGCACCCGGGAGCTGGTATTCGCGCTCCGAGAGGTCGTTGGCAATGAGATAACCGGCGACGGCGGATGCGGCCTCGGAGACATCGGACAGGTAGCTGACCTCACGGCCCACAACGATTCCTAGTTCCACCTCCCAGTCATACTTGGCCGAGTTCGGCGGGATGGGGGCGGCATCGAACGGGCCGGACACCGTGTTGTTCGGCTTGAGGAAGACCACCGGACTGGTGGGTGGCTCGGCACCTGACTCTGCCGCGTGAGCTGCGTAGTTCATGCCGACGCAGACCACATTGTTGGGTCGTGAGATGGGGGAACCGATGCGCAGCCCATCAGCGTTGTCCAAGACCGGCAAGGATTCATTGGCCAACGCGGTTCGCAGGGCGGCGATGCCGTCATTGGACAGGAAGGCCCCATCGATGGCGGAGGTTACGGGGCGAGCGTCATAGACGCGTTCAACACCTGCGGAATCGAGCGCGATGACAACGGGAATTTCTTGTCCTTGATCACCAAGACGTGCAATCTTCATTGATTTCCTATCCTTACTGCGGCCGCACCGTTGCGGCCCTTGTGGCTCAGAAACCTCCGTAACAGAGGTCAGTAACGTCTGAGCTTTAAGGTAACTTTACCTACTCATTGCAATTATTTCAGCATTTTGAGACATATTGACATGCGAAACATCGGATGTTTAGCTTGAGTCAACTTCTATTATCTCTAATTCTCTCCTAGGGAGCACCTGTGAGTACCATCATTGCCGTTGAGACCAGCGACGTCCGTTTCCCTACCTCACGTGATCTGGATGGCTCCGATGCCATGAACCCGGATCCGGACTATTCGGCAGCGTACTTGCGTGTTGTTACAGACCACGGCGACGGTCATGAAGGTCACGGGTTCGTGTTCACTATTGGGCGGGGAAATGACGTGGAAACGGCCGCTATCAAGGCGCTGACGCCATATCTCATGGGCCGGAATGTGGAGAATTTGCTTGCGGATATGGGTGCCACCTACAAGGAGTTCATCAACGATTCCCAGTTGCGCTGGCTCGGTCCTGAGAAAGGTGTCATGCACATGGCAATTGGTGCTGTGGTCAATGCGCTGTGGGATTTGAAAGCCAAACGTGCAGGCCTGCCGTTGTGGCAGTTACTGGGGACCATGAGTCCCGAGGAGCTCGTGAACCTGGTTGACTTCCGCTACCTCAGCGATGCCCTCACCCCCGAGGACGCCTTGGAGATTCTGCGTGCCGCAGAGCCTGGCCGTGATGAGCGCATGGCTACCTTGCTGGCGGAGGGCTACCCGGGCTACACCACCACACCAGGCTGGTTGGGGTATTCGGATGAGAAGCTGACACGGCTGGCGCACGAGGCCGTTGCCGAAGGTTTCTTGCAGATCAAGCTCAAGGTAGGTGCCGACCTCGCGGATGACGTGCGCCGTCTGCGTACCGCACGTGCCGCCGTGGGACCAGACATCAAGATTGCCGTGGATGCCAACCAGCGTTGGGATGTGGATCAGGCCATCGAATGGATGTCCCATCTGGCCGAGTTTGATATTGCCTGGATCGAGGAACCCACCAGCCCTGACGACATTTTGGGGCACGCAGCCATTGCCCGCGGCGTGGCACCGATCCCGGTGGCCACCGGCGAGCATGTGCAGAACCGTATTGTGTTCAAGCAGATGCTACAGGCGGGCGCGCTGCAGGTTTTGCAGATTGATGCAGCCCGTGTGGCTGGAGTCAACGAAAACGTGGCCATCTTGTTGCTGGCCGCCAAGTTCGGTGTCCGGGTCTGCCCGCACGCCGGCGGTGTAGGCCTATGCGAGGCCGTGCAGCACCTGTCCATGTTTGACTTTCTCGCCGTCTCCGGCAAAAAGGATGACCGCATGATCGAGTTCGTGGACCACCTCCACGAGCACTTCCTCACCCCGATTGATGTTCATGACGGCCGCTACTGGCCGCCCGTTGCTCCCGGTGGCGGCAGCGAAATGCATGCTGCATCCGTAGCGGAGTACAGCTTCCCGGACGGGGCCTTCTGGGCTGCGGACGCGGCGAGTGCCGTGGAAAAGGACATGGTTTAGTCATGTCAGACCTAGCCATCCCCAATCAGCCTGCCCCCAACAAAACCATCCCCCAGTCCACCCCAGCACAAGCTGTTTCAGCCCGAGCCGATTCAGCCCAAGCCACCATCCCCCATGCTCCCTGGTTCACCGAGGACAGGCTCGGCATGTTTGTGCACTGGGGTTTGTACTCCCTCGCTGCACGCCATGAGTGGGTCATGTACCGGGAGAACATGAGTGTTGGGGAGTACCGCAAGTACTTTGATCACTTTGAGCCGGACCTCTATGACCCCCGTGAATGGGCCGCCGCGGCCAAAAATGCGGGGATGAAGTACGTGGTCCTGACCACCAAACACCACGACGGTTTCGCGTTGTGGGATTCTGCCCTCACGGAGTACAAATCCACCAACACCCCCTGCGGAAAGGATCTGCTGACACCTTATGTGGCGGCACTGCGGGAGGTGGGGCTCAAAGTTGGCTTCTACCATTCGGTCATCGACTGGCATCACGGGGATTTCACCATTGACGGCAACCACGCTGACCGGAACAACCCGGATTGGCAGGAGTTGAACAAGGGGCGCGATGGGGACCGGTACCGTAAATATTTGCACGGCCAGGTCCGTGAACTACTCAGCAATTATGGGCAGATTGACTACTTGTTCTTTGATTTCTCCTATCCGGATGTTGCAACTGCCAACCCCGACGGCGGTGGGAGGTTCCCCGGTAAGGGAGCCGCTGACTGGGGCTCAGCCGAGCTGATGAAGATGATCCGGGAACTGCAGCCGGGCATTGTGGTCAATGACCGGCTCAATGTGCCCGGGGACTTTCTCACGCCGGAGCAATATCAGCCGGCAGGGCCCATGATCAGCGGGAACAAGGAAGTGCCTTGGGAAGCGTGCCAAACACTGAACGGAAGCTGGGGCTATGACAGGGACAATCTGGATTACAAATCTGCCGAACAACTTATCCGCATGCTCATTGACGGTGTGTCCAAGGGAGGGAACTTGCTGCTGAATGTGGGTCCCACGGCTCGTGGCGAAATTGATCCCCGCGCACACGAGCTACTGGCTGCCATGGGCGAATGGATGCATCTGCACGGGCGCTCCATTTACGGTGCCGGGGCCTCGGGCCTGCAAGCGCCAGCGGATGCCCGCTACACCCTGCGTGTCAACAGGCTGTACTTGCATCTTTTTGCCTGGCCGTTCCAGTTCATCCATCTGCCCGGCCTGGCCGGAAAGGTGCGGTACGCGCAGTTGCTTAACGATGCCTCAGAAGTTGCCATGCAAGTCCTTGATCCGGGGCAGTCCGCTGGCCACATGACCCCTGCCGGCCAAGCACCCGGTACCTTGACCTTGAAATTACCCGTCAAACGCCCCGGCGTGAGCGTGCCTGTCATTGAACTGTTCCTGAATCCAGAACCCTGAATCCTGACCCGAATGAGCACCGAAGGAGCCCCGCGCATGAGCCAGAAGATCGCCCTACACACCCGGCTAAAGCCCGGCAAAGAGGCTGAATATGACGCCGTCCATGCCCACATCAGTGACGAGCTTGACGCTGCACTTCGCACCGCCGGGGTCACAGCATGGAACATTTGGCGCAGTGGCCGGGAGCTTTTTCATGTGGTGGAAGTGGCCGATTACCAAGCCATGCGCAAGGAATTGGCCACGGATCCTGTCAACATTGAATGGCAGGCCGTCATGAGTGAACTGCTGGAAGTTGAGGACGACTACTCGGGCGATGACATGGGCCTGGCACAAGTGTGGGAACTGCCATGAGCGTGCCAGAACTGGGCCGTTTGGGATTTGGTGCCGCAGGAATCGGCAATCTCTACCGTGCCATGGACAGCGACGTTGCCGCCGCCACCCTCGCCGCCGGGTGGGACGCGGGCATCAGATACTTTGACACAGCACCCCATTACGGACTGGGCCTATCCGAACGACGTGTGGGCGCTTTCCTAGCCGGCAAACCGCGAGAGGACTTTGTCATTTCCACTAAGGTAGGCCGCGTTCTGGAATCGGTGGAGAACCCCTCGGATGCTCGCGATGAGCAGGGCTTTGACGTTCCTGCAGACACCGTTCGCCGCTGGGACCCGTCCGAGGCCGGTATTCGGCGCAGCATTGAGGACTCATTGGTCCGCACAGGGTTGGACGCGGTAGACATTGCCTATCTGCACGATCCGGACGTGTACGACCTCGAGGCCGGAATTAGGGAGGCCCTTCCCGCCTTGGTAAAGCTGCGCGAGGAGGGCCTGGTGTCTGCCATTGGCGTCGGCGCCAACTCGGCGAAGGCCCTGCGTGAGTGTGTCCTCGCCGCGGACCTGGACATCATTATGCTCGCCGGGCGCTACTCACTGCTGGAACAGCCGGGCGCCGCAGACCTCATGCCCCTGTGCCTGGCGCGCGGTGTGGGTATTGCCAACGTTGGCGTGTACAACTCCGGTCTGCTGGCCCGCCCCGTGGTTGCTGAGGGCGCGTTTTACAACTATGAACCGGCCCCGGCGGACATCTTGGCCCGCGCCAAGGCCCTCGCGGCCTGCTGCGACGAATTCGGTGTTGAGTTGCCAGCCGCTGCGCTGCAATTTGCTGCCGCCCACCCGGCTGTGAGCACCGTAGTGGTTGGTGCGTCCAACCCGGATCAAATCACTCAAACAGCGGCACGGATGGCGGCCCAGATTCCGCCCGAGCTTTGGACCGCACTGGTGTCCCGCGGTCTCCTAACGGAAGATCTCGTCTTTGCCTAGCGCGGACGCGGTGGCTCGGGTTGATTCTCACCTGCACCTGTGGGAACTGGGGGAGGGGCGGTATTCCTGGCTGCAACCTGGCCACGGCGTACTGTACAACTCCTTCACCGCGGAGCAGGCGTGGGAAGCACTGTCCGGGGCTGGCGTTCAGCAGGCCATCCTGGTCCAGGCTGACGATGCCGCCAGTGACACTGAAGCCATGCTTGCCGCGGCAGATGCCAACGACTGGATCATCGGCGTCGTGGGGTGGTTGCCGCTGGAAGATCCGTCTGGCGCTGCCGCACTCCTGGAACAATGGAGCGCCAACCCCAAATTCTGCGGTGTCCGGACACTGATCCACGACGACCCCCGCCCCAAGGTGCTGGAGCTTCCGGCAGTCCGCGAAACCCTGGCGTTGCTGGAGCGGGCAGGGATTGCCTTTGATGTTCCGGACGCCTTCCCGCGCCATCTGGGGCAAGTGGCTCAGCTGGCACGGGATTTTCCGCAGCTGCGGGTGGTGGTTGACCATCTGGGTAAGCCGCCGCGCGGAGGCGTAGAAGCCATGGCCGTATGGGAGGCGCAGTTGCGCGCCGTGGCGGCGTTTCCCAACACGGTGGCTAAAGTTTCGGGGCTGCATATGGACGGTGCACAATTTTCCGCAGCAGCGTTGCAGCAGGTGTGGGGCGTTGCTCTGGAAGCTTTCGGTCCCCATCGGCTGATATTTGGTGGTGACTGGCCGGTGAGTTTGCTTGGTGCCAGTTATGCGCAGACCATAGCGGTGGCGGGTGACCTTATTGAAACGTTGAGCCCCGCGGAATCCCAGGCCATCTGGTCCGGGACGGCGCTGCGTACCTATCGTCGCTAGTCGCCCCCGGGAGAGCCATGGCAGAGGCAAGGCTGCCTGCGGAGTGCGGGCGCCCCTAGAGTGCCTGACGGAGCCAGTGCTCCACTGCGCTAATGTGAACAGTTAGGAGTGACTTTGCCAGGTCCGCGTCACCGCGTTCCAGGGCTTCAATGATGGCGGTGTGTTCTGCCAACGTGCGGTCCACTGCCTTTTCCTGGGTCAGGCCCCGCCAGATGCGGGCGCGCACGGTGCTGCTGGAGAGGGCATCCAGGACACTGGCCAGATAGCTGTTATCTGCCGCAGAGGTGATGAGCTGGTGGAAGATGAGATCGTGTTCCACGAGTGCTTCCACACTGGTCGCATCGTCAATGGTCTCCATGGTGGCGCGCAGTGAGGCAATTTGTTCGGGTGTGATGCGCGTGGCGGCAATGGCTGCTGCGGCCGGTTCCAGGATTCGACGCACTTCGAAGATGTCCAAAATGGACTCATCCTGGTGAAGGTCCACAATGAACGTCATGGCCTCCGTCAGTAGCTTGGGTTCCAGGCTTGTCACATAGGTGCCGTCGCCGCGGCGTACATCCAGGACGCGGATAATCTCCAGGGCTTTGACCGCTTCGCGCAAGGAGCTGCGGGACAGGCCCAGTTTTTCGCTGAGTTCCTTTTCCGGAGGCAGCCTGTCCCCGGCACAAAGTTCCCCGGAGATGATCATGTCCTTGATCTTGGTAATTGCTTCATCTGTCACAGCCATGCTGCCAGTGTAATGGTCTGATGTTTGTTTAGTGACCAGGATCGCTGTCTTGAGAACAGAATGTACACGTTAGTCACTGGATTTTATCGATAAAACAAAAATGCGCTCCTCGACGAATCGAGGAGCGCATTTTTTGGCGGAGACGGGGAGATTTGAACTCCCGGTGGAGTTTAACCCCCACACTTCATTAGCAGTGAAGCCCATTCGGCCGCTCTGGCACGTCTCCAGCACTGGCTAAGGTAGAAGCCCCTAACCAGCATCCCAAACTTTACCCAGAAACAGGCCTGCAAAGCAAAACGAGGGCCGGGTGCGCCAAAATTACAGGCTTCCGGTGAGTGCCCGCCACAGGAATTCGTGCGATGCGCTGTGCAGCCGGGCGGCCTGTTCATTGTTGCCAGCACCGGCATGTCCACCCTCCAGCGCCTCGTGAAAGAGCGCCGGAATGCCCATGGCTTCCATCCGTGCCGCCATCTTCCGCGCCTGCACCGGTCCCACCCGATCATCCGAGGTGGCCGTCCAAAAGAATGCCGCCGGGTACTTCACCTCGGCGAGTAGCAAATGGTAGGGCGAGAACGTTTTGATGTATTCCCACTGCTCCGGCACATCCGGGTCGCCGTACTCGGCAATCCAGGAGGCTCCGGCGGAGAGTTTCGTGTACCGGCGCATATCCAGCAACGGCACGCCGCAGGAGATGGCACCGAACAAGGACGGATACTGCGTGAGCATGTTTCCCACCAGCAGCCCCCCATTGCTTCCGCCAGCACATCCCAACTTGGCTGCTGTAGCCACCCCGCGCGCTGCCAGATCCAGGGCCACCGCAGCAAAGTCCTCATACGCCCGGTGCCGGTTTTCGCCCAGCGCGGCCGTGTGCCAGCTGGGCCCATACTCGCCGCCGCCGCGAATATTCGCCACCACGTACACGCCCCCACGCTCTAGCCAGGTACGCCCCACCGCACCGCTGTACGCTGGCGTCCGCGACACCTCAAACCCGCCGTAGCCACTGAGCAAGGTGGGGTTGGCGCCGTCGAGCGTTAAATCCTTGGGTCCCACCTGGAAATATGGCACACGAGTGCCGTCAGCGGAGGTGGCAAAGTGCTGCTCCACGCTGTACTTTTCCGCGGTGAAGAACGCCGGAGCTTCCCGCACCAGCGCTGCCGGTGCACTTTCGCGGGGCTCAAGGGTGCCGCGGTACACGGTGGACGGGGTGAGCAAACCAGTGGCAATGAGCCAGTAGTCGTTGCCGGCCTCTGGATCCTCGTTGTCCACGGCGTACGCGTCCACGCAGTGCAGCGGCGGGCAGGCATCTAATTCCGTGGCGGCCCAGTCCGCGGCGGGATCAAGGATCAGGATTTTGGAGGAAACATCAGATAACAAGTTCAGCAGCAGGTAGTCCCGGGTCCAGCTCCAGGACTGCAGGGATTCCGCGGCGGTCGGGGCAAAAATGGTTGCCAGGTCACGGCTCCCGGCCAGGAACGCGGATAGCTCAATGGCCAGCAAGGTCCCGGCGGCGTACACGGTCCCGGCAACGTCCCAGTCCGTACGTGGGCGCAGCAGCAGCCATTGGTGGTGGAGGGAAACATTCACATCGTCAGGGACCTCGATGTGGACCCAGTCATCGCCTACGCGCAAGTAACTGCGGCTGTTGTAGAAATCCAGCACGTCATAAGCCACATCGCGTTCAAAACCGGGAGTGCTGCTGTGGGAGACGCCGCCGCTCAAATGATCCAGCGGAACCGAGAACAGCGGCTCCTTTGCGCCCATCTCCGCCAGGGATTCCCCGCGGCGCAGCACCCGGGCGGCGGCAGGGTAGGAGGAAGCCGTCATGGAACCTTCCCCAGTGTCGGTGCCCACGTACAGCGTGTCCGCATCCAACCACGAAAGCCGGGTCTTCGCTGCCGGAAGGTCAAAGCCGCCCGGCACAAAACTGCGCGTTGTCAGATCAAACTCCCGGTAGGAGACCGCATCGCCGCCGTCGGGGGAGAGCGCCAGCATGGCCAAGCGGTAGTCCGCTCCGGGGGCTGGACGCAGGAATGAGGCCCCCGCCCACAGCCACTGTGCATCCTCCGCAGCGCACAGCGCGTCTACATCCAGCAGCACATCCCACTCCGGTGCGGCACTGAGGTAGCTCTCCCATGAGGTACGGCGCCAGAGCCCGCGCGGGTTCACCTCATCCCGCCAGAAGTTGTAGTACCAGGCGCCGCGCTTGGACACCATGGGGATCCTGTCTTTGGAGTCCAGCACCTCCAGGACCCGGGCTTCCATGGCGGTGTACGCGGGGTTCACGAGGGTGGCGTCGGTGCGGGCGTTGTGCTCGCGTACCCACTCCATGGGCGCCTCGCCGTGGATGTCCTCGAGCCACAAGAACTCGTCGGCGGGCTGGTTGGCTATCTGTTGGGGGGTGGCAGTCACGGCTTCAGTCATGGCACCATCCTAGGCAACGCCAACAGCAGCCGCACGGTACCGGGACCTCACCGCAGCATCCCACGCAACTTTGGGGTGCCCCATCCGTTAAGCTCAGAGGGTGGAATTAACAAGTGTGCAGACGGTGGCAATTGTGGGTGCGGGGCCCCGCGGGACTTCCGTCATGGAGCGGCTGCTGGCCCACCACGCCGCAGGGCACCGCACACGGGCACTGCACATCCACCTGATCGATCCCTTCCCGCCCGGTGCGGGCCACGTCTGGCGCACGGAGCAGTCACGCCTGTACTTGATGAATACGCAAAGTTTTTTCCCCACACTGATCCCGGACCAAGGGGTCAGTGCGCCTGCGCTGGCAGCTTGCAGCTTCAACCAATGGCGTGAAATTCAACAGCACACACCGTGGGAACGCCTCAGCGGCGGGGACAAGGCTGAACTGGCCGTCCTCGGTGCCGCAAATTTTCCCAGCCGCGCTCTCTACGGCAGGTACCTGAGCTGGTGCTTTGAACAGCTCACAGCCACCCTGCCCGACGGCGTGAGCCTCACCGTCCATCCCGCTGAAGCCAAGCGCGTGGTGCGCGATCACAGCAGTGGCGGATTCACCGTAGTCCTGGTGAGCGGGGAAAGCCTGGCCGTGGACCAAGTGGTCCTGGCGCTGGGCCATGTGGAATCAAAGTTGAGCCTGGCGCAGCAACAGCTACGGGCCGAGGCGCGTGAGCATGGCCTGACATACCTGCCCCCGGCGGTGCCCAATGACGTTGACTGGGACCAGTTGCCGGCCCGTGAAACCGTTCTGGTGCGCGGCATGGGATTGAACTTTTTTGACGTTCTGGGCCAGCTGACACAGGGGCGCGGCGGCACGTTTGAGGCCACCGGGAAACCGGCGGGGGAGGCGTTGCGGTATGTGGCGTCCGGGCGTGAACCGGTCATTGTGGGGGCGTCACGGCGGGGGACTCCTTACCGTGCGAAGGCGGAGCTGGCCAGCTACTACCCTGCAAGTGTGAGCCTGCGTTTCCTGTGCGAGGACGCCGTGGCTTCGATCCGGGCCATGGGAGCCACCGCCGGGTTTGACCACGATATTTGGCCGTTGCTGTACCGGGACACGCTCTGGGCGTACTACACCACCTTGGCCAGGACCCGCCCGGACACGGTGAGTGCCCCTTTGCTGCCGGCATTGGATGCGCTGCTGCATGTTGGGCTCGACGGCGGGGACCCGGGGTGGCAGAGCCGACTCACGGAGTTGCTGGGCAAGGGTGTGCAAGACGGGCTGGTGCTCGATCTGGAAGGGTTGGCCAGGCCGTTAGCTGCGCACCGGCTGCGGGCCGGGGCTGGGCATCGCTTCGCCACGCATGCGGACATGGATACGGCGGTTCTGGAGTACCTTTGCGCCGATGCGGCCGGGTCGGCACTGGGGGAGGATGATCCTACCAAAATGGCTATCGGGGCGTTAAATGCCGGGCGGGCTGTGATTAAATCGCTCGTGGCCGATCGCGGCATCACTCAAAGTTCTTGGCTGGGGGAGTTGCGCGGCTGGTTTGAAGGCTTCGTGGAGGGTCTGGCCAGCGGTCCGCCCGCGATCCGTGTTGAGCAACTGGCCGCGCTGGTGCGTGCCGGGGTGGTCCATTTTGTTGGCCCTGACCCAGTATTTCGCGTCCAGCACGGGGTGTTCACAGCCGTTTCTCCGTGGGTGGCTGATGCGCCGTGGGAAGCCAAGCATTTGGTAGAGGCGCTTGCCCCGGCCAACAACGTACAAGGCAGTGCGTCCACGCTGTTGGCGAACCTGCTGGCCGAGGGCGCCGTCCGTCCCCGCATGATGATGGCCTCCGACGGCGGGCCCGTGGTCACCAGCGGGCTGGACGTAAGCGCCCCGCCGTACCGCCCGTTGGATGGGACAGGTGCGCCTGTCCAGGGCATGTATGTGCTGGGCCTGCAGCTTTCCTCCACGCAGTGGGGTACCGCCATCGCGGCGGAGGCGTCGGCGCAGTACCGCAGCGGCTATAGCACGCTGCTGGATGCGGATGCTATCGCCGTGGACATCCTCGCCTGAACGCTATCCCACCATTGGCGCGATTTTCGCGAACGTTATCTCTCCTTTGGCGTGTTTTTGGCGGACGCTCTCGCAGCAAGGGAATGCTCCGGTTAAAGTGCCGCGCCCGTCCCCTCGAGACGAGGGAACGGGCGCGGTGGCTTGATTCAGTGACGGTTAGTGGCGTGCCTCCTTGCGTCGGCTTGCCATGGCCACGGCAACTCCGGCCCCCACCAGGACCAAGGCACCCAGTCCCAGCGGAAGCGCGGTGGCTCCCGTGTTAGCCAGGTTGCCCGAGCCGTTGCCGGTGCCGTTACCAGCGCCACCGCCTGCTGTACTCGTCGCAGAAGGCGAGGTGCCCGGAGCCGTGGTGGAGCCGGTGGGGCTCGGTGACGCCGTATCCGTGGGTGTTCCCGCATCTGCCGTCACCGAGATGATGGGGAGCCCGGCGGACGTTCCGCCGTCGGTGGTGATGGTGAGACGGCCGCCGTTGAGCGTTTCCGGCATGTCGAACACCAAGTCCGCAATGCCATTATTGACGATAAAGGTATTCTTTTTGGGTTGCTGAACCGCCGCTCCGCCGGCCGAGTTTTCGTACCGAACAGTGACCTTCGTGGAGACAGGGGTTCCGAGTGAGGTCAGATCCAGCTTGTTCAGCGTGAGCGTAACCATCTGGCCTTCCTTGACCGTGGACGGTGCGCCCACAACGTCCACGCCGCGGCGGGCAAAGTCAGGTGCAATGGGAGCTTCGGCAGACTTCGCGCTGAGGTACGCAATCCAGGCGTCGCGGTCAATGAGGCCGGAATCCTTGGTGTTGGTGCCTTCGGTGAAGACGCGGAAGTTATCCCCGCCCGTTGCCAGGAAGCTGAACGTACCCACACGGTAGGAGCGTGCCATATCCAGCGGCGCGCCATTGATGACCACGGAGGTGATGTGATCGCCCAGCGCACGGGAGGAATCGTAGGTGTAGTCCACGTTGGAGGACAGTCCCAGATTCAGGAACGGGCGGCTGGGGATGCTGCCGTCCGCGTTGGTCTGCCACTGCTGCTCCAGCATGGTTTTCACCTGCGCTCCCGTCAGGGAGGTGGTCCACAGGTTATTGACGAACGGCAGCACCGCGTTGGCGTTGGCGTAGGTGACCACCCCGTCCTCGAGGCCTGCGTTCTTGTACAGCAGGTCCGCACGGAGTCCGCCGGGATTGACCACGCCAATCTCGGCTCCACCGGTCTGCTCACTCTTGAGCGCATCCAAGAGGGAGTTGCCCACCAGGTTGCCCAAGGTGGACTCGCTGGAACGGTCGTCACGGATGTACTTGCCGGTGTCCGTATCGAAGGTCTGCGCCGTGGTGATGTCGGCAGAGATCTTGCCTACTGGAACACTGCCGGCAATCTTTGCGGCCTCCAAAGCCGCATCCGTGATGGCCTTGACCTCGGCAACACGCGGGAAAGCGGCCACCAAGAGTGAGTCATCAACCTTGCTGCGTGCCACATTGGACTGCGTGTAGGAGAGAACCTTGTTGTTGGCATCAACTTGCAGCTTGACCTGACCAATGAACTCGCCGTAGCTTCCGGTCTGGAGTATGGGGCGGGTCTTCAATACGGCATCGCTGGCAACGCCGGGGATGGGGGCATCCCAGGCGTACTGCTTGTGAGTGTGGCCCGTGAAGATGGCGTTGACCGAGGCGCTGGTCTTCGTCACAATTTCAGCGAACGCGCCTCCTGCGGCCAGTTCCTGCTCAAAGGTTGCCCCGTCCGGGGTCCCTGCACCGGCACCTTCGTGGTATTCAGCCACGATGACGTCCGCGAGTTTTCCGTCGGTGATCTTTTTGGCAACCCGGTTGACAGCTTCAACAGGGTCACCGAATTCCAGCATGGAGATGCCGGACGGGGTCACCAGTGTGGGGGTTTCCTCGGTGATGGCACCAATGATGGCAACCTTCACACCGTTGACGGTGATGATCTTGTATTCATCAAGCACCGGGGTGCTGGTTCCCTTGGCGTAAACGTTGGCGCCTAGGTAGCTCCAGTTGGCTGCGTCTTGGACGCGCCCTTCCAAATCAGCCCAGCCCTTGTCAAACTCATGGTTTCCAACAGCGGAAGCACTCAGGTCCAGGGCGTTCAGGACATCGATGGTCGGCTTATCATCCTGCGAGGCAGAAGCGAACAAGCTGGCACCAATGTTATCTCCCGCCGAGAGGAACGCCGTGTTGGCGTCGCCCGAGGCGGCCCGTAGCTGTTCCACTGTGCCAGCGAACTTGACCGTGTTGGAGTCAATACGGCCGTGGAAATCATTGATGTTCAGGAGGTTGATTTCCTTGGGTGCGCTCGCCGCAGCAGCAAGGTTCAAGCCAACCACAACGGGGTCGTGGTCGGAGGCGGCAAAAGCCGAGGTGTCATAGAAGTCCGTGACGTTGGAGTTGTAGCGGCTGTATCCCATGGCGATGGACTCGGTGGAGTTGATGTTCCAAATGTCCGCACCCGTGACGAATGCGTCCAGTGCCGGGGTAGCCACAATGTGATCCAGTGAGCCCACCAGTCCGCCGAAGGCGTAGGAGTGCTTGCCCGTCTTGGCGCCCTGGTCCACGTATCCTGCCGCAGCCATGAGCAGCATGGGATCTTCAAAGGTGTATGAGTTGAAGTCACCCATGAGCAGGACCTTGTCGGTGCCTTGAGCGCTCTGCTGGGCATTGGAGAACTTCACTAGGGCTGTAGCTTGTGCCGTGCGGGCAAGGTTGGAGTTGCCCTGGCCCTTGTCAATGTCATCCGGTGTTGCGGGGGAACCCTTGGACTTGAAGTGGTTGGCAATCAGAATGACCTTCGCGCCCTCGCCGTTCCCTGCAAGGGTGAAGGCCTGAGCCAACGGCTGGCGGGCAATGCCGGTGAAGGCAGGGTCATCCAGGATGACTGAGGCACCTACCGGTTTAGCAACTGCCACCTTGTAGATGAAGGCAGTGCGGATCACGTCCTCGATCTCCACTGAGGGGCGCTGGTCCACGCCGGGTGAGCGGACGTAGTCCCACACTCCGGGGCTCTGAACGTTCAGTGCCGCCACCAGGGTGGCCAGGGCGAAATCGCGGTCCTCGCCGAACTTGGCGGAGTTCTCAATTTCCTCCAGTGAGAGCACATCGGCCCCTGACTGGTGGATGCCGGCAACAATTTTCGCCTGCTGGCGTGTGAGGTTTGCGGCATTGGCAGCACCACGTTGGAGGCAGCCTGTCCGCACTGTAATGGGGTTACCTGCACGGTCATTGTAGAACTGGCAGGAGGCGTTCTTATCGCCGGTCTGCGTGAAGTAGTTCTGGACGTTGAACGTGGCAACCTTGAGGTCCCCGCCGACAGCGGAGGGTGCCTGGACCCGGTTGTTACCGAAGGCGATGGGCTGAACGGCTTCTGCGTTGGCAGGTGTCAGTGCCTCCAACGGCTGGAACTTGTAGGCGTTATTGCGGTTGTCAAAGATCACGTTCGTTGCGAACTCGGCGGTGGAGCCCACCCGCATCGGTGTTGCTGCGCTCAACCACGGCAGTGGAACCGACTGGCCGGCGGCGTTGAGGAAGTTGGTGCTGGCGCCGTCATCGAGCCTGATGGCCTTGGCGGCGTTGGTGGCAATCGTGGCGGTGTGTGCAGCGGAGCCAACCGGACCCACGGCGGTGGGCTGGAGCAGCACCTTGGTGCCTACTGCCAGGCCAACTTCGCCGTAGTTATTCAGCGTGTAGTTGTCGGTGATGGTGAATTCGCCCTGGGGTGCCACGAGCATGCCCTCAAGGGTTTCGCGGGCATCCGTGGTTTCCGGGACATTGACGACGGCGGCCTTGACCTCTGTCGCTGCCTCGTCCAGTACCGTCATACCATCGGCCGGGACGTCAATTTCGGTGGTGGTGGTGGTGCCCGTGGCACCACCAAATTCCTTCACGAGTCCGGTCACCTGGACGTAGTCGCCAATCTTGACCTTGGCTACGGTGCCGGGTGAGTAGACGAACACGCCGTTGGAGGCTTTGTGGGTGGCCATGTCCAGATCGCCACCAGTGCCGGGAGTCTGGATGAAGTAGCCGTCGAAACCTCCGGTGGGGTAGGCCGCCGTGACCTTGCCCTTGGTGGTGACAGTGGAGCCTTCAAAGGCGCTCTTGGCGCCTTCACCCTGGATCTCGGCGATGGTCTTGTTGCCGGCATCCTCCGGCGGCTTTGGCGGTTCTACCCCGCCAGCCGTGCCGGTGGGCGTAGGAGCTGCGGTGGTGAAATCAGCGAAGTTGTTATCTGAGTCAACTGCGTCGCTTCGGTTCAGTGAGAGCGCCACAGTTTGGCCGCCAGCAGGTGCGGCTTCAAAAGTATTGGATGTGCCGTACCCGAGCAGGTCGACAATGTCGGCAGTGCCCACCAGTGAGCCGGTTGCCAAGTCCGCAGGAAGCCGCTCGGCCTTGTTGGAGAGGAACAGGGTCCCGGCGCTTCCGGAGAACGCGAGACTGCCGGTATCGGCATCGGCGGGAGGCAGGTCAAGGCCCTTATCCCCGTTGGAGTTGCCCTTGATCAGGTAGTAGTCATTGGCTTTGATGGTGCCCGCAAGCCCGGTCAGCCCGGATGGTGCCACTGAGCCTGTTGCGGAGCGGTACTGAAGCGACCATCCGCTCAGGTTGATGTCTGCATTTGTGGGGTTGTACAACTCCACAAATTTATTTTTGAAGCTGGCGTTCGCGCTGCCACCGTTGAGGTACGCCTCGTTGATGATGACGTTGGGTACCGCTGGTAGAGCCGCGAGTGGAGCGGCAGGGGCGCGATTTCCTTCCGTTCCCAGTTCCGCCGCGGATTCGGTTGGTTCGGGGGCATCGTTGGCAAGTGCTGGCGAGATCGCCAACGGTGCCACGGCCAGACCAAAGGCCAAGGCGGCCCCCAATCCTGCCTTGTAGAAGTTACTGCTCGTCATGTCTCCAACTCTCGAAAGGGTGGCACACCGTTGTGCCGTGAGTGATGATGAACCGCAGCTTTGGCTCAGTGAACGGCAAAGAGCAATCCCAGAGAGCGAACTGCGGAAGCGTTAATGAGCCAAGCACATAGATGTGAATCATTCATGAACTAGTGGCTTCGGTCAAGCAAATACAAGGGTTTTGTGCGGAAGTGGGCATATGTGGGAGTAAAAGTAACATCGGTCGGGGTATGCCCGCATAGGGGAGCTGGAATCCGAAGAAAAAAATATTTTGAAACTTGATTCCAGAAAAGTGTTGCCCAAGTCACAAACTTAAACTAGAGTCTAGTTTCAGTTAACAAATGTCCCGCTCGTCGGACCGCTTCCCTTCAGGAACGGTTCGGCCGTGATTTTGGAGTGATTCTCTTGCCTTTGTCCCTCACAGAAGAGCACGCCGATCTGGCTGCCGCAGTTTCAGACTTCGCGGACCGGTTCGCCGACGTCCTGCAGACCCGTGAACTGTTAGAGGCCTACGGCGCCGGCGGCCGCCCGGCGCACTGGGGCGAGCTGGTGGACAACGGACTCCACGCCCTGCACATCAGCGAAGAGCGCGGGGGACAAGGCGGAACTGTCGCCGACACCGCAATTGTGGTCGAGGAGTTCGGCCGCCGACTGGTGCCCGGCCCCTACGTTTCCACCGTCCTGGCAAGTGCTGCTGTCGCGGCCGCCGCCGAATGCAAGGCCTCCACACACGGCCTGGACGTGTTCGCGGAGGGTGCCACAGGTGCCTTGGCCATGCCCGCCGCCACGCTCACAGCCCTTGCCACAAGTACAGGGTGGATCATGAACGGGCGCACGGCTGTGGCGTCACTGCTCTCGGCCGAACAGCTAGTGGTTGGATTCACCGACGGCACACACACCCGCTTCGCCCTTATTGAGGCCGAGCGGGCCGGGGTGGCCAAGGTGTCCGCAAGCTGCACCGACCTGACTCGCGACGCCGGCACTCTGGTGATGGAGAGCGTGGTCATCGGCGCCGACGACATCCTGACCGGGCTGGGCCTGGGCCACGTTGAAACCCTGCAGGCGGGCCTGCTCGCCGCAGAGGCTTCGGGAATCATGCGGTGGGCCGTGGAGGTTTCCACGGACTACGCCAAGATCCGCGAACAGTTCGGCAAGCCCATCGGCTCCTTCCAAGCCGTCAAGCACAAGTGCGCCAACCTGCTCATCGCCGCCGAACTGGCAACCGCCGCAGCGTGGTCGGCCCTGGTGGCCCTGGACCAGGACGCGGACCAGCAGGCGTTGGCCGCCGGGTCCGCACGGGAGGCCGCCATTGCCCAGGCCGTGGACGCAGTCACCGAGGCTGTCACCATCTTGGGCGGGATCGGCTACACCTGGGAGCACGACGCCCACCTGTACCTGCGCCGCGCCATGACCCTGGCCGCACAGGTGGCACCGGCCAGGGCCGGGATAGCCTCCGTTGGCCGTGTTGCGCTGGAGCTGGACCGCCGCATCGATATTGAACTCCCCGATGAGGATCCCGCCTTCCGCCAGCGCATCGCCGGGCTCCTGGACCAAGCCGCCGCCATGAAGAATGAGCACGACGGCGGACGCTGGAACTCGCGCGGTACGCAGCGGACATTCCTGGCTGAGAACGGCCTCGCGGCCCCGCACTGGCCCGCCCCCTATGGCTTGGCAGCCTCCCCAGGGGAGCAGGTGATCATCTCCCAGGAATACGCCCGGCGGAATCTCATCCAGCCGTCGTCGGTCATTGGCGAATGGGCCATGCCCACCGTCCTGGCCTTCGGCAGCGAGGAGATCAAGGAAAAGTTCGCACTCCCCACACTGCGCGGCGAGCTCATCTGGTGCCAGCTCTTCTCGGAGCCCGGCGCCGGTTCAGACCTGGCCGGGCTGTCCACACGTGCCAATAAGGTGGAGGGCGGCTGGGAGCTCAAGGGACAAAAGGTGTGGACCTCCGGGGCGCACGAAGCCGATTGGGGCATTTGCCTGGCCCGCACCGACGCCGACGTGCCCAAGCACAAGGGGCTCAGCTACTTCCTGATGGACATGCGCAGCACCGGCGTGGACATCCGGCCTCTGAAGCAGTCCACGGGCGATGCGGAATTCAACGAAGTCTTCCTGGACTCCGTGTTCGTGCCCGACGCCTACCTGCTCGGCGAACCTGGCCAGGGCTGGCGCATCACGGCCACCACCTTGCAAAACGAGCGCACCCAAATCTCCTCCGGAGTATCCGCCGGCGCCGAGGAATCCCTGCGTGAGCTCATCCGGGAGCAGGGGTACTGCGCAACGGAGGAGGAGGCCTTCACCGAGCTGGCCCGCATCGTGGCTCTCAGCAGCGCCATCGGTGCCCTGAACCTGCGTGAAACCCTCCGCCAGGTCAACGGCCTCCAGCCCGGGGTCGGCTCGTCCCTGGCCAAGGTTGCCCACGCCAGGCTGTCCCGCGAAGCAGCCACCCGTGTGTTGCAGTTGGCCGGTCAGGGCGCCCTGTTTGCCCAGGCCCCGGGCGACGCGGTCACCGGGATGCTGGGTGTCCCGCAGGTCCTCATTGGCGGGGGGACCGTTGAAATCCAGCTCAACGTCATTGCCGAACGCATTCTCGGCCTGCCGCGCGGCTAGGCCGGAAACACAGCCAGGCCGGCTGTGGGAATAGAACGTCAACACTCCATGCTTCACCGAAAGGAAACCTTTTCGCATGACAACGATGACAGGCGAGGCCACTCCCTTGCAGAACATTCACACGGCAGGCGCCGCAGGCGCTGCGGACTCCACAGTGCAGGGCGCGGCCGTGCAGAATACGGCCGTGCAGAACCTTGACACGGCCCGGCTGCGCGAGCTCGTTGAGCCTCGGAGCATTGTGATCATTGGCGCCAACACGAAGTCCAGCTGGTCCCACTTCACGCACAGCAACCTGATGGAAGGCGGCTTTGCCGGGGAACTGTTCATGGTCAACCGCCGCGGTGAGGAGTGCCACGGGCAGCGCTCCTACACTTCCATTGCGGAGCTGCCTGCGGTTCCCGATCTGGCCATTGTGCTCACGGGTACCAACTCGTTGGAGACCGTGCTGGAAGAGGCCCGGGTCAAGGGCATCCGGAACCTTATCCTGCTGGCCTCGGGCCTCGGCGAGGCGGGGCCGGAGGGTGCGGCGCTGCAGGAGCGGCTGGTGGAGCGCGCCCGCAATGCCGGACAGCTGATCCTGGGCCCCAATAACCTTGGTTTCATCAACTCCCACGCGAAGGTCGCCGCGTTCAGCCACATGACGCAGATGCCCATGATCGCCGGAGGGGTCGGTGTCGCCAGTCAGTCCGGTGCCCTGGCCATCTACCTGTTGCCGTACATGGCCTCACGCGGGGTGGGATGCTCGACGGCGGTCACGGTAGGCAACGAGGCCATGGTCTCGGCCATTGACGTCATGGACATGCTGGTGGAGGACGAAAATACACGGGTCATCGCCGCTTACCTGGAACAAATTTCCAACCCGGAACGGTTCCTCGCCGTGGCCGAAAGGGCCCGCCTGGCCGGCAAACCGATCGTAGTATTCAAGGCCGGCCGGGGCGAAGCCTCAGCCCGCGTGGCCGCCGCCCACACCGGTTCGCTGGTGGGCGACGACAAGGTTATTGACGCAGCCTGCAAGCAGTTCGGTGTTGTGCGGGTGGACAACATTGAAGACCTGGTGGCCACCGCCGGCATCATGGAATCCTATGGCGCCCTGTCCGGAAACCGGGTGGGTGTGGTCACCGGATCCGGTGCTATGTGTGCCTTGATCGCGGAGAAAGCCGAACTGGCTGGCCTGGAACTGCCGACACCCGCGGACGCCACCGTCCGTGCCCTGTACGACGCCGGGCTCCCCTCTTTCTCCACGATCAACAACCCGATGGACACCACCGGCTATATTTCGGTGGATCCGACCATCATCACCAAGGCCAACCAGTGCTTCATCGACGACGAGAACTTCGACTTCATCGTGGTCAACAGCTCCTGGCCGGAGAACCAGCTGATGGCAGACATGGGCCGGTTGAACCAGGACGAGTTGCACCGCCAGCTCACGTCATCGACAAAGCCGGTCATCGGCATGAGCTTTTTGCCCACCACCGTCACAGAATTCGGGCGCGCTTTCGCCAACGAGCATGGCCTGCCGCACTCCTCGGACTCCTTTGACCGCGGCATCCCGGCCGTGGCCCGCAGCGCCTGGTGGAGTAAGCGCTCGGATGAACTCACCACAGACCCGGCCGTGGCGCCGGCGGAAGTGATCGAGAAGCCCGCAGGGGCTCAGACGTGGAGCGAAATTGAGGCTGGCGCGTTCCTGCGCAAACACGGGGTGCCCTACGTCCCCGCTGCGATCGCAACCTCCGAAGAGGAGGCCGTGGCCGCAGCCGGGGACATGGGCTACCCCGTGGTCCTGAAGATCGCCTCCGAAGACATTGCGCACAAGACCGAAGTGGGCGGAGTCCGGCTCATGCTCCGTGACGCCGCGGCCGTCGCCGAGGCGTACAACTTCATCATGACATCCGTGGCAGACCTGGCCCCGGGTGCACACATCCAAGGTGTTGCCGTCTCTCCCATGCGGCCCGCCGGCAATGAGCTACTCGTAGGCGTTGTCCGGGACCCGCAATGGGGACTGGTGCTCGCCGTCGGATTTGGCGGGGTCATGGTGGAGATCCTCAAGGACTCCGCACTGCGCCTGTTGCCCGTGGGGCCGGCCGAGATCCGCCGCATGCTCGAATCCCTCAAGGGCATCGAATTGCTGACCGGTTTTCGTGGCGGCGCAGCCACAGACCTGGACAAGCTGGCCGAGACCATCTTCCGGATTTCCCAGGTGGCAGTGGGCCTCGGCGACGAGCTTGAAGAGCTGGAAATCAACCCGCTGCGCGTTGCCGGCGACGAGATTGAAGCCCTCGACGCCCTGATCCGCTGGAAGCAGCAGTCATGAAAGGCCCCGAACACGGCCGCACTAAGGCCCGGTGGTACCGTTGATGGTCAACCGGATATTCACGCAGGAGGCGAGTCATGACCGGAGTGCTATCTGGGGAAAGGACCGAGCTTCCCGCTTATCAAAAGCTGCGGCGGCAACGGATCCTGGACGCCGCCAAATCGCTGCTGCGCGACCACGACTACGAATCGATCCAGATCCGCGATGTGGCCGCAGAGGCCAACGTGGCCCTGGGCACGCTGTACCGGTACTTCACCTCGAAGGAACACCTGTACGCGAATGTTGTGTACGACTGGAGCGTGCCGTTCAACTCGATGGACCAGTCATGGGCGGAGCACGAAGGCACCACGGAGCGGATCAGTCAGCGGCTTCGCATGGCCCTGGCCGCGTTCGAGAAGCAGCCGAACTTCTACAAGGCGATCCTGATGCTGCGCGCCACGAACGATCCGGAGGTTTCCGAGCTCATGCACCGGCTTGGAACAGTGCTCGAGCAACCGATCCACTCGGACCTCTCCATGTTCTTGGACGACGAGGCGGCGGACATCACCGCCATGGTCTGGTGCGTGTTGATGGATCTGGTGGCCAGGCTGCTGTCGGGGGACAAGACGCTCACCGAGGCGCACCGGATCTTGGACAGGTTTGTCCAGATGATCGGCCTGCGGCTGGCACAGTTCGAGGCCGGGGCGCACTAGCCGGTCAGACCGGGGGGCTCCTATGAGCGCCCACGAACTGGACCACCTGGCCATTGCGGTGCCTGCCTGGGAACCGGCGGGGGCGATGCTGAACCGCCAGTTGGGAGCGCGCTGGGCCAGCGGTTTCAAGATGGAAGCGTTCAGCCCCTGCCAGCTGGCCGTTGCCGATGACATGCGCTTGGAACTTCTCGAACCTGGCAGCGGGGAACACTCGTTCATTCAGCGTTTCCTCACCGAGATTGACGGTCAGGGCGGCCCCCACCACATCACCTTCAAGGTCCATGACATCCGGGCCGCCATTGCGGGAGCACAGGAGGCCGGGATCGAGCCGATCCTAGTGAACCTGGCACATCCGCAATGGCAGGAAGCATTTCTGCACCCCCGGGATACTGGCCTCGGGTTCCTGGTCCAAATGGTCCAGGCGCCGCTGAGTGTGGAGGAGCTCACCGCTACCTCCGACGGCGGAACCCTCGCCTGCCCGTGGGAACAGACGGACACGGCGGCCCTGCGCATTCCACTCATTTACGGATACGTCGCGGACTTGTCCCGGGCACGGACGGTCCTGTGCGGGGTGCTCGGCGCCAAGCAGTACGGCGCCGGCACTGCAACCGCCGGCTTCCAGTGGGACGCTGGCGCGGACCTGTTGCTGACGGAAACCGGAGCAGACGGTGAAAGCTTCGGCATTGCGGGCCTGCTGGCCTTGGACGCGGCAGCGGACTGGTCCCGCAGGGATGTCCCGGAACAGCTGGATGCACTGCTGGCCAGCGGTACGGTTCACCCGGGCATCGGCCTGAAAATCTCCATCCTGCAGGGCGCCATCCTGCAGGGCCGCCCGGCCGGAACAGGGACCTAATTCCAGCAGCACCGCCAGGTGGCATTTCCCGGCAGTACGCTAGCCAACTACACCCAACAAACCACCACACCATCATCGAGTGCACCCGAAAACAGGGGCAGAGGATGAAAACGAACAATTATTTGAGGAGATCACCATGGGACTTCGAGGAGAAGCCGCAATCCTTGGTTTTTACGAATTGCCGCCGCAGCGCAAGCTGGCCCGCGAAAAAACCTTCAACCTGGAACAGTGGGCCAGATTGTCCAAGGCCGCGCTGGACGATGCCGGGTTGGACGCCACGGACGTGAACGGTATTGTCACACCGTTGATTGGTGAAGCGAGCATGTTTGTGCCCTCCACCATCACCGAATACCTGGGCATCGACGCCAACTTTGCCGAGATCGTGGACCTGGGCGGGGCCGGCTCTGCCGCCGCCGTCTGGCGGGCCGCGGCCGCCGTCGAACTCGGTTTGTGCGACGCCGTCCTGGTCACCTTCCCGGGGACGCACGAGGTACCCACCCACGAACGTCACCCCTTTGTCATGGAGGATTCCATGTACTTTGGCGCCTCCTCCAACAAGTACGGTTCCCCGCAGGCCGAATTTGAGATCCCCTACGCCAACCTTGGTCAGAACGGCCCCTACGCCCAGATCGCCAAACGCTACGGGCACGAGTTCGGTTACGACGAGCTGGCCATGGCGAAGATTGCCGTGGACCAGCGCACCAACGCCTGCGCCACCCCCGGCGCCGTCTTCCATGGGAAACCCATCACGGCCCAGGACGTCCTGGACTCGCCCATGGTCGCGGACCCGCTGCACATGCTCGAAATTGTGATGCCCTGTCAGGGAGGCGCCGCCGTCGTCATTGGTAACAAGAACATGGCGGCCAAGTCCAAAAACCGTCCCGTCTGGATCAAGGGATTCGGTGAACGGGTGCCCTACAAGACACCTACCTATGCGCGGGACCTCATGTATTCGCCCATGGTCCATGCCGCGGATCAGGCGTTCACCATGGCCGGGATTGGCCGGGATGAGGTGGACATGGTCTCCATTTACGACTGCTACTCCATCACCGTGCTCATGAGCCTGGAAGACGCCGGTTTTGCTGAAAAGGGCAAGGGCATGCAGTTCGTCAACGAGCACGACCTCACGTTCCGGGGCGACTTCCCGGTTAACACGGCCGGTGGCCAGTTGTCGTTCGGCCAGGCGGGCATTGCCGGCGGCATGCACCACGTGATCGACGGCGCCCGCCAGATCATGGGACGCGCCGGAGAAGCACAGGTCGCGGACTGCAACCGCGCCTTTGTCACCGGCAACGGCGGCATCATGAGCGAGCAAACAGCACTGATTTTTGAAGGGGAATAGGAACACACCATGAGCACCACCTACACACAGCCCGTCTTGACACCGCCGCTTCCGGTCCCCACCCCGATCACCAAGCCTTTCTGGGATGCCCTGGCCGAGCACAAGGTGCGCATCCAGTACTCCCCGTCCCTGGGCGAGTACATCTTCTACCCCCGCCCGCTTGCGCCGCGCACCTTGGCTGACGATCTGCAATGGCGTGAGATCTCCGGGGCCGGAACCCTCTACACGTACACGATCACTACTCGTCCGGTGGCGCCGCACTTCGCGGCATCGGGGCCCATGGTCCTGGCCGTGGTGCAGTGGGATGAAGGCCCCAAATTCTCCACAGAGTTGGTCAACGTGGCCCACGAGGACATCCAGATCGGCATGCGGGTTAAGCCCGTGTTCTGCGACTACCCCGAAGCGGACGTCACCATGCTCCGCTACGAGCCGGAGGCCTGAGATGGGTATCGCAACGGAAGAGCAGCGCCCCGCAATTGTGCTGCCGGAGGTGACACTGCCGGAGGTGACGCTACGTATTGGCTCCACCACGCGCAGCACAGGTGCCGGCACCTACCACCACATCAACCCTGCCACGGGAGTTCCCGACGCTGTTGTGCCGCTGGCCGGCGCCGCCGATGTTGACGAAGCCGTTCAAAGCGCACACGAGGCATTTGCGGTGTGGAAGGCAACACCAGCCGGGACACGTGCCCGCGCACTGCTTACACTCGCCCGGCTGGTAGAGGAGCACACCGCGGAATTTGCCGCACTCGCCACCGCCGATAACGGCACACCACAGGCCACCGCGGCGGCGATGGTGGGTGCCGCGGCAGAATGGATCCGCTACTACGGCGGCTGGGCGGACAAGCTGCCCCTGGGCCGCGTCACCTCCGTGGCCGGTGCCGGCGGTTCCTTCGGGCACACCCTGCGCCAGCCCTACGGCGTGATTGGGGTGGTCATTACCTGGAACGCACCACTGATGTCCTTGGCCATGAAGGTCCCGGCCGCGTTGGCGGCAGGGAATACCGTGGTGGTCAAGCCGAGTGAATTGACGCCGTTCAGCGCCATGCTCTTTGCCGATCTGGTCCGCGAGGCCGGCATTCCCGACGGCGTGTTCAACGTACTCACCGGCGGCGCCGAGGCCGGTGCTGCGCTTGTCTCGCACCCCCTGGTCAAGAAGGTGACGTTCACGGGCGGCCCTGACACTGCACGGAAGATCACCGCGGCCTGCGCCCAGACGTTCAAGCCCGTCGTGTTGGAACTGGGCGGCAAGTCGGCGAACCTGGTGTTTGCCGACGCCGACCTGGACGCAGCGGCCCTGCATGCGGCCTTCATGGCGTTTGGCATCATGACCGGCCAGGCCTGTGCCCTGCCCACGCGGCTGCTGGTGCAGGATTCCATCCACGATGAGTTCGTGGCCAAGGTGGCGGCCATCGCCGGATCCTTCAAGGTGGGCAGCCCACTGGAACTGGACACCATCTGCGGACCTGTCATCAACCAGGGTGCCATCGATCGCATTGAGGCCATGGTGGCCCAGGCCCGGAACGACGGCGCCCGCATCCTCACCGGCGGCACCCGCCTAGGCGGTGAGCTGGCAGATGGCTACTACTATCCGCCAACGGTGGTGGCGGACGTGGACCGGGACAGTGAGCTGGCCCGGCAGGAAGTCTTTGGCCCCGTCCTGGCCGTCATGCGCTTTAGCGACGAAGCCGACGCCGTGGCCCTGGCCAACAGCACCGACTACGGACTCTCAGGCTATGTATGGACCTCGGATGCCAAGTGCGCCATGAGGGTCGTGGAGCAGCTGGAAACTGGCGAAGTGGTGGTCAATGGCGCACCCAACGCGGTGGCTGAGCGCCCCTTCGGCGGTATTGGCCACTCGGGCACCGGCAACGAAGGCGGGTTGGAGGGGCTAGAGGAGTTCTTCTGGACGAAGTCCGTCGCCTACGGCACCAACTAGGCGCCCTGCCTGGCGCTCCTGTTCCACCCTGCATGTGCCCTTTCTGCATGTGCCTCGCTACATGTCCCCTTTGCCCTGCGGCGCACCCCTGACGGTGTGCCGCAGGCAAGCGTGTCAAAAACCGTCGTCACCGCCGCATGAGGTGGTGTGGGCCGGGAATGGCCGGCACGTCATCTTCGTGTTCGTCCGCCGTTCCAAGGAATGTTCGTTACATTGCCCCCCAATTCCTTCAGGGCACAACCACTTTCTTTTCAGCACACCCACGAAAGGCTGGACGAAGATGTCCTTCGCTAATCTCCGGAAACCCGGAACCCTGAACAACCTCAAACGGCCCGGATTCGCCGCCGTCGTGACAGTTCTCATCCTGGCCGAAGTTGTCTCGGCCTTTGAATTATCCATGATGTACGTAACACTGCCCACGCTGATCAAAGAATTCAATGTGGATGCCAGCACGGTTGCCTGGGTTGTCACGGCCTACCTGCTGGTCTCCGCCTCAGCCGGTGTCATGGGCGGACGCTTCGGTGACATGTACGGCCGGCGTAAGGTCATGATCATCGTGTTGATGATCGCCTTTGCCGGCTCGCTGATCTCCCTGATTGGAGGCAGCCTGGGCATGATCATCCTGGGCCGTGCCATTCAGGGCACGGCCGGTGCCTTGATGGGGCTCGCCTTTGGCCTGGCACGTGAACACATGGCCAAAGAACGGATCCCCGTGGGTGTCTCCATGATCGGAGCCTCGGCCTTGATTGCAGGTGCAGGAGGTGCGCTCATTGCCGGCATCATGATCCAGGTCTTCTCCTGGCACCTGATCTTCATCTTCTCCGCGATACTTGCCGTGGTTGCCGCCGTCGCCATCCTGGCCGTCATTCCCCGCGACACCCTGATTCCCAGCAAGGAAAAGCCCGACTACCTAGGTGCCGTGCTGCTGCCGATCGCAGTCAGCGCCATCCTGCTAGCACTTTCCGGGGCCTCGAAGACGGGGTTTGGTTCAGTGCAGTTCCTAGGCCTGATCACCGCAGGCATCGTCGTTACGGCCATCTGGGTGTGGTGGGAGCTGCGCGTTGAGTCTCCCATTGTGAATTTGAGGATGTTCAAGAACCGCCAGGTCGCGCTCGTCATGACGGCCACCATGCTCGCTGCCCTCGGACCCATCGGCGGCATGTCCGTCCCCACCCAAATGGTCCTCCAATACCCGACGACGTTGGGCTTTGGCCTCGGTTTCGCCCCTGCACTCGCCGGCATTTTCAGTGCGCTGACGGCCGTTGTCGGCTACCTGTTCTCTCCGCTGGGTGGCAAGCTGGCCTTCCGCTTCGGTGCACGCTCCGTTTTCATTGGTGGACTGTGCCTCATGGCGGCGGCCATTCCCATCATCCTGCTCACCTATGGCAACGTGGTGGCATTCTGCCTGGCCATGGCATTGAACGGCATTGGCGTCTCCCTGACCTTCGGCGCCCTGCCGAACGTTCTCATTGAGGCGATCCCAGAAACCCACACCTCGGAAACTGCCGGCACCAACACGATGGTCCGCAACATTGGCCAGTCCGCCGCCACTGCCATCGGGGCCATGATCCTTGCCAGCTACCAGAACCCGGAAACCACCATCGTGGCCCAGGGCGGCATCAGCGCAAGCTTTGTCTTTGTGCTGGTGTTCGCCATCCTGGCCGTGCTCGTTGCCCTGTTCCTGAAACGCCGTCCGGTGCAGTGGGTCCCGGAAACCACCCAAGAACGTTCCACGCGGCGCGGAACTCTGGCCAAGGATCCCGTGCCGGCTGCCAACTGAGTTGGGCCGCGCAGCCTAGAAGGTGCCCTAAACGCCGCACCATTAACAACCACTGCACACAATCGGGCGCCCTGCGCATCCCTATCTGGGAAGCGGCAGGGCCCCTTGTTGTATGTGCCGGGGCCCAGCCCGGGGAGCGGGGTGGACAAATGATACCGGCACAACCATAGACAAGAACTAGAATCTCGTTATAGTATTTCATATAGAGTGATCCACGCCACCTTTGGGTGGCCGTCTGAATCGTTGGGGAGAATCCCCATGAAAGGAGCAGGACTGTGGCGATCCACATGCACAACATTGGGAAGATGAGTGAGGGTGAACCCTTCTCCTGGACGTCGAAGGATGCGCTGTTGTATGCGCTAAGCGTGGGGGCCGGGGCCGGGGGTCCGGCGAAGAATCTCGCCTTCACCACCGAAAATTCACGCGGCGTGGACCAAAAGGTCCTGCCCACATTCGCGGTTGTGCTTGGCTCAACGTCCGGATCCATGGACGGGCTGGGCGACTTCAAACTATCGCAGATCCTGCACGGCGGCCAGCAGATCACTCTGCACCGGGAGCTGGCTACCAGCGGCACCGTGATACCCGTCAGCGGCATGAGCGCCGCCTATGACAAGGGCAAAAATGCGGTCATCGAGCTGAGCACGGAACTGCTGGACGCGGCGACCCGCGAACTCGTAGCGACGAGCGTGACCACTATGATCATCCGCGGCGAGGGTGGCTTTGGCGGGCCCGCGGGACCCTCCGAGCAGTGGAAAGTTCCGGACCGTCCCGCCGACGTGATCGTTGTGGAGAAGACCTCCCTTGACCAGGCCCTTATCTACCGGCTCAATGGCGACAGGAACCCGCTGCACTCGGACCCGCAACTGGCAAAGATGGTCGGCTTCGACCAGCCGATCCTCCACGGCCTGTGCACCATGGGCTTCGCCGGACGGGCGGTCCTGGAGCAGGTCTGCGGTTCCGACGTGGAGACCTTCGGCACCCTCAGTGTCCGCTTCGCCGCACCCGTGGTTCCCGGCGACGAACTAGCTACCAGCATCTGGAAGACCGAGACCGGTGCTGTGTTCCAGGTCCGGGTAGGGGAGACCGTAGTGCTGGACCGCGGAAGCTACGCACACCGCCGCGCGGTCGCGGGAGAAAGCACTGACCACCTAGCAGCGGCCACGGCCTAATGCCGTCCGGACGGGAAGAAAAAATCATGAAAATTGCAGTTCTCATCAAGCAGGTCCCCGACACCGCCGACGACAGGAAGCTCACTTCCTCCGGCGCCGTCGACAGGTCCGCCAGTGACCGGGTTGCCGACGAAATCACCGAACGCGCCCTGGAAATCGCGCTGCGGGAAAAGGACGCTGACAAATCAGTGGAGATTGTGGCCGTCACGATGGGCCCTGGCACGGCCCTGGAAGCGCTGCGCAAGGCACTCTCAATGGGTGCGGACTCGGCCATCCAAGTGGTTGACGACGCGCTGGCAGGCGCAGACGCACTCACCACGGCCAGGGAATTGGCCGGTGCCATGCAGGGCGCAGGCTTTGATCTGATCGTGGCCGGCAACGAATCCACCGACGGCCGCGGCGGCGTTGTGCCGGCCATGGTGGCCGAACTTCTGGGACGGCCCTTCCTTGGCTCGTTGGACACCGTGGTGATCAAGTTAGGTACTGTGTCCGGGCAGCGGCAGGACGCCGAAAGCGTCCAGCAACTGACCGGCGCACTCCCTGCCGTCATCTCGATCACGGAAAGTTCCGCCGAGGCGCGTTTCCCCAAGTTCAAGGGCATCATGACAGCCAAGCGCAAGCCCGTGGCTGTGGTTGGCGCTGCTGTGGTTGGCGCTGCTGTGGTTGGCGCTGCCGTGGTTGGCGCTGCCGTGGCTGGCGCTGCTGGGTTTGGCACTGCCGTCACCCACGCCAACGGCAACGTGGTCCTGTCCACGACCCTGCGCCCGGCCCGGACGGCGGGTCTGAAGCTCGTGGACGACGGAACCGCCGCCACACAGCTCGCTGACTTCCTCAGCGCCGAAAACCTGATCTGAAAGGGCTGCCCATCATGAGCAACATTCTCGTCAATATTGAACTTGCAGCTAACGGAACACTGCGTTCTTGCACGGCCCACCTACTGGGTCTGGCCGCACGCCTGGGCACGCCGGTCGCCGTCGTAGCCACCCCTTCGGGTGCTTCGGAGGAACTCGCTAAGGAACTGGGCGGACTGGGTGCGGCGGTGGTCGTTGACGGTCAGTGCCCGGCGTCGAGTGGCCTGGTTGCCGCCGGAGCCGTGGCTGCGCTGGCCGATGCCATCACCCGCCACAAACCGGCTGCGGTGCTGGCCTCTACAAGCCCTACGGCACGCGAGGTCATTGGCCGTCTGGCTGCCCGCACCGGCAACGCCGTCATGGTCGACGCCGTGGACGTTACCAATGACGGCGGCCGGATCGTGGCAAGCCATTCGATCTTCGGCGGAAGCTACACGAATGAATCCGGAGTTGGCGCGGGTGTTGCGCTGGTCACCGTCTCCTCTAGCAGTTCCGAACCAGCCCCGGCCGTTGCTTCACCCGTGGTGGAGGTGCGCCAACTGGATGTTTCCACGCAGGCCGCCACCATCACGGCCGCCGAGACGGCTTCGGCAGGCTTTGGCCGGCCCGAGCTCCGCTCGGCCCGCATCGTCGTCTCGGGCGGCCGCGGACTGGGCTCGAAGGAGAACTTTGTGCTGGTTGAGGAACTGGCCGACATGCTCGGGGCGGGGTTGGGGGCGTCCCGGGCAGCAGTCGACGCCGGGTATGTTCCGCAGAGCTGCCAGGTGGGCCAGACTGGTGTCAGCGTTTCCCCCGAACTGTACCTGGCCGTGGGCATTTCCGGTGCCATCCAGCACCGGGCCGGTATGCAGACGGCCAAGCGTATTGTGGCCATCAATGAGGACGCCGACGCCCCCATCTTCGATGTTGCCGACTTTGGCATTGTCGGGGACCTCTTTACCGTCCTGCCCCAGTTGCGGGAGGCCATTGCAGCACGCAGCGGCGTTCCCGCGGGCGTCTAGAGAGGTTGCCGGATGTCGCTGCAAACTAAATCGAAACAACAAGCCTCGGACGGGGGCAGCCGTTGGGTCCGTCCGGCCGTGTGGGCTGCCGCCGCCGTGGTGGCCCTGGCGGCCGTCGTAATTTTGGCCCGTTGGGCCCGCGAGCTGGCTCCGGTCCAGGACTTCCTGCTCCAGTTCCCCGGCCACAGCGAACTGCCGGACAATGCGCCCGTCGGGATTCCCGCGTGGCTTGGCTGGCAGCACTTCCTCAACGCCTTTTTCCTGGTGCTGATCATCCGTTCCGGCTGGCAGGTGCGCACCACCGCCAGGCCCAAGGCGTATTGGACACGCAAGAACACGGGGCTGCTGAAAACAAAAGGCAAGCCGGCCAAGATCAGCCTGGAACTGTGGTTCCACCTGAGCGTGGACGTGCTGTGGCTGCTCAACGGCGCCGTGTTTGTGGTGCTGCTGTTTGTCACCGGCGCCTGGATGCGCATTGTGCCCACAAGCTGGGACATTTTTCCCAACGCGCTCAGCGCCGGGCTGCAATATGCGTCGCTGAGCTGGCCAGTAGAAAATGGCTGGGTCAACTACAACGCCCTGCAGGTCCTGGCCTACTTTGCCGTCGTCTTCATTGCTGCCCCGTTGGCCGCCATCACGGGCGTCCGCATGAGCCCGGCCTGGCCCAAGGACAAGGCGGCGCTCTCGAAGGCCTTCCCCATTGAAGCGGCCCGCAAAATCCACTTCCCCGTCATGTTGTTCTTCACCGGCTTCGTCATCATGCACGTGGCGCTGGTGCTGTGCACGGGAGCGCTGGGGAACCTGAACCACATGTTCGCCGCGCGCCAGGACGCCGGGTGGCTCGGCTTTGGCATCTTCGCAGCCTCACTGGTGCTCATGGTCGGGGCGGTGTACCTGGCCCGGCCCCTCTTCCTGCGGCCCATTGCAGGCGTGATGGGCAAGATTTCCAAGTAGCAAGGCCTGGAAGTCCATAACCACAAAAAAGCGGCCCCAGTGACGGGGCCGCTTCTTTTGTTTATGCGCGGAAGGTAAGAGATTCGAACTCTTGGTACGGGGTTACCGCACACTGGTTTTCAAGACCAGCTCCATCGGCCGCTCGGACAACCTTCCTTACCCTAGTAGTGTTTCATAAGCAGGGCCGTGCCACCAAAATGAGTACGGGGCCTGTGAAGGTTTAAAGGAATGAAACGGCAATGGAGAACGTCATGAAGGCAGTTATAGCAACAGGTGCGGGTGGCCCAGAGGTTTTGGCAGTAAGTGAGGCCTGCGCCCCGGTAACGGGCCCCGGAGAGGTCCTTATTGACGTTGTTGCCGCCGGAATCAACCGGGCGGACGCGCAGCAGCGCCGTGGTTTCTACCCGCCGCCAGCCGGAGCGTCAGAGATTTTAGGCCTTGAGGTCTCGGGTCGAATTGCCGGTTTTGGCGCAAATGTGACGAAGCCGTTTAGCCTGGGCCAGAAAGTTGTGGCATTGCTCACAGGTGGTGGATATGCCGCGCAAGTGGCGGTTCCAGCGGGTCAGGTGCTGCCTTTGCCGGATGGTATTGATGTGATCTCTGCTGCGGGATTGCCAGAGGTTGCCGCCACTGTTTATTCAAATCTGTTCATGACGGCACAATTGCAGGCGGGCGAGACCGTCCTCATCCACGGCGGTGCCGGCGGAATTGGTGCCATGGCCATCCAGCTCGCCAAGGCGGCTGGCGCTCACGTGGTTGCCACGGCTGGAAGCGATGAAAAAGTTGCCATGCTCACCAGTTATCTCGGCGCGGACCTGGCCGTCAATTACCGCAGCGAGGACTTCGTGGAGCGGCTCAATGAGTTCACCAGCGGGCAGGGAGCGAACGTGATTCTCGACGTCGTGGGGGCCAAATACCTGGCCCGCAACGTCGCCGCACTGGCCACCTACGGCCGGCTGGTGGTCATTGGCTTGCAAGGAGGTGCGAGTGCGGAACTGAACTTGGGTGCCCTGCTCACCAAGCGTGCGGCCATTATTGGCACCACACTGCGCGGCCGGCCAATCGAGGAAAAGACCACCATCATGGACGGAGTGCGCGAGCATGTTTGGCCGCTGGTGGCCAGTGGTGCCGTCAAGCCCATGGTGGATAAGACCTTCCCGTTAGAACAAGTTGGTGCTGCGCACGAGTACTTCGATTCGGGTACGCATGTGGGCAAGGTGCTGTTGACGCTTTAGCCTGGTCGGCCGGCGCAGGCTGGCTCATAATATCGGGCTGGCAGCTAGTCCTTGAGCCGGTATTTTCTCTTCAGGATGGCCAGTGCGTTTCTATTCTCTTGGATGTCTTGCAGCAGGAGGTCCTGCTCCGGCCCGGCTGGCAATGCCTCTGCCGCACGGATCTCAGTATCTAAGTAGGGCAGGGCAAGGCCGCGGCGACCGCGGGCCCGCCAGTGCCGGGACGAGCGCGGTCCTAGAAATGATGTCCACCAAAATCCAGCCATCCAGAATGGACCCTAAAAGTGCGTAAGTGGACGCGCTTTCTCTGGCTTGGCTCGCTGAGATTCCCTGGGCCTGCGTCACTTTCACCGCAACAACGAGGAAAAAATGGCGGACGCTGTTGCCCGCAAGGGAAGGTTGAGCTGGGGGCCTAATGTGTTCGTGCTCCCACTGAAGTAGTACGTGACTCTCCACGCGCGCCGGTCACCGCGCAGACCACGCCACGCGATGTAGACCAGGCAGAGAGCGGCCAGCGCAAGCACGATGATGCAAAGTTGCATGCCCGGCTCGAGGTAGAAGAACCTCTTGATCGTGGCAGAAGGGCCTTACCAGTAAATTGCTACGTATTTAGACGTCTTTTATCCGAGCTGAATCAGCCTGCTTAAATGCCCAGAGGGCGTGCTGGGATTTGTCGATGTCCGCCATGTGACGCTGCTTTTGGGTCCGGGGGCCAGGATGGTCCGTGTACTTGAAGGTGGTTTCGGCCCCCAGGATCAGAGTAAAAAGACCTCCCGCGGCGGACCGCAGTGGCCAATTGCTCATGGCAGAAAAATCGGGAATCACGTGCAGAACTGTCCTTTCCAAGGGCTTAACCGTAGCAAAAGCAGAACGTCACAGTTGCACCCACCATACTCAGTAGCTATGTTTGCTATACGCGGTATGCATACCGTTGCGGCGAGGGTTCATTGGGGGCTTTCGCGCCAACTCAGGGAGCACCAGTGTCCATCAAGCATTCTTTATTGGCCTTGTTACAGGAAAGCCCGCGCTACGGCTACCAGCTGCGCGGCGAGTTCGAGGAGCGCACCGGCTCCACCTGGCCACTGAATATTGGTCAGGTCTACACCACCCTTGACCGGCTGGAACGGGATGAGCTGGTGGCGAAAGATGGGGACGACGGCGAAGGTCACGTCATCTACAGCATCACTGCCGCCGGACGCACCGAGGTGATGGATTGGTTCGCCCAACCCGTGGCTCAGGCCAACCCGCCGCGCAATGAGCTGGCCATCAAGCTGGCGTTGGCCCTGACCCTGGAGGACGTTGACGTTTCCGCCGTGGTTCAGGCCCAACGCACGGCCTCGATGAGGTTGCTGCAGGACTACACGCGGCAGCGCCGCACCGCCGCTACGACTGCCGGCGTTCAGCTGTCCAGCGAAGAAGCCGGTGATCCCAACGACGCCGCGTGGCTGCTGGTCCTTGACTCCCTGATCTTCAGTACAGAGGCCGAAGTGCGCTGGCTGGATCACTGTGAAGGTTGGATGGCCAAACGCGCAGCCTCAGCCGGCAAATCTGCAGCCACCAGGCGGGCCGAGCGTGCAATACCGGCGGACGTCAGCACCCCAACACTCACATCCACCACGAAGGCGGCCAGCAAATGAGCAATGAAATTCTGCAGCTTGAGTCCGTCAGCCGGACGTATGGCGAAGGCGCCACCTCTGTTGCCGCGTTGCGCAACGTGAATCTGACCATTCATGCTGGCGAATTTGTGGCTGTTATGGGCCCCTCGGGCTCGGGCAAATCGTCCCTGCTGACCCTCGCTGGGGGACTGGACAAGGCCACCAGCGGTGAGGTTTACGTTGAAGGCACGCCGCTGGGTGGGCTGAGCATCAACGAGCTCGCCTGGCTGCGCCGCCGCGCCGTGGGCTACGTTTTCCAGGACTTCAACCTGGTGCCTACCCTGACGGCGTCCGAAAACGTGGCCCTGCCGCGTGAGCTTGACGGCACCCCCGCACGCAAGGCCCGCCGTCAAGCCAAGGACGCCCTGCGCCTGGTGGGCATTGAAGATCTCGCAGACAGGTTCATGGACCAGATGTCCGGCGGCCAGCAGCAGCGCGTGGCCATTGCCCGTGCCATTGTGGGCCAGCGCCGTTTGATCCTGGCTGATGAGCCCACCGGCGCCCTCGACTCCGCCACCGGCGACGGCATCCTGGAAGTGTTGCGCAACCGCGCAGAAGCCGGGGCCGCCGTCGTCATGGTCACGCACGAGGCCCGCCACGCAGGCTGGGCAGACCGTGTGGTGTTCCTGAAGGACGGGCGCATTGTGGATGAGGCAGCCTCGCAGCACGATCCTTCCGTACTGCTCTCCGGTTTAGCACACTGAGGTGGCGCTTGACCTGAAACCTGTCAAGGGCGGCGGCCAGCACCGGCTCAAAGTTGCCCTGAAAATGGCGTGGCGGGACATCCGCCGCCACAGGGGGCGTTCCGCACTGATCGTTGCGCTGATTGCGCTGCCCATCTTCGCCATGTCCTTCGCCGCAACGGCGGGCATGAGCACCATGCCCACGAATGCTGAGACTGTTACCACGCAACTGGGCCAAACCCAGGGCCGACTTGGCACCCTGGGCGCGCAGAATGCGAAGGCCATCCAGTCCATCGGCGGCGACACTGGCTACGGGGGTTGGCATGGCGGCGGGGAACCCGACCCTAACTTTGTGCCCACCGCACCCATGGACGCTGTCCCGGCCGGTTTCACCGTGCTCCCCTGGCATTCCACCACGGTCCACACCGCGGTGGGTAAGGCGCAGGTGGAAGTGAACACCACCGTGACGGACGTGCTGAACCCGGCGTTCAAGGGCAAGTACACACTGCTGGACGGCGCCGCCCCGGCCACTGCCTCCCAGGCTCTTGCCACCCGAGGCTTGCTGGAACGTTTTGATCTGGCCCTCGGCGATGAATTGACGACGTCGGCCGGCACCTTCGCCATTGTCGGCACCATCCGTCCGGAGGGCCAGGGGGACGGCGAGTCGTACCTGTTCCTCACTCCGGAACAGCTGTCAGCCGCGCTGACGCAGAACCTTGGCCCGGCCACCGCGTATTTGGTGGGGGAGCGGGCCCTGCGCTGGGATGATGCGAAGGAACTCAACGCCCAAGGTGTGGTGCTGTCCTCCCGCAGCTTGATCTTGGACCCGCCCAGCAAGGCCGAACTCGGGGCGGATGCAGAGATCCTGCAGAACGGCTGGCGCAGTTCTGCAATGGTCCAAATGTTCCTCATGGGCGGGCTCATCGGTGTGCTGGCCCTGCTGGAAGTGGGGCTGCTGGCAGGAGCCGCCTTTGCCGTAGGCGCACGCAAGCAGCAACGCGATCTCGCCCTGCTGGCAGCATCCGGAGCTGAAAGTTCCATGGTGCGCACCACCGTCACGGCCAGCGGGTTGTGGCTCGGTCTGGCCGGCGGCGTCATTGGTGCCGTGCTCGGCACCATTGCCGCCGTCATCACCGTGCTGGTGGTCCGGAACCAAGGGTTGACCATCTTCACGGGGCTGCACCTGATGTGGCTTCCCGCCCTGGGGCTGATCCTGGTGGGCGTGGTGGCAGGGCTTGTGGCTGCCATGGTGCCGGCCCGGGCGGTGGCCAAACAAGCCACGTTGTCCGCGCTGAAGTCCGGCCGCACTGCCGACGCCCCGTCTAAATGGGGTACGCGCATCGGGGGAGGGTTGCTGCTGCTTTCAGCAACTCTTATGGCCGCCTCTAGCATTGCCACGATTTCCCTGCGGGGGAATAAAGACCAATACCTCTGGGCGCCATGGCTGGCAGGCGCCGTGGTGGTGGGTGCTGTACTGCTCGTATTCGCGCTGATCTTCATGACGGGGCGGCTCATTGAACTGTTAACCACCAGGACTTCCTGGCTGCCGTTGCCGTTGCGGTTGGCGGCCCGCGATGCTGCCCGCAACAGGGGGCGGACAGTGCCGGCCGTGGCGGCAGTCCTGGCCGCAGCAACGCTCTCGGGCGCGCTGATGGTAGGCACAGCTAGCACCATGGCTGACGCCAGCGACAAGTACACCTGGCAGGCCAACCTGAATCAGAGCGTGCTGTTGCTCAATTACGTTGACTACAACTATGTGGACGTTGGTGGCGGTGCCATGAGCAGCAATGCGGCCACGATGGTCACGGTGGACGCCGAGGATGCCAACACACTGCTCAAGGAAGCGCTGGGCGCCGGTGTCAGAACCCAGCTGTTGCGCGGAGTGCCGGACACCAGCAAGTGTGAGATCGACCAGCAAAACGAACAAATGAAAAGTACGGGTCAGGAACTGAGACCTACCGTGGCGTGTCCGCGCTGGTTGTTGGCAGAACCAGTGGGGAACAGTTGCGAGCTAGGCAAGGACTGGAAACCAGTGAACCTGGACGACTGGCGCTGCACCGGAGCCTTGGCTGATAGTGGACTTACCAGGAACCTGCCCACCTTCGTGGTGGGTGGGGAAGCTGAACTGGCTGCGCTGCTGGGCCGTGCGCCCAGTGCGGAGGCGAGGAAAACCCTCGCCACCGGTGGCATGGTCCTCGCCAACAAGGTGTACCTGCAACCCGATGACACGGCCACGGTCATCAGCTACGACCCGTCCGACGAGGAGAACTTCCAGGGCTACGATCCAACCAGCCCGGACACGAACTACATGCGCCACCAGTGGAAGGCGCTCACCTCACACAGCATCCCGGCCGTAGTGGATGCACCGGAGAAGCCGTTACCCTACTTCGGCATCATGTCCCCGGACGCTGCAGCCGCCGCAGGGATGCCCGTGAGCGATCAGGCTCTGCTGGCCACCATCCCGGAGCCGCTGGCGCCAGCTGAACGGGACCAACTGCAATCGGCCATGACACCCGTGCTTGGTCAGAACGGCTACACGAACTTTGAGACGGGACCGGCCACCAACATGGCCATCATTTTGTGGGTCATCGTCATTGGCGGGGCGCTCATCACACTCAGTGCCGCTGGCATCACGGCAGGCTTGGCGCTCGCCGACGGCCGCAACGACCACGCCACCTTGGCCAGTGTTGGTGCGGACACCAAGCTGCGCAAGGCCATCTCCGGCTCGCAGATGCTCATGACGGCGCTGCTAGGCACTGTGTTGGGCGTGATTGCCGGGGCCATTCCCACCGTGGTGGTGCTCTCGCAACAGCGCGGCGCAGCGATTGTGGTGCCGTGGCTGCAGCTTGGCGCGCTGGCTGTGTTGGTTCCGCTCTTCGGTGCGGGTGCTGCCTGGGTGCTGACCAAGGGGAAACTGCCCCTGACACGGCGGCAGACCCTGGCCTAAATACCTTGAAAGCACCAGGCCGGGAGCCGCCCAACGCTGGTAGGGGCCTCCCGGCGTCGTACTTTAATTCCTGTACTTCAATGCCTGCGGGACGAACTATTGGATCACGCAGAAACGCGCTGTGGCGTCCGTTCACCGCTGCACAGCCACCGTTCGTCGATAAAAGGTGGTGTTTTCCCTCACAGGAGGGTAAGGACCGCAGGCTCTTGGTAGCTTATTAAGGTTTTAGACAGACTCAAAGGAGAGCAGCATGCCAGTATCGCCAAACGCACCAGCCGATCCAGGGGATCTTTTAGTCCAAGATCCACAGCTTCCACCCGTGGCGGTGGATTTGGTCAAGGATGCGCAAGCCCACAAGTGGACGCCGCTGAAGATCGCCATCTGGTCCGCGATTGCGCTGCTGGGTGGTGTGGCTTGGGTGGTTCTGGCCGTGGTGCGCGGGGAAACTGTCAACGCCATCTGGTTCGTGTTCGCCGCAGTGTCCACCTACCTGATCGCGTACCGCTTCTACTCCAAGGTCATTGAGAAGTATCTGCTGCGGCCCAATGACAAGCGGGCAACCCCGGCCGAATACAAGGCCGATGGCAAGGACTACGTTGCTACCGACCGTAACGTTCTGTTCGGCCACCACTTTGCCGCGATCGCCGGAGCAGGGCCTCTGGTGGGACCCATTCTGGCCGCCCAAATGGGGTACCTGCCGGGCACCATCTGGATCATCCTCGGCGTGGTTTTTGCCGGCGCCGTCCAGGACTATGTTGTCTTGTTCTTCTCCATGCGCCGTGGCGGACGCTCCTTGGGCCAGATGGCTCGGGAAGAGCTGGGTCTCATTGGCGGCACGGCCGCACTGATCGCCACCTTGTTGATCATGATCATCATTGTCGCGATTCTGGCATTGGTGGTTGTCAACGCCCTAGGCGAATCCCCGTGGGGCGTGTTCTCAGTCTCCATGACCATCCCGATCGCCCTGTTCATGGGTGTTTACCTGCGCTACCTGCGCCCGGGGAAAATCATGGAAGTTTCCCTGATCGGCTTCGTTTTGTTGATGGCCGCCATTATTGGCGGCGGCATGGTGGCAGCCACTGAATGGGGTGCCGAGACCTTCAGTCTGGACCGCACCACCTTGGCCTGGGCTATCATCATTTACGGTTTCATCGCTGCCATCCTGCCGGTCTGGCTGTTGCTGGCTCCTCGCGACTACCTCTCCACGTTCATGAAGATCGGCACCATTGTGATGCTGGCCGGCTCCATTGTGCTGGTCCGTCCCACCATCAACGTCCCTGCCTTTAGCGAATTTGCTTCCCGCTCCGACGGCCCGGTGTTCTCAGGCTCGCTGTTCCCGTTCCTGTTTGTCACCATCGCCTGTGGTGCCCTCTCCGGTTTCCATGCACTGATCGCCTCCGGCACCACCCCGAAGCTGATCGAGAAGGAACGCCAGGCCCGCTTCATCGGTTACGGCGGCATGCTCATGGAATCCTTCGTGGCCATCATGGCCCTTGTGGCCGCACTGTCCATTGACCGCGGTATTTACTTCGCCATGAACGCCTCCGCAGGTGCCACCGGTGGCACCATTGAGGGCGCGGCAGCTTTTGTGAACTCGCTGGGCCTGACAGGTGTGAGCCTTGACCCGGCCCTGCTTGCACAAACCGCGGCCGACGTCGGTGAAGAGTCGATCGTTTCGCGCACCGGCGGTGCACCCACCTTGGCTGTGGGCTTGGCGCACATCATGCAGCAGGTGGCCGGCGGGCAGGCCATGATGAGCTTCTGGTACCACTTCGCCATCATGTTTGAGGCTTTGTTCATCCTTACCGCAGTGGACGCCGGAACCCGCGTGGCCCGCTTCATGCTGCAGGACTCCATTGGCAACTTTGCCCCGAAGTTCAAGGACAACTCGTGGCGTCCGGGTATCTGGATCACCACCGCCATCATGGTGGCAGGCTGGGGAGCCATCTTGATCATGGGCGTCTCCGACCCACTCGGCGGCATCAACACCTTGTTCCCGCTATTCGGCATCGCCAACCAGTTGCTGGCAGCCATAGCCCTGGCTGTCTGTTTGACCATTGTCGCCAAGAACACCCGCATGAAGTACCTGTGGATTATCATCGCCCCCTTGGCATTTGTGACCGTTGTGACAGTTGTGGCGTCCTACCAAAAGATCTTCTCCACTGTTCCGGGCGTAGGCTACTGGGCTCAGCACCAGGCGTACAAGGAAGCACTGGCAGCTGGCAAGACGAGCCTAGGAAATGCGAAAACTGTGGAAGCCATGGAAGCCGTGGTCCGCAACACCGCGGTCCAGGGCACGCTGTCCATCATTTTTGTGTTGCTTTCCATCATCGTTATCACCACAGCCGTCCTGATCACCGTCCGTTCCGTCCGTGCCGGTGGCGGTCCCAGCATGGAGGACCCAGCCATTGCTTCAAAGATCTTCGCACCGGCGGGCATGGTGCCCACCGCGGCAGAGAAGGCACTGCTCAAGGAGTGGTCTGAGTCCGGTAAGCAGCCGGCACGGCAGGGACACTAGGCATGGAAACCCTGCGCCGGGCGGCGGAAATGTTGGCAGCCGTGAACAAGTACTTCACGGGAGTTCTCGGGGCGGACGCCTACGAGCGCTACCTTGAGCACCACAGCGCCACCCGCTGCGAGGCCCCGGCCCTGAGCGTGAAGGAATTCTGGCGAGATAAGAACCAGCGCCAGGACACCAACCCGGAGGGCCGCTGCTGCTAAGCGCTCTGTGAGAGTGCGCCAACGTGCCGAGGGCGGGTGAAATTTCACCCGCCCTCGCCACGTTGGCACGCCCTCGCCGGTGGGTGGCTCTGACTTTGGCACGCCCTCCACGGGTGAGGCCCTTGTGCGGCCGTGAGAGACTGGCACTATGAGTGAAAAGGCGCAGATCCCGGCCCCTGACGACGCGGCCGAAGGCACAGTTTTGGTGAACACCGCGGATGCCGGTGGCAGCCAGGGAGCAAATGGCCCTGGAGTGGACAGCCCTGCGGAGCAGGAATCCAAGGCAGCCAAGAATCAGAGCAATATAGCGGAGCTGGTGGACCAGCCAGCCAAGGTCATGCGTATTGGCACCATGGTCAAACAGCTCCTGGATGAAGTCAAGAGTGCCCCGCTTGATGACGCCGCGCGGGTCCGTCTGGCAGAAATTCACCAAGCGTCCATTGCCGAGCTGGAAGATGGCATGGCCCCGGAACTCATCGCGGAACTGCACCGGCTGAGCCTGCCTTTTACGGACAACGTCACGCCATCTGACGCTGAGCTGCGCATTGCCCAAGCACAGCTGGTTGGCTGGCTGGAAGGGGTGTTCCACGGCATTCAGACCGCGCTGGCAGCCCAAGCCATGGCGAACCAGCAAACGGCTGCCCGCCTTGCCATGCACCAGCTGCCGCCGGGTACCATGATCGCCCCCGGTGTCATTGTGGGCGAGAACGGTGAGCCCCAGCGTGCACCAGCGGGCCGTGGCATGCCGGCCAGTGCCCGGCCGGAAGGCGCCGCTTTGGGAGGCCCCGACGCAGGCGGGCCGGGGCAGTACCTCTAGCATGCTCAAAGGACTCTTTGGTGCCTCCCGCCAGGCCAAGCGCGACGACGCCGAGCTCGGCAAAGGCGTCTGGCGCCGCGACCACGACCGCTTCCGGCGCGGGCTGGACCGTTTTCACCAAATGCTTGAAGGCTTAGAAGCCGCTGGTGCTGCCGGTGCCGCTGGTGCTGAAGGAGCTGCCAAAGCCAGTGGTCCGGCCAGCGGCCCTGCGCCATCCCCGGTGTGCTCCGAGGGCACGTATCAGGCCATGGTTATGGTGGCCAACAATCTTGCGGATTTGCTGCCCATAGTCCATGGGATCGTCATGGAAGCCCAGCGCACGGCTCCCAGTGATGGCATGGAAGTCCCGCTCGGCACTGGCGGCTACCTCAATGATGTGCACCGCGAGCTCTCCCGCTCCGGAAATGCCCTAGCGGCCGCTGCCGAGGCTCTTGCTCTGGTGCGGCTGGGTGTGGGGGAGGCGTCCGGCGTGGAACTTAAGGCGGCAATTGTGGCCCGTCACGTGGAGCGGGCCGGGGAGCTGTTGCACAAGCAGGCAACGTCCTAGCCATAGCTTCGGGAATCCTACGCGCTGTCCCTGAAGAAGTTATAAAAAATGTATGAGCTGCGTCATAATTGGGGTGAAGTGAGGATAGCCTGCCCTCTGGTGGATTACGATCGAGTTATCTAAGCTATTTATTTCAACCGCCGAAAGGCTGCCCTATGAAGACTTGGCCCACCCTGACCATGCTGCGCAAATCCGCCCTCACGGCCGTTGCGGGAGCATCCATCCTCGCCCTTGCCGCCTGCGGCGGCACCACGTCTCCGGCGCAAAGCAGCGGAGCAGCCGGTGGCGCGGATGATGCCATCACCGTGTACAACGCCCAGCACGAATCATTGACGCAGGCTTGGGTTGATCAGTTCACCCAGGAAACCGGTATCAAGGTCACGTTGCGTCAGGGCAGCGATCTTGAGCTCAGCAACCAGATCATCGCCGAGGGGGCCAAGTCCCCGGCTGATGTTTTCCTGACGGAGAACTCGCCCGCCATGACGCAGGTGGAAAACGCAGGGTTGTTCACTGACATCAGCAAGACCGTACAGGGTCAGGTTCCGGAGCAGTTCCGTCCCTCCACCAACAAGTGGACAGGAATTGCTGCCCGCAGCACCGTCTTTGCGTACGATAAAACAAAGCTCAGCGAGGCGCAGCTGCCCAAATCCATCATGGACTTAGCCGATCCTGCGTGGAAGGGTCGGTGGGCGGCATCGCCGTCTGGCGCTGACTTCCAGGCCATTGTCTCCGCCATGCTGGAGCTCAAGGGTGAGGACGCAACACTGTCCTGGTTGAAGTCCATGAAGGAAAACTTCAAGGCTTACAAGGGCAATAGCACCGCCATGAAGGCCGTCAACGCAGGAGAGGTTGAAGGCGCCGTCATCTACCACTACTACTGGTTTGGCGATCAGGCCAAGACCGGCGAGAACTCCAAGAACGTGGCTCTGCACTACTTCAAGAACGAAGATCCGGGCGCGTTTGTCTCCATCTCCGGTGGTGGCGTCCTCGCGTCCAGCAAGCACCAGGACAGTGCTCAGAAATTCTTGGAGTTCGTCACGGGCAAGGCCGGCCAAACGGTATTACAGACTGGCACCAGCTTCGAGTACCCGGTTGGCAGCGATGTCCCGGCCAACCCCAAGCTGATCCCGCTAGCAGATCTGCAGGCACCCAAGATCGACCCGGCGAAACTGAATTCTGCGAAGGTTAGCGATCTGATGACCCAGGCGGGTCTACTGTAGTTTCAATGGATTCTGCGCAAAGTACGACGCCGTCACCCACCTTGGGTGCCACGATCTCACCGAAGATGGCCAGGGGCCGGGGTTCACACCTGGGTCCCTGGCCCGTTGTTGTACTTTGTTTTGTGATCGCAGCATTTTCGTTACTACCGCTGGGCTTTGTTGTGGTTGCCACCGCCAACACTGGGTGGGATTCCATTGTTGCCCTAGTGTTCCGCCCACGGGTGGGCGAATTGGTAATAAACACCCTGTTGTTGGTGCTCATCACTGTGCCGCTGTGCGTTGTCATTGGTGTGGGCGGGGCCTGGTTGGTGGAACGTACCAGCCTGGCCGGACATAAGGCGTGGGCGGTGCTTCTGGCAGCGCCTTTGGCCATCCCCGCATTCGTCAATAGTTATGCCTGGGTCAGTGCCATTCCCTCGCTGGGAGGGATCTTTGGGGGTGTGCTGATCTCAGTACTGTCCTATTTCCCGTTGGTTTATATTCCTGTGGCAGCAGTGCTGAGCCGGCTTGATCCAGCGTTGGAACAGTCCGCAGCGTCTCTGGGACTTAGCCCCTGGAAAGTATTTTTCCGTGTGATCCTCCCACAGCTTCGGTTAGCCGCGGCGGGTGGGGCACTGTTGGTGTCCCTGCACTTGCTGGCCGAGTACGGCGCTTTCGCGATGATCGCCTTCGATACCTTCACCACCGCCATCTATGACCAGTTCCAATCAACCTTCAACGGTGCAGCTGCAAACATGCTTGCCAGCGTACTGGTCATATTTTGCCTCCTGCTGCTACTAGGAGAATCCAAGACGCGCGGCCGTGCCCGCTACGCGCGGGTGGGCGCAGGCGCGCAATCCACTCCGCACCGTGTGCCACTAGGGCGTTACCAAGGGCTGGGGCAATTGCTGCTGGCGGGTGTGACAGCGTTGGCTCTGGGCGTCCCCTTGTGGCATGTGGGACGGTGGCTGGTGGCTGGCGGAGCCGTTATTTGGCAGCGCCCCGATCTCCTACCAACATTGCTGCACACCCTGGGGTACGGTGCGATGGGCGCCTTGGTAACCATTGTGTTGGCCTTTCCGCTGGCATATTTGGTGGTCCGTCATCCCGGACCAATGAGTAAGATCTTGGAGGGTGCAAACTACATTTCCAGTTCCATGCCAGGGATTGTGGTGGCGCTGGCGCTGGTGACCATCACCGTCCACAACGTGCCTGCCATTTACCAAAGTTCTCTGGTGCTTGTGGGCGCCTACGCGCTGCTGTTCATGCCGCGGGCGTTGGTGAACCTGCGGGCAGGGCTGGCCCAGGCACCGTATGAACTCGATGAAGCCGCGCAAGCGTTGGGGAAACCGCCGCTGATCGCCTTCTTGCGGGTGACGCTACGCCTGGCAGCCCCGGCTGCCGCCGGCGGGGCCGCCCTGGTATTTCTTGGAATCGTCAATGAGCTGACAGCAACGCTGCTGTTGGCGCCCAACGGTACCCGCACATTGGCCACCCAATTCTGGTCATTGAGTAGCGAGATCGATTACGTGGGTGCTGCCCCGTATGCGTTATTGATGATCTTGCTTTCAGCACCCATGACGTATTTACTGTTCGTGCAATCCAAGAAGGCGGCCGGTCAATGACCACCCACCCCCACGGTTTCAACACTCCGCGCCCCAATGAATCCTCCGGTGCCCGTCTTGTGCGCGGCGGTCCTCCTCCGGGGACACCTGAAAGCTTGACTTTTGTTGATGCTGCCAGTGACGCTCCAGACCACTTGCAGATCACTAATCTGCGCAAGAACTTTGGCGGTGCGGAAGTCCTCAAAGGGGTCAATCTGGATGTTGCCCAGGGGCGCAGCACGGCCATTGTGGGACCTTCGGGCTCTGGCAAAACCACACTTCTTCGGCTCATTGCCGGCTTTGCCTCTCCCAGTGCGGGCCGGATAGCCTTGGGCGGGGAAGAAGTAGCCGGGCCATCCACCTGGCTTCCGGCCCATAAGCGAAGTGTTGGCTATGTGGCTCAGGATGGCGCGTTGTTCCCGCACTTGAGCGTGGGGGCAAATATAGCCTTCGGCCTGCCTTTGCGCGGCAAAGCGGCGGCGCTTCGGGTGGGGGAGTTGCTGGAGATGGTTTCCATGGACACCTCCTATGCAAAACGCCGGCCCCACCAGCTTTCCGGTGGGCAGCAACAGCGTGTCGCCTTGGCGCGTGCACTGGCCCGGCAGCCCCAGCTGATGCTCTTGGATGAGCCATTTAGTGCACTCGACGCGGGATTGCGCGTTGCTACCAGGCGCGCTGTCTCACAAACACTCAAACAGGCCGGGGTGACCACCATCCTCGTCACCCATGACCAATCAGAGGCCCTCAGTTTCGCCGATCAGGTGGCCGTGATGCGTGATGGCAAGTTGGCTCAAATTGGGAGCCCTTTTGTGGTGTACACCCGCCCCTCGGACAGGGCCACCGCAGAGTTTCTTGGCGACGCCGTCATCATTGAGGCATGGATGGAAGGTTCCTTGGCCTTGTGCTCGCTGGGAGGAATCCCAGTGCGCCGCCCACCGGTACAGGGCAAGGTTTATTTGATGTTGCGGCCCGAACAAATCCGCATTTCCAGCAATGGGCCCATCCGTGGACGCGTGGTGGACACCGATTACTTTGGCCCCGAAACCACTGTCCGAATACAGCTGGAACCTATTTTGGTGGACGCCGAACACCCTGCGGACCCCCACCAGCCTGTTGGTGGGGAGATTATCAACATCAGGCACTGGAACGCCATGCTGGCCCGTCCTGGTACCGAACTATCACTGAAAGTGGTGGGTGAGGGCGTGGTCTTTCCCTGGGACTAACGTCAGGTGTGCCGCAGCCGTGCGGTGATTTCAACATAGCCGGTGAGCGCCACCAGAAGGCCCGCCACCAGAGCAAGCACCACGGCGGCTGGCTGGGTTGCGCTAGCCGGAATTAGGCAAAGCGCAATCACCACGGTGGGGATGCTCCAGATCAGGACCGTGCGCGGAGGTTGTCCGTAGCGCAGCGAGGCGGCCGCGTTAGTGGCGTAAAAGAGAGCGATCCCGCCGCCCAAGGCGATGGTTGCGCCTAGCGGCAGCGGCTTGAACGGTTCCGGGATGGCGGTGGCAATGCCTGCGGCGAGTGAGGTCACCCCCAGAACCAGCACGAACGGCATGAACAGTGTGGTTTGCAGGATCCCGGTGAGATCGCCCCGTTCGCGCAGGTGTTCCAAGCCGCTGGACAGCGTGCCCATGCCGTATTGGAAGAAAGCCCAGCCAAGCAAGGCCACGATGATGAACCCCAAGGATGCCACGAGGCCGGTACTGGGGCTCCAATCGGTGGCTGCCTCGTTGACAATGCTAAACACCGATTCCCCCAGAACTATGATCACAAACAGGCCCAACCGTTCCCCTGCGTGCTCAATGTTGATGGCGGCCATGCTCCGGTTGGCCCCGATTCGGTTGCTGTTGGCCACCATGAGAATTTCAAGGGCTATCGAAACCGCCCAGAGGCTCACGGTGGCGGCCAGTGGCAAGAACGCTGCAATGAGCCACAGGGCCGCGGTTCCGCCGTTATAGACCCAGATCCGCCACGGCGAATCGGTGGAGAATGTGCGGTGCTGGTACAGCCACAGAATGAGTAGGACTATGCGCATGGCGGCGTTTGCCAGCGAGAAGGCCCATGCCCGCTCGCCAAAGGCTTCCGGGGCGGCTGCCGCCATAAGTGCTGCTGCGGCCATGGCAGCCAGCATGGCCACCCCAAGCACCCGGGCTGTCAGGCCGGGGAGCAGATTCACTACCGAGACAATGTTGGCCCACGCCCACCAGGCGGGGAAGAACAGCAGCACGTAGGTGCCAAATTCCGCCCAGCCGGGATCGCCGTGGATGCCGTGGGCCAGCTGTCCCACGAAGGCCACGAACACTAAATCGAAGAACAATTCCATCCAGTGAACCCGCCCGGGTTCACGCGCCGGCTGCCGGGGTGCGGTTGGGTGAGGTTGAGGTTTTCTGCTCATGGGCACATTTTATGCCCGGGGTTCCGGCCTGCTGGGTACGGGACTTTTCCCGGGCGTATCCTCATCCATCCGGGAGAAATGGTGGTTTAGGTATGTCCTTAGCGACCATTTCTCACGGATCGATTCTTACCGGCAGGCACTCGGACTCGGAGCGAAGGAATAGCGGTTGGCTCAAGCCATGGTTTACAGTCCAAACCCGGGATTTGTGGGGACACAACCAGAAAACCCCCGGATTCCTTAGAATCCGGGGGTTTTAGTGGAGCCTCCAAACAGAATCGAACTGTTGACCTTTTCATTACGAGTGAAACGCTCTACCAACTGAGCTATGGAGGCCTGTGCTGGTTTGGGCCCTTGCGGGATCAAGTACCGAACACAAGAAACTACTCTAATCGGTGCGGGCCGGATGTACAAAATCGGCGCTGCCGCCCGTCCCGCCGCCCGCCCCGCCGCCCGCTCTTCAGCCCGCGCCGGTGCCGGGCGGCAAAAGTTAGCAGCGCGTTCCCGCGTTCGGTACCTTGCCGTCCACAAAGTAGTCATCTACTACGGACGTCAGGCAGGCGTTGGCACGGCCGTAGGCGGTGTGGCCTTGGCCTTTCCACGTCACCAAGACCCCGGAATCCAGCTGCTTGGCCAACGCTTCTGCCCAGGTATAGGGAGTAGCAGGATCGCCCGTTGTGCCGACCACCAAGATGGGTCCGGCGCCTGCTGCGGTGATCGGGGCGGGCTTGCCCGTTGCGGGGTACGGCCAGGCCTTGCAGTTCAATCCGGAGTAGGCCAGCAGTTCGCCGAACGTGGGGGCAGCCTTCTTCAAAAGCTCTGCCTGTTCACGCATGTGTGTCAGATCCGAGTTCATGGGGTAGTCAAGACAGTTGACGGCGGCAAAGGCGGCGGCTGTGTTGGAATTGTACTTACCATCGGAGTCCCTATCCGCAGAGAAATCCGCCAGCATGAGCATGCCCGAGGCGTCACCGGCAAAGGCTTGTTTCAAGGCGCCCGTCAAAGGGGCCCACAAATCGGTGGAGTACATGCCAAAAGCAATGGCCCCGGTGAATTCGGTTCCCGTCACAACACGGCCCTCCGGGGTCTGTTGGGGCGTGGCGGTATAGACGTCGTTGAGCTCCCGAATTTGGGCCATTGCCTCATCCACAGTCCCGGATACGGGGCACTCGGTGCTGCTCAGACAATCCGCAACCCAGGCCCGCAGGGCGTTTTCAAAGCCAACAGCCTGTCCCATCGAGACCTGATCAATGTTTAGTGAGGGGTCCATGGCGCCGTCCAGGGAGAAGCGTCCCACTCGAGAAGGAAACAACCCGGCATAAGTAGCGCCCAATTTGGTGCCGTAGGAGAACCCCATGTAGTTCAGCTTTGTATCTCCCACCACGGCACGGAGGATATCCATGTCACGGGCTGCGCTGACGGTGTCCATGAGTTCCAGCACGGGCCCGGAGTTCTTGATGCACAGCTCTGCCTGCCGTTTTCCCTCAGCTTCTGCGTTGGCGAACCCGGCATCTGTGCTCAAGTCCCAGTCCAACTGCCGTGCCGCATCCATCTGTGCATCGTCCAGGCACCTGATCCCGGCAGACCGTTGCACACCTCGCGGGTCAAAACCCACCACGTCATAGGCTCCGCGCAGTTTGGCGGAAAAATAGGAACTGGCGCCGTTCTTGACCATGTCCACACCGGAGCCCCCAGGCCCGCCAGGGTTGATCAGCATGGCGCCTTGGCGCTTCCCGGAGGCGGGCAGACGGATCACAGATAATTTTATGGAGTCCTTCTTAGGGGCCCCATAATTCATTGGAACGTTTACCTCGGTGCATTGGAACCCCCCACTACATGAGGTCCAGGTCACCGTTTGGCCGTAAAAGGTCAACAGGTCCGCAGGCACTTCGCCCACGATTGACGAATCCGCGGAGCTGACCGAGGGTTGTTCTGGCGCCAGTACGGAGCAGGAGCTCAAGAGCAGCCCCAGAAGAGCCGCAGCGGCGGTGAGGGGCAGGCGGAGGCGGGGTCGCCGTCGTTGGTTTCCGGCAGGCATATGGGAGTCCTTCACGTTTTAGAGCAGGCTTACTGCCATGGCTTCAAGAGCCAGCAGCGGGGCAACATTGGTGGTGGTGAGCCGGTGGCGCACGGCATTGATGGCATCCATACGGGCAAGGGTGGCTTCCGCACGGGAGTTTTGGGCAAAGGCGAACAGGTCTCCCCTGAGACCTTCATTGACGAGTTCAACGCCTTGGGCCAGCGCGCCGTTCCCGCCGCGGGCGGCTAGCTGCAGAACCAGCACATCCCGGTAGAAAGAGAGCAGATCTGTCAGCGCCCGGTCCAAATGATCCGTCACCGAGCGCTTGGCGCGCCGCTTCTGGTCCTCTTCCAAGGCACGCACCTGGGCGCGCAAAGGAGGTGGCAGCGTCCCAGTCTCGGGGGCGCCGAGGTTGCGCAACAGCGTGGCTTTTTCGACGGCGTCGCGCTCTTCATTGGAGGAAGAGGCTTCTTCCTGGGCCAGCGCCAGCAGAGAAGCGGCCGCCATGACAGCCGTGGTGACGTCACGCAGATTCAGCGGCAGCCGGACCGTGGCATCGCGACGTTCACGGGCACCGGGATCTCTGGCGAGGCGCCGAGCAATCCCAATGTGGCTTTGCGCGGCGCGGGCGGAGATCAACGCAAGCGCAGGATCAATACCGTCGCGGCGCACCAGCAGCGCGGCCACATCCTCAACGGGGGGCAGGCGCAAGGTCAGGGTGCGGCAGCGGGACCGGATCGTCACAAGGACATCGGCCGGGCTCGGAGCGCACAGGATCCAGATGGTCCGCGGAGGCGGTTCCTCGATGGCCTTGAGCAAGACGTTCGTGGTGCGTTCGGCCATGCGGTCGGCGTCACCAACAATCATGACCCGCCACCGTGCGGAGGAGGGGCTGTCATAGGCCTTGCGGACCAGCGAGCGGGCTTCCTCAATGGTGATCGTGGTTTTCTCGGTGGCGATGAAGGTGACGTCGGCGTTGGTTCCGGCCATGGTGGTGTGGCAGGCCTTGCACACACCGCAGCCGCGGGCGTTGAGTTCGGACTGCTCACAGACCAGGGCGGCGGCAAAGGCCAGCGCCGCATTTGAGCGCCCTGAGCCCGGCGGGCCCGTCAAAAGCCACGCGTGCGTGGGGCTGCCAGACTGGGCGGCACGCCGCAGCTGCGAGACCACACTGTCCTGGCCCTGCAGATCAACCCAGACGCTCATGCCCGGGACCGTTTGTGCAACAGATCTTGCACATGCCGGGCCACAGATGCGGCAAGCTCATCCACGCTGCCACCGGCGGGAAGCACCACATAACGCTCGGGGCTGGCCGCGGCTAAGTCAAGAAAGGCGGTACGGATGGCGGCGTGGAAATGATCCGGTTCTGATTCCATCCGGTCTTCAGTAGCGTCACCGGCCGTGCGCCGTTCCCGCCCGGCAGTCGGGGAGACATCCAGCAGGACGGTCAGATCCGGCCACAGACCACCGGTAGCCCAATCGTTGAGATCCTTGATGGCTGCCGTGCCGAGTCCGCGCCCGGAACCCTGGTAAGCGATCGAGGAATCCGCATACCTGTCGCTGAGTACTATCTCTCCACGGGCCACAGCTGGAATGATGACTTGAGCCGCGTGTGCTGCCCGGGCTGCTGCGAAGATCAATGCCTCGGTCCGGGCATCGATTTCACCTTGGCCGTGATCCAGGACTAGGGAACGCAGCTTTTCGCCCACCGGGGTGCCGCCTGGCTCACGGGTGCGCAAAACTGTGTGTCCGGCGTGGGAGAGGGTCTTGGCTAACAATGCAGCCTGAGTGGATTTTCCAGCACCGTCGCCGCCCTCAAAAGCAATGAATAAGCCCGGCATCGGGGCAGCAGAATCAGTCACCCCACCAGCCTACCGGCCCAAGCTGAATGATTCCTTGCGGCACCGGAAGCTTATCCACAAGGACAGCGGCTCCAGCCGCCACGCCAGGGCGGTGGCCCGCCACCCGCCTGCTCGGTGCCAGCCGCCACGCCCACCACGCCAGGTGGCCCGCCCGGCTAATGTCACAATGTGCGCGAGCGTGACGCAGGCGGTCTAGTGTGGAAAGTATGACGCACCAGCCTGCCAGCCACCCCGAACACCTACGCCCCGACACCCTTGTTGTGGCGGCAGGGCGCCCCCCACGCGTTCACGACGCCCCCGTCAATCCGCCGATCATGCTCTCCTCTACCTATGTGGGAACCGGGACCGTTGTCGATGGCGATCGGGCGTACGGGCGCTATTCCAACCCCACCTGGGATCCGTTGGAGGAGGCACTGTCCCAGCTAGAAGGTGCCACGCTGCCGGCCCTCATTTTCAGTTCCGGTCTGGCTGCGGCTTCTGCCGCGCTTTCGCTGATCCCCACAGGCGGCACTCTCGTTATGCCCATCCACTCCTACCAGGGTGCGCTGGTCATGGCGCAGGAACAGGCTGCGAAGGGCTTGTTTACGTTGCGTACCGTGGACATCGCCAACAATGATGAGGTCATCGCGGCGTTGACGGGGGCGGGGGAGAAGGCAGCTGACATGCTGTGGCTGGAGAGCCCCACCAACCCCATGCTGGAAGTGGCTGATATGGAGTTGCTATGCCGTTCGGCCCAGGCGGTGGGGGCCATCATTGTCACCGATAACACCTTCTCCACTCCGCTGGTGCAAAAGCCTCTCGAGCTGGGCTCTGACATTGTTCTGCATTCAGTGACGAAGTACTTGGCCGGCCATTCTGATGTCATCCTCGGCGCCCTTGCCACCTCCCGCCCGGATCTGCGCGAGGCTCTGCTGCATCACCGTTCCATCCATGGAGCCATCGCCGGACCTTTTGAGGCGTGGTTGGCGCTGCGGGGCCTGCGGACTCTGGCGCTGCGGGTGGAACGTTCCCAGGCCAGCGCCCTTGAGCTGGCCCGCCGTCTGGACACGCATAGCGGCGTTGAGAAGGTTTTGTTCCCAGGTCTGGAGTCGGACCCGGGTCATGTCAGGGCCAAAGCACAAATGAGTGGTTTTGGTTCTGTTTTGTGCATTCAAGTGGCTGGGGGAGCAGAGGCCGCAACCGCCGTTGTGGAGGCGCTGGACTTGTGGACTCCCGCCACCTCGCTGGGCGGAGTTGAATCGCTCATTGAAAGGCGCCGGCGCCACGCCAATGAGCCGGATACTGTTCCCCAGAATCTCTTGCGCTTAAGCGTTGGTATTGAGAATGTGGAAGACCTCTGGGCCGATCTAGATCAGGCGCTGGACCAGCTCTCACAGCCAATATCCGGTGCGGGACTGTAAGCTGAGTCTGTGGTAAACATTATGCACTTTCTAGAGTTCCTCATCCTGGTGGCACTGGGACTGCTGGCCTTCGGCGTTCAAGTGTGGGCACTTGCCGATTGCTTGCGCACCCCGCCCAGTGACTTCGAACGCGTGTACAAGCGGACTAAGACGTTTTGGGCTGCCCTGACAGGCGGCGCTAGTTTCTTTGGGTTCCTGTACATCATTGGCCCCATCATGACCTTGACGGTGCCGCCGCTTGGCATGATGTTGCTGCTGACCTTGGGCGGCGCTACCGCTGCAGGGGTCTACTTGGCAGACGTGCGCCCGGCCCTCGTTGAGGTTCGCGCACGCAAGCGCGGCGGCCAAAACCGCGGCTCTTCCTGGTAATTGTTGTCCCTGTTAACCGTTGCCCTCAGGTACGTGCCCTTTAGCTAACCGCTGCCCTAGGCACGTGCCCGCTTTGGCAGGTGCCTGCGTAACCCTTAGCTGGGCTCAACCCTTGGCTATGCTCCACTGAACTTAGTAGGGATCCACTGCGGACCAGGCCACGGTCAGTTCACCCAAGCGCCACCGTGAGGGTGAACGCACCACTGGCCAGCCGTCGTCGTACATTTTTTGGCACATAGCCAGCCAACGCTGCCGGTTGCCGAAGGGCGCCAGCGCTGAGCCGGCCAGCCAATGCTTGTCCAGAGCCTGAAGGAATGTGTGGATCCGCTCGCCGGGCATGTTGTGGTGGATGAGGGCCTTGGGCAGGCGTTCGGCAACGTCGGACGGCAGTTCAAAACCACCAAAACGCAGCGAAATGGTGAGCGAGAGTGGGCCCGTGCTATCGAGTGCCACCCAGGTACTGCGCCTGCCAATCTCATCGCAGGTGCCATCCACAAAGATTCCCTGTGGGGCCAAGCGTGAGCAGACGGTGTCCCAGATCAGCCGGACATCTGCCTCATCATATTGACGCAGGACATTGAACGCCCGCACCATGGTGGCCTTGCCGGAGACCGGGATTTCAAAGCCGCCTACCCGGAAATCCAGGCCATCGTGCTCGAGTTTCTTCGCGATGCGAACGCGTTCTGGCTCAATTTCGATGCCCGTCACATGGGCCGCTGGGCACACGGCATGAATGCGCGAATACAGTTCAACAGCCGTTGCAGGGGAGCCGCCATATCCCAGGTCAACCACAAGAGGGTTGCTTTCGCATTTCAGCCGCCAGGCTTGGGGACCTGCCAGCCAGCGGTCAACACGGCGCAGCCGGTTCGGATTTGTGGTGCCACGGGTCGCATTGCCAAAGGGCTTGTTGCGTTGGCGAACTACGCGGTTTGAGGGGTCGACTGAAGAGTTTCCCACTCGCTGCGCACGTTGAACCACTTAAGAATTTTATTTTGTGCACAGCGGTGGAACCGCCGCTTTTGACCTTTTCGCCCTGTGTTGCCAGTCACAATCACGTGCCTGTTGCCGGCGCTCTCTTCGATACCCCAGTTTTTGGGTGGGTTCAACCAGTGCTTCAAAGGGGTGCTGGCGGATAGAGCAGAGATGACGAGCAACAGCCCAAAGTGCAAATCTGCGTAGTAATTCTGGCCCAACGAATACGCCCGGTAAGATGAAAGTATGACTTATACGTTGATTTTGCTTCGCCATGGCCACAGTGAGTGGAACGCCAAGAACCTGTTCACCGGCTGGGTGGATGTTGATTTGAATGATCAGGGCCGCACCGAGGCCGTACGCGGTGGTGAGATGCTGGTGGAGAAGAACCTTCTGCCGGATATTGTCTACACCTCGCGACTCAAGCGTGCCATCAACACCACGAATCTGGCCCTGGAAGCGGCCGATCGCGGCTGGATTGACGTCAAGCGTGACTGGCGTCTGAACGAACGTCACTACGGTGCGCTCCAGGGTAAGGATAAGGCCCAGACATTGGCCGAGTTTGGCGAAGAGCAGTTTATGGAATGGCGCCGCAGCTACGACACCGCGCCGCCTGCCTTGTCCGATGACAGTGAATTCTCCCAGGCTCACGATCCCCGATACGCGGATTTGGGTGAGGCCCTGCCGCGCACCGAGTGCCTCAAGGACGTCCTGATCCGTCTGCTGCCCTACTGGGAATCGGATATCAAGGAAGATCTCAAGGCCGGCAAGACTGTTCTGGTTACGGCCCACGGCAACTCGCTGCGCGCCTTGGTCAAGCACCTGGACGGCATCTCAGATGACGCCATCGCCTCGCTGAACATCCCCACGGGAATCCCGCTCGTCTACGAACTGGATGAGAACTTCGCCCCCATCACCCCCGGCGGCACGTACCTGGACCCCGAAGCCGCAGCTGCTGCTATCCAGGCTGTAGCGAACCAGGGCAAGAAGTAACACCTCTTAAACGCACGCGACTTTAATGCACCAGGGCGGGGCGGTACCTTTCACACGAAAGGTGCCGCCCCGCAGCCGTTCCCTACACACTCTCCACGCCCGGCCCTAGGGCGCGTGCCCCCATAAAAAATGCGCCCGCCTCCCACTAATGCGACCTGTAGACCGGGCGCATTAGTGGGAGGCGGGCGCGTAAGTTGCAGCGCGGCCGGAATTTAGACGGCCAAGAACTCTTCGGGCTGCCATTCGCCCGTCACCAGGTAGGAGACTTTGCGGGCCACTGACACTCCGTGATCGCCAAAACGTTCAAAATACCTGCTGGCCAGCGTGACATCGACAGTGGTGGCGGCGGTTTCCTGCCATTCAGGAGCGGCCATGGTGGCGAATACGGTTTTATGCAGCTTGTTGATCTGGGACTTAGCCGCAGAGATCTCGGCCACCAGTTCAAGATCCCGGCTCTCCAAGAGCTCCGTTACCTTCCCCGCAATGAAGATGTCCAGCCGGGCCAACTCGGCAAAAGTTTCCGTTAGAGATGCCGGGATCACTGGGTTAGGGAAGCGTAGCCGCGTCAATTGGGCAATGTGCCGGGCCAGATCGCCCATGCGTTCCAAAGATGCGCTCATACGCAGGGAGCCCACAATCATGCGGAGGTCACTGGCCACGGGGCCCTGCAAAGCAAGGACGTCAATGGCTCGTTCGTCGAGATCGTTTTGCAGAAAATCGATCCGGGCATCGGCGGCAATGACTTCTTGCGCGCTGGGAAGATCGGCCGTAGCGAAAGAGGCCGTTGCCTTCGCGATAGCTTCGAGAACTAGATCAGAGATCTCAATCAGGCCCTCACCAATTTGGTGGAGCTCGGCCTGGAATACTTTGCGCACAGATGCTTCCTTTCACGGGTAGCCCACAACGGGCCTGTCCTGCCCTCCAATATGTCACCTGCATATGAACGGTTGGGCACCTGAAGGTGAACGTTAGCTGAACGCACGGTTTAGGGGAGCCGGTTGGTGAAAATCCGTGTCATCAGCACATAGGCTTGAGCTGTGGATCCCTTGCTGGTAGGAGTGGTGGCCGGGCTTATTGGCTTGGCCCTGGGTGTGTTTGGCATGCTCGCATTTAGTCTGAGCGAACGTTCACGCCAACGCACTGTAGACATTGGTGAACCCCTGTTGCCAGACGGTTCCGCCGAGGTTCTTTCCGTGGTGGGCAAGGCCTACATTGTCATTGACACGGTCGACGGCGTTGTCCGCGCCAGCCCGGGTGCGTACGCCTTCGGCCTGGTGCGCGGCCATACGGTGGTCCATCACGAACTCATTGAACTTGCCCACCGGGTACGTCGCGACGGTGTTATTGAAGAACGTGACCTTATTTTGCCACGCGTCGTCCTACCTGGCGGAGCGGCTGCGCCAACGCCGCCCACCGAAGTCCCACCGACCACAGCAACCCACGCCACAGCAACCCACGCCACAGCAACCCACGCCACAGCAACCCACGCCACAGCGCCACCCGCTGACCTGTTCCCGGCGACTTCGGGTCAGGGCACCTTGGTGATCCAGGTGCGCGTTGCCCCTCTGGGTGAGGAGTACATCTTGCTGTTGGCGGATGACCGCACCGAAATTGCCCGAACGGAAGCCGTGCGCAACGATTTCGTGGCCAACGTTTCACACGAGCTGAAAACACCCGTGGGGGCCATCTCGCTTCTGGCTGAGGCGCTTGAATCGGCGCCGGAAGATCAAGCAACTGTCCGCCGTTTCGCCTCACGCATGATGACAGAATCTGCGCGGCTGGCCGCCCTGGTCCAGGACATCATCGAACTCTCGCGCGTGCAGGGCAAAGATGTGGTGCGGGTGGGCACCGAGGTGGATATCAACGGGGTTATTGCCGAGGCCGTGGACAGGACAAGGCTCCCCGCGCAGAGCCGGAACATCACCATCGCCGTGGGGCCCGGCCAGCCGGCGCAGGTCTATGGCGACCGCTCCCAGCTCGTGACCGCTCTGCGCAATCTGATTGATAATGCTGTGCGGTATTCCCCGGAAAATACGCAGGTCGGGATCGGGCTTTCGGTGACGGATGAGGTGGTCTCCGTCAGCATTTCCGATCAAGGTGACGGACTCAGCCCCACCGAGCAGGACCGCATTTTTGAGCGGTTTTACCGGGTTGACACTGCGCGTTCGCGCCATACTGGCGGTACTGGGCTGGGCCTGAGCATAGTCAAACACATCATCAGCAACCATGGTGGCGAGGTGACAGTGTGGTCGGCCCCGAAGCTGGGCTCCACGTTCACCGTGCGCCTGCCCCAACTTTCCAACCAAACGTCCGACGGCGGAACGCACCACCGCGCCGAGCGGCACCCAGGCTTGACCTAAAGGAGCGCACCGAGCGTGAGTAGAATATTGATCGTTGAAGACGAAGATTCCATTAGCGACCCGTTGTCATTCTTGTTGTCCAAGGAAGGCTATGAAGTTTCGGTAGCGGATAACGGGCTGGACGCCTTGGTGGAGTTTGAACGCAGCGGCGCCGATTTGGTTCTGTTGGATCTGCAATTACCGGGCATGAGTGGAACCGAGGTTTGCAAGCATTTGCGCCAGCGTTCAAGCGTCCCCATTATCATGCTGACCGCTAAGGATTCAGAGATTGACAAGGTGGTTGGCCTGGAGTTGGGGGCCGATGACTATGTCACCAAGCCCTACTCCTCCCGTGAACTGATTGCCCGGATTCGGGCGGTTCTGCGCCGTCAGGCCGAGCCGGAGGAGCTCATGGACTCCGCGGTCCAGGCAGGACCGGTACGCATGGATGTGGACCGGCATGTTGTGAGTGTGCGTGGGGAATCGGTGAGTTTTCCGTTGAAAGAATTTGAACTGTTGGAAATGCTCCTGCGCAACGCGGGGAAGGTGCTTACCCGTGGCCAGCTGATCGATCGCGTGTGGGGATCGGACTATGTTGGGGACACCAAGACTCTTGACGTGCATGTGAAGAGGCTGCGCAGCAAAATTGAAACGGATCCAGCCGTGCCCCTGCACCTAGTGACGGTGCGTGGGCTGGGTTACAAATTCGAACCCTAAAGCACGCCTGATCCTGGCCAATTCGTCAAAAAGTGTGGGGAAAACTGTGTCATATGTGCGTATAAGTTGAATTTTGATTGCCTCGGTGTGGTGTGCGTCATATGCTGTGATGGATAACAATCCGGGCGGCCCTGACGGTTGCCTCTAGGTTCAAGGGAATCAAACTATGACTGCGTACTCCTCTAGAGCGCCTGGGCGCTCCCGAAGGCTCAAGGCGGCTGCCATTATGGCTACGGCGGCGCTGGGCCTCATGAGCATTTCCTCTCCAGCGCTGGCCGAGGGCTCCAACGTCACAGTGGAGAGTGTTGCAACCTCAGCTATGAGTGGCGAGAAGGTCATCTTCCCGGGCAATGACGGCAAATCACACACCGTCACCTTTGATTCCAAGTCCTTCATGGTTGACGGGGAACGCCTCAACGTCTGGAGCGGGGAGTTCCACCACTGGCGTCTGCCCGGCACGGACGACTGGCGCGACATGTTCCAGAAGATGCGCGCCAGCGGCTTCAACGCCGTCTCCCTCTACTTTTTCTGGGGACTGCACTCCACTGAATCCGGCAAGTTTGACTTCACCGGCATCAAAGACATTGACCTCTTGCTGACCATGGCGGAGGAAGAGGGCCTCTATGTCATTGCCCGCCCCGGCCCCTACGTCAACGCCGAAATCTCCATGGGCGGATTGCCAGCCTACCTGACCAAAAGTGGTGCGGGATCCTTGCGCAGCACCGATCCGGAAGCGCTGCGCGAGTCCCTGAGCTGGATTCACGCTTTTAATCAGATCGCCGTTAAACACCAGGTAACCGACGGTGGCGGCTCAATCGTCACATACCAAGCTGAAAACGAGCTTTTGAACGAAGGTGGTAACCGCCCCGCCTTCATGAAAGAACTCGTCAAGGGCATCAAGGCAGACGGCATCACCGTCCCGGTGTTCCACAACGACTGGGGCTTCAACGGTGCCTACGTCCCGGGCAGTACGAGTGCCGGTGGCAACGTGGGCCTAGACTATTACGCCTTCGACCAGTACCCACTGGGCTTCACTTGTTCCAACGCCCGGGGTCAGATCCCCGACATGGAAGACCGTTTCCGTGCTCGCACCGAAACGAGCCCCATGTTCATTGCGGAGGGTCAGGGCGGAGCCTTCACTCCGTGGGGCGCCAACTTCAACACTGACAAATGCGCCGATTTTGTTGATTCAGCGTTCACCCGCCAGTACGGGATTAACAACCTGAACAACGGTATCAACATGTTCAATTACTACATGCAGTACGGTGGCACCAACTGGGGCTGGACTGGATCCCCGTCTTCTGGATTCACTTCCTATGACTACGGTGCTGCCATCAATGAGGATCGCCAGCTCACCCCCAAGGCATCCGTGCAGAAGGAACTGGGTTACTTCCAGAAGGACTTCACCCCGATCTCGAATATGGTTCCGCAGCCCGGCGCCCCCGTCACAATCGATGGCGGTACCGGAAACATCAAGTCGTACCAGCGCATTGCCACCGAGAGCCTGGAGAGTGATTCCGTCTCCGGCAACGGAGCCCGCTACCTGGGCTTCCGTCAGGGTGATAGCAACAGCACAACGGAACTGAACTACTCCATTCCCTTGACTCTTTCCCCGCGTGAAGAGGTTGTGGCCGCCAGCTACACCGTTGATGACAGGGACCCCTCCATCACCTATGCAGGCACGTGGGGCAAGTCCAACGGTGAAGGCTGGGCCGCAGGAAACTACAAGGGCACCGAAACCTTCAGCGAGAAGACGGGTGATTCCGTCTCCTACACGTTCACCGGGGCAGGTATCCGCGTCATTTCCGCCCAGTCCATCAACCACGGTTACGGCGATGTTTACATTGACGGTGTCAAGGTGGGTCAGACAAACACCTACCGCGGCCAGAATGCCAACTTCCAGTACGTAGCTTTCCAGAAGGACGGGCTGGACCCGAACGTTCCACACACCATCAAGATTGTGGTCACCGGGCAGAAGGACGCTGCAAGCCAAGGTGCCAACGTCACCATCGACGCCTTTGATGTCATTCCGGCAGCAACAGCACCGGAAGCTCCCGCCGCCCCGATCACCAAGAAGGTCGACGACGTCGATCCCGCCATCGTCTACTCCAAGACTGGAACCGTTTCCGACTGGAGCCATGACACCGGCAAAAATTGGACCGCTAATGACTATATGGGCACCGAAAGCAACAGCGCCAAGACCGGCGCGTACTATGAGTACAAGTTCACGGCCGCCGAGGTGAAGCTGATTTCCGCCACAGCCTACAACCACGCCATTGGTGACGTCTTCATCGACGGTGTCAAGGTGGGCCAGACCAACACGTACCAAGTCGCCGTTGCCAGCACCCCCGGCCAGACTGCGTTTGAGAAAAAGGGTCTGGATCCCACGGTTGAGCACACCATCAAGGTGGTCAACTCGGGTGTGAAGGGCGCGCCCGCCGCGGTGGGGACGTTCATCTCCATCGACGCCATTGAAACCTCCACCCCGGCCGCAACCACCCCGGAGACGCCGGCGGATTCCATCACCTTTGCCCGTGTCCCGCAGAAGGCTGGCACTTTCTTGAAGCTCCACGGCCGTGATGCGAACATGGTCATCGCCGATTACGCCTTCGACGGCCAGAAAATGCTTTACAGCACCTCCGAGTTGTTCACGAAGATGCCCGTGGCCAACGGTACCCTGCTGGCGCTCAACGGAGCCAAGGGCGACGACGGCGAAACTGTCCTGCAGTACGCCTCAGAACCCACTGTGACCACGCTGGCTGGCACCGCCGTCGAATCCGTATGGAATGGCGCCACAAAGCAGTTGCGCTTGAACTACATTCATGGCACCAACACCTCGTTCAAGATCACAGGTGGCGGCGCCCCGACCCTGACTGTTGTCACCACGGACCGCTCGGCCACGGCCCAGCAGTGGAGCATTGAGGGAATCGTCAAGGGCGGCACCTCGAACAAGACCGTCATGGTCACAGGTGTTGACCTGCTCCGTTCAGCAGAGTTCGACGGCGACACCGTGCACCTGGTCGGCGATACCAAGGCTGCACGCGCCATCAACATTTACGTTCCGGCAGGAATCACCAAGGCCACCTGGAACGGTGTTGCACTGACCGCCACGGTGGGTGCTAATGGTCAGCTTGTTACAAACCTTGCCGGTCCGGGTGCCGCTGTCCTGCCAGCACTGAGCAATTGGAAGGTTTCCGGGGAGAACCCGGAGTCCGCCAAGGATTTCGATGATGGCGCATGGCAGGTAGCCAACGCCACGTCCTCACCAAACAACCGCCAGGGCCCCGGCACCAACCAGGGCAAGGTCCTTGATACGGCATTTTATGGCTTCTACGAAGGTGACACCTGGTACCGGGCACACTTCACCGCATCCTCGGCGGCCACCAGCATCCAGCTGCGCGGTCAGGGCGGATCTGCGGCTAACATGCTGGTCTGGGTCAATGGCACCTTCGCCGGATCCGCAGCAGCAGATGGCAGCATGAAGACAATCACGGTTCCGGCCGGGGTCATCAAAAATGGTGAAAAGACTGTGGTTTCGGCAGTGGTCCGTAACCACGGCCAGAACCTTGACTGGTCTGATGATGGACTGTCCCGTCAGAACCGTGGCCTCTTTGATGCCATTTTGCCCAACACCGGTGCTGTGACGTGGAAGCTGCAAGGCGCCAAGGACAAAGCCGCCCCGGTCGATACCGACAGGACCATGTACAACACCGGTGGTCTTTACGGTGAGCGTGCTGGCTGGTACCTGCCCGGATACCCGGACAGCGAATGGGCTGATGCCACCTCGTTCAAGCCAGCTAAGGCCGGCGTGACCTGGTACCGCACCAACTTTAAGCTGGCTGTGCCGGCAGGAACTGATACAGCCCTTGGCTTGAAGATCAACGATGCCAAATTCGAGAATGGACGCCAGTCCTTCGCTCGCGCCGTCATCTACGTCAACGGTTGGAACACGGGAACCTGGGTTGGCAATGTGGGCCCGCAGAGCACCTTCACCATCCCCAGCGGGTTCTTGAACAAGAACGGGGACAACACCCTGGCCATTGTGCTCAGTACCGAGCGCGATGCCCAAGGCCCGGACTCCTTCACCTTGGTAGACCGTGGCACCAGCCTCGGCGGGGTCACGACCAAGCTGAACACGGCACCGGACTACACCCTTCCGGCGGTCACCGCTGCCGCAGCCAAGTCAACGCTCGACGTCGGAGCATCGGCGCTCATCAGCGGCACCTCCGCATTGGCGGCCATCGGTGACGGAGCTTTGACTAACGCTGTTGTCGGCTTTGGTGATGGCAGTGCAGACGTGAGCGTCCCCGTTGTTGGCGGTCAGTACACTGCGGCGCACACCTTTACGCAGGCAGGCGACTATTCGGCGAAGGTGACCATCAAGGACGCCATCTCCGGCTCCGTTTTGGGCAGCAAAACAGTGGCGATCAAGGTTGAGGGCACCGTGGAACCCACGGTATCGGCAAGCCCGAGTGCCTCAGCTACACCGAGTGCCTCAGCTACACCGAGTGCCTCGGCTACGCCGAGTGCAAGTCCGAGTGCCTCAGCTACGCCGAGTGAAAGCGCAACACCGAGTGCCTCAGCTACGCCGAGTGAAAGCGCAACACCGAGTGCCTCAGCTACGCCGAGTGAGAGTGCAACAGCCTCTGTCAGCCCCACGGCTAGCCAGGGCCCGTCGCAGGAACCGGCAACTCCGGGGATTGAACTCAGTGCGGGCACTGTTGCCGCCGGTGGTGCGCTCGTCATTACCGGTGAGAGCTTCTTGCCCGGTAGCAGCGCAACGTTCACGCTGCGTTCCGAGCCGTTGGTGTTGGGGACAGCCAAAGCCGATAAAAACGGTACCGTGCGCCTGAGCGTAACGCTGCCTGCGAATGTTCCGGCGGGTACGCACCGGATCATCATTGACGGTATTGGTCTTGATGGTGAGCCGCAGCAGGTCAGTGCACCGTTGATCATCACAGCCTCCACTGACAGCACCCCTGCAACGGATGCTTCAACGGATGCATCGGATGCCACCACGGCGGCCGTCACTGGTGGGGATGACCTAGCCAGCACGGGTGCCAGCAACGTCTGGATCGGAGGCTTGGCAGCATTGCTGCTGGCTGCCGGTGCAACGGTGTTCCTGCTCAACCGCCGCAGGAGCGCAACACACTAAGCTGTAGAAACTGAGGGCGGGTGCCAGAATATTTTCTGGCACCCGCCCTCAGTGTTTAATTCTCAATGTTTAAGGCCTCGGGGATGTCCAAAGCCTATGGTGTTTACTGCCAGGTGAGCACAAAAAAGTGGGGCCAGTTGTCTTGGACAACTGGCCCCACTGGTACCGCTTGTAGACAGCCGCAGACGAGCGGTGCTGTTACGGGGTTGCCGTAGCTGTTGCCGTGGCTTCTAGCGTGGCTTCTGGTGTGGCTTCCATGGTGGCCGGAACACTGGCGGCCGGTGTGGGAACAAGTTTCTTGTACTCAGCTAAGGAGCCGTCCAGAACAGGCACGTTCAAAGCAGCCGTTTCAGAGCCGGCACCTGACTGGCGCAGTTCAATGGACTCAATGCTGCCCGGCGGCTGGGCCATAGTGCTCAGGATTGCCTGATCGGACTTGCTGTTGAGCACCAGGGGAACGCCGGGCTGGACAGTGATTTCTGTCTGGGAGCCCTGAGCGCCACTGATGGTCAGGACCATCTGCGAATCAGCGTGGTTGTAGAAAGTGCCTATAACGCGGCCTGGATCCCCTGCTGCTTCAGAGACGATCAGGACGTTGCGCAGTTCCAGCTGGCCCATATCCAATTGCACACCATCAGTGACGGTGACCTCCATGGCGGTGCTTTGCTGGTTGATGGCACTGCAACCGGTGAAGGCCATGGCGCCAATGCCGATGGCGGCAATCAGGCTAAAGCGTTGCGCTCGTTTGGTACTGCGAATGCCGGCAGCGATTCTCACGTCAGTAACTCCTCATGGAAAAGACAAAATATCTTTGTTCAGCTTATCCGCAAACAGGCCAAATGCACGCTTCCGGCAATGAGTGCCGGAGAAGCCGGAACAGGAGGTAGATTCCTGCCTGCACTTTGAGGATCAGGAGTCAAGGGCTGGAGAATTCTCCAATTGTTGGAACAATTGCGCCGCTGGCGTAGCTCCGATTGCCCCTGACCTGCGGAAACTCAAGGGAGCGGGAAGTTAACCGTGGTAAACTAGAAGCATTGGAAAGGGAGAATCCACATGCTTTTTGAGGTCGGCGAGACAGTAGTTTACCCACACCATGGTGCGGCAAAGATCGAAGAGATCAAGATGCGCACTATCCGGGGTGAAGAGAAAATGTATCTCAAGCTCAAGGTTGCGCAGGGGGATCTGACCATTGAGGTCCCTGCGGAAAACGTTGACCTTGTTGGTGTTCGTGATGTTGTCGGCAAGGAAGGCCTTGCGCACGTTTTTGAAGTACTTCGTGCGGAGTTTACGGAGGAGCCCACTAACTGGTCCCGCCGTTACAAGGCCAACTTGGAGAAGCTTGCCTCCGGTGATGTCATCAAGGTTGCCGAGGTCGTGCGTGATCTCTGGCGCCGGGACCATGACCGCGGCTTGTCAGCTGGGGAGAAGCGCATGCTTGCGAAGGCACGCCAGATCCTGATTTCGGAGCTTGCTTTGGCCGAAAAAACTGACGAAGACAAGGCTGCTGAAGTTCTGGACGAGGTCTTGGCCTCGTAACAGTTGCCTGCACAGCAAAACACAAGAAAACCCCCGCACCCTTCGGTGTGGGGGTTTTTTTGCGATGTGGGGCAAATCGTGGCACAAAGCCCAAGTAGAGGCCGCCCGGACTATTCTAGGGATATGAATGAGGTTGAAGAAGGTTCTTGCGCCGTAGTGATTGTTGCCGCCGGATCCGGGCAGCGCCTGGGCTTCGGCGTTCCCAAGGCCCGGGTGCCATTGGCCGGGCAACCCATGCTGCTCCTTGCCATCCGTGGCGTGATCAAGACCGGTGTTGCAGCCCAGATCTGTGTTGCCATTCCCGCTGATGACCCGGAGCTGGCAGTTATTTGTGCAAGCGCAGCACAAGAGGCTCAGGCCGCCGGAGTTCTTTTCAGCGTAGTTGACGGCGGGGCCGAACGTTCTGACTCGGTCGCAGCCGCCCTGGCAGTTGTTGCCCAGGGCGTTGAAACCGTCATGATCCATGATGCTGCCCGGCCTCTGACGCCGTCTGGCGTTTTTCATCGGGTGGCAGGGGCACTGCGTGACGGAGCGAAGGCAGTCATCCCGGCCTTGGCCGTGGTTGACACCATCAAAACTGTGGAGCCGGCACAGCTGCCAGCCACGGGGGCCGGGGTTGAAAAAGTTGTTGGCACGCCAGCACGGCAGGTATTGCGGGCAGTTCAAACACCCCAAGGATTCAAATTGGCCACTCTGCGCCAAGCCCATGCCCACGCGCTGACGCTCACCCCGTCTGAGCTGGCGGCCATCACGGACGACGCCATGATGGTGGAAGCCCTTGGCGAGGAGGTGTTTGTTGTGCAAGGTTCAACGCACAGCCTCAAGATCACCTCCCCCACGGACCTGTTGTTGGCCGAAGCGCTCTTGGAAGGGCCGCTGCGCCCGCGCTGGATTGAAGGCTGAACCCATGAAGCTACCCCGTACTGGTATTGGCGTTGATACGCACGCGTTTGCCCCCGATGATGCGCCCGCACCCCTGTGGCTGGCGGGACTGCTCTGGGAGGGAGAACGCGGACTTAGCGGCCATTCCGACGGCGACGCCGTTGCTCACGCAGCAGCCGACGCCCTGTTTTCAGCGGCCGGAGTTGGCGATCTCGGCGCCCATTTTGGTACCGACCGCCCCGAATATGCGGGAGCATCTGGGGTGAAATTGCTCGGTGAAGCCGCCCGGATTGTACGGGAAGCGGGTTTTGAGATTGGCAATATCGCCGTGCAGTTCATTGGCAACAGGCCTAAGTTCAGCCCGCGCCGTGCGCAGGCACAAGAAGTGCTCAGCGCCGCTGCCGGAGCACCAGTGTCGGTGAGCGCAACCACGTCGGACGGCTTGGGTTTCCCGGGTCGCAACGAAGGCATCACCGCAATTGCCACCGCCTTGGTTATGGAACGCGAGCACCAGGGCCTCGATGGACGCGGTAGCCTAGAGCCGTGACCCTGAGATTCCATGACTCCGCCACTGCCACCGTCCGCGACTTCGTCCCGCTCCAGAAGGGCAAGGCGTCGCTGTACTACTGCGGTGCCACCGTTCAGGGCGAGCCGCACATTGGCCACGTCCGCTCCGCACTGGCCTTTGACCAGCTGACCCGGTGGCTGCAGACCAGCGGCTACGAGGTCACCGTGGTGCGCAATGTGACGGATATTGATGACAAGATCCTGGTCAAGGCTGCCGAAAATAACGAGCCGTGGTGGGCCCTCGCCTACCGTTTTGAGCAGGCCTTCGAGAACGCTTATGACTCACTGGGCATCCTCAAGCCCACCTACGAGCCCCGCGCCACCGGCCACATCCCGGAGATGCACGCGCTCATCCAGACCCTGATCGAGCGTGGCCACGCCTACCCCGCCCTGGATGATTCCGGCGATGTGTACTTCGACGTGCGCTCCTGGAAGGCGTACGGATCCTTGACGCACCAGAACATTGATGACATGCAGGCCGCGCCTGACGCCGATCCCCGGGGCAAGCGCGATCCTCGCGACTTTGCGCTGTGGAAGGGTCATAAAGACGGCGATCCGGAGACTGCCAAGTGGGAGTCACCGTGGGGCGCCGGCCGGCCCGGCTGGCACCTGGAATGCTCGGCCATGGTCACCAAATACCTCGGCACCGAGTTTGATATTCATGGCGGCGGCTTGGATCTGCGCTTCCCGCACCACGAAAACGAGATGGCCCAGTCACAAGCTGCCGGCCACGGCTTCGCCAACTTCTGGATGCACAACGGCATGGTCACCTATCAGGGTGAAAAAATGTCCAAGTCCATCGGCAACACCATTAACCCTCGTGAAATGCTGGAACTCGCCCGGCCGCTAGTGGTGCGCTACTACTTGGGCCAGGCACACTACCGCTCCGTGTTGGACTACCGGCCCACATCGCTCGCCGAGGCCGGCGCCGCCGTCGAACGCATTGAGACGTTCATCGAGGCAGCACGCAAACAGCTGTTTCCCGGCAATGGCTTCGGCTATATTGGCACCCGCCCGGAGGCGTTCGCTGCCGCCATGGACGACGACTTGAACGTTCCTGCGGCGCTGGCAGTACTGCACGAAACAGTAAGGGCAGGCAACACGGCACTGGCTGCTGGCGATGCAGACCGCGTGCAGGAAGCGTTCCTGGCCGTCTTGGGCATGGCCGACGCCTTGGGCATGAACCCCCTGGATGAAAAATGGGCCACTGCAGCGGGATCACCCGCAGCGCTAGGTGCCTTGGACGTGCTCGTCAAGGCCCAGCTCGAGGCGCGGGCACTGGCCCGGGCGGAGAAGAACTGGGCCGAGTCGGATAAGATCCGGGATTTGCTGGCAGCAGCGGGCGTCGTCGTGGCAGACACAGCGGCCGGAGCCACCTGGTCCCTGCAAAAGTAGAGGCTCCCTCACCTTCGGTGGGTTTTGCCCAGGCGCTCCCTCACCTTGGGTGCATGGCGGCCGGTTTACCGTTCGGCACTTGCAGAACCGTCGGGTAAAAACGGCCCGAATGTAACCGAGCGTCGGGTTGGGGTGGGTGAGACTGCGCACTTTTTCCTGTCTGTCGCGCTGTCGATTTGCGTTGAGGCCGTAAGCTATTAGCTACGGGTCTGTTGTTTCCCGTTACGAGGCGTGCCAAAAATGTGCCCGCTGAGAGATTTGTTTGACGAACTTCGGGGCCAGCACAGGGCGCCGCACCAATCGTAAGGGTTTTACCATGGCCAACAATCCCCGTTCCGGCGCCGTCCGCAAGCTCAAGAAGGGCCCCATCAAGGGCACGGGTGGGCTCGGTCGCAAGGCACTCGAGGGCAAGGGCCCGACCCCTAAGGCTGCAGAGCGCACCTATCACAAGGCCTACAAGAACGCGGAGCTGGCCGACCGCTCCGCTGCCAAGCGCGCCGGCACCAGTAACTCCCCGCGCCGCAACAGCGGCCCCAAGGGTAAGGCTACCGAAGAGCTCGTGACGGGCCGTAACTCGGTGCTTGAGGCGCTGCGTGCGGAAATCCCGGCGAAGGCGCTCTATGTCGCCGTCCGCGTTGACATGGACGAGCGTGTGCGCGAATCCATCAAGCTGGCCACCGAGCGCGGTATCCCGCTGCTGGAAGCGCACAAGCCTGAGCTGGACCGCCTCACCGAAGATGCCATCCACCAAGGCCTGGTTTTGCAGATCCCGCCCTACGAGTATGAAGATGCCGTGGACAAGGCTAGTGAAATTCTTGCCAAGTGGAAGAAGGGGCACATTGCCAACGCCCCGCTCATCGTGGCCCTTGACGGCATCACTGATACCCGCAACCTCGGTGCCATCATCCGCAGCGTCTCAGCCTTCTCAGGCCACTCCGTCATCATTCCGGAACGTCGCAGCGCCGGTGTGACCGCCGCTGCATGGAAGACCAGCGCCGGTGCCGCCGTGCGCGTGCCGGTTGCCAAGGCACCCAACTTGAACCGTGCCATTGGTGCGTTCCAGAAGATGGGCTTCTTTGTTCTGGGGCTTGACGGCGACGGCGACGTTTCGCTGCCGGCACTCGGTTTGGCGCAGGAGCCTGTGTGCATTGTGGTGGGCTCCGAAGGTAAGGGTTTGTCTCGCCTGGTTCGGGAAAATTGCGATCAGATTGTCTCCATCCCGATTGACTCGGCCATGGAATCCCTCAACGCCTCCATGGCGGTGGGAATCACCTTGTACGAGATCTCGAAGCTGCGCTCGGCTAAAAGCTAATTATGGCCATCACCGTCATTGAAGCCATCAGTACCCTGGGCGCGGCCTTGTCACGCCATTTCCCCTTGGGCGTCAGCCACATTCCCCGGGAGCATGGGCAGGCTGCGGCCAATGTGGCGGTGTATTCCCCGGCTTACCGCGATGTGGTGTTGTGCTTACAGCCTCCCGGTGGTCACTGGAAGGCTGTGCTGCTCCCTGATAAGACCGACGGCGTCCACCACGGCTTAGTGGAGAACATGCCTGCCGGCACCCGCTACGGTTTTTACGCCGATTTGGGTGCCACGCAGGAGGAAATGCTCCTCATTGATCCGGAAGCTGTTCAGCTCTTGCTGGATCCTTATGGGCAGTACATTGATGAGCATGTTGGCGTGGATGGCGTCACTCGTTACTTATCAGTGCGCATGGACCAGGAGTTTGACTGGGGCACTGTCAAGCGGCCTAACACGCCGTGGCGGGAAACAGTGTTTTATGAGGCGCATGTGCGCGGTCAGACCATGTTGCATCCGGATATTCCCGAAGAAATCCGCGGCAGCTACGCTGGCATGGCCCACCCAGCCATGATTGAGCACCTGGTGGGTCTCGGTGTGACGGCCGTGGAGCTTTTGCCGGTCCATTTTCACATTGATGAGCCGCATCTTCACGGCACTGGGATGAGTAACTACTGGGGTTACAACACCTTGGGGTTTTTTGCCCCACATGTTGGATATGCCAGTGCGGGGGCGCAGGCGGGTGGACCGCAGGCCGTGCAGGCCGAGCTGAAGGGCATGATCAAACTTCTGCACATGGCAGGCATTGAAGTGATCCTTGACGTGGTCTACAACCACACGGCCGAGGGTGGCCCGGGCGGGCCAAGCTACAGCTGGCGGGGCTTGGCGGAAGAGCAGTACTACCGTATGCGCGACGGACACTACTTCGACACCACCGGGTGTGGCAACACCTTGAACTTCAGCAATCCGCACGTTATTAAGATGGCGATGGATTCTCTGCGTTTCTGGGTTGAGGAGTTCCATATTGACGGATTCCGTTTTGATCTGGCAGTTTCATTGGCACGCAACGGCGAGCACGAATTCAACAACCAACATCCGTTCCTGCTGGCAGCAGCCACAGACGGGGTGCTGTCCTCCACGAAACTGATCTCGGAGCCATGGGATGTTGGTTACGGAGGCTGGCAGACGGGACAGTTCCCCACAGGCTGGGCTGACTGGAATGACTCTTTCCGTGACAGCGTCCGGGAAGTGTGGCTGACTGACCGCGCTGCAATGCTGGCTGGATACCATCACAATGGGCTGGCAAAATTTGGTGATGCCCTGGGTGGATCGGCGGAACTTTTTGCGCCGTCGGGCCGCAGCCGCTTGGCCTCGGTCAACTTGATCACGGCCCACGACGGCTTCACCCTGGCCGATCTGACGGCTTATAACCACAAGCACAACGAGGACAACCAGGAAGATAGCCGCGACGGCACCAATAATAATCGCAGCTGGAACCACGGTGTTGAAGGCATCACGAACAATCCGCACACCCAGGCCCAGCGCGCCCGGAGCAGCCGGAACTTGATGGCCACCATGCTGTTGGCGTTGGGTGTTCCCATGATCACTGCGGGCGACGAGCTTGGCCGCAGCCAAGGCGGAAACAACAACGTCTACTGTCAGGACAATGAAATTTCCTGGGTTGACTGGACCATGGATGAAGATGCCAAGACCATGCTCGCCGCCACCCGGTATCTATTGCAGATCCGCAAGGAATTTCTGGCCGCCCAGCCCAGCAGCTACCCTACTCGTGGCGGGCAGTCGTTCATCCACTGGTTTGGTGCTGACGGCCAGCCCATGAGCGCCGAGCGTTGGGGCAATCCGCACGAAAGGGTCCTCACCATGTTGATGGGGTCCCCCGATGGTGCGGTTGACGGACTGGTTGTCTTTAATACCGGCATCACCGATGAGGACGTGGTGCTACCTGCAAACCCGCGTTTCACCAATCAGGACAGTGCCAATCAGGACAGTGCCAATCGGGACAGTCCCAATCAGGACAGTGCCAATTCGGACAGCACCAACCCGGATAGCGCTCATCTCGACAGTGCTAATCTTGGCACCGCCAATCCGGACGGTACCAACCCTGACGTGGGCACCGTCGTATCGCTGCCCTATAGGCTGATCATGAGTACGGAGTCACCAACTGTCTCGCGCGACGGCGGACCCACCTTCCGCCAGTCCCGTTCGGTACCGCCGGTTCAGGCAGGAGACGCCGTACGAGCCAACGCCAACACGGTTCTGCTCTTCCGCAACGACCTCATCGTCCAGTAGCAGCCCGCTTGGCGGGCTGGCTGAGACCACGCCCGGCGGGCTGGCAGAAACACCAAGCCCGCCGCGCTGCTAGAGACCCGCCCCTACGCCGTAGTGATGAGCCCCAGCTCGGCGGGGTTAGCCAGTGCCGGATGGTGGGGCAGGACTTGGACGCCGTAACCGAAGTCACCGGAACGGTCTATCAGCAAATCAGCGGAGAACTGGTACTTGCCGCCCCCGTTGTCCTGGACGGATTCAAGGGCCAGATCCGCAGTGTTGTTCAGCTCATCTGAATCTCCTGCTGTGCCATACACAACGTTGACCTGAACATCGGCCGGGCTCAGTGAACCCAACGTGATGTGGGCGCGGACTTGCAAGGTTTCACCAATTTGTGGTTCGTCAGTGAGCCCGTGGGATTCCACATGGTCAATATGAATCTCCTGCCATGCTGGCCTAACCCGCTCAATCCAGGCCGCCAGCTCCCGCACGGAAGCATAGTTCTCTGCCCGGGCTGCCCGCCCGGCCTCAGCTGCCGGTTGGTACAAACGCTGAACGTATTCGGCCACCATGCGGTTCGCTGAGACGGCGGGTCCCAGATGAGCCAGGGTGTGCTTGATCATGGAGATCCAATGTGCGGGAAGTGCGCTCTGGTGCGGTTGTGACGCTCCGGCAGCTCCTGCTGCGGCAGCCACCACTTCACCGTAAAAGCGCGGCGCAACCTGGGTTTCCAACAATTCGTACAGCGCTGACGCCTCAATGTCGTCCCGTTCGGAATCCCCGGCCCCGGTATTTGCCGTCGGGATCGCCCAGCCGTTTTCGCCGTCGTACATCTCATCCCACCAGCCATCCATGACGGAGAGGTTCAAGGAACCGTTGATGGCGGCCTTCATGCCGGAGGTGCCGCACGCCTCGAGGGGGCGCAGCGGGTTGTTCAGCCAGACGTCGCAGCCGGGGAAGAGCGTGCGTGCCATGGCGATGTCGTAGTTGGGCAGGAACACAATCCGGTGCCGCACCTCGGGGTCGTCGGTGAATTGGACCAGATCCTGGATCATTTTCTTGCCGGCGTCGTCCGCTGGGTGCGACTTTCCGGCAATGATGATCTGGATCGGATGCACTGGATGCAACAAGAGCGCCTTCAGCCGGGCGGGGTCCCGCAACATCAGTGTCAGTCGCTTATAGGTGGGCACGCGCCGGGCGAAACCGATCGTCAGCACGTCCGGGTCCAGGGCGGCATCCGTCCAGGCCAGCTGCGCATCGGCTGCGCCGCGCTTCTTCCACGAGGAGCGCAGCCGGCGTCGGGCGTCCTTCACCAAAGCCAACCGCAGGCGGCGGCGCATGGCCCACACTTCCTCGTCGCTCACCTCGTACACCTTGGACCAGTCAGGCCCGTCAAGGACCTCGGCGCCAAAACGTTCCCGTGCCAGCTCGGCCAGCGCCGGGTCAACCCACGTGGGCACGTGCACACCGTTCGTGACGGAGGTGATGGGCACATCGGCCGTATCAAAACCCGGCCACATACCGGAAAACATGCCGCGCGAGACCACACCGTGCAGCTTCGCCACACCATTCGCGCGTTGAGCTAGGCGCAGACCCATGACGGCCATGTTGAACATTTCACCATCGCCGCCGTCGTAATTTTCCGCGCCCAGGGCCAAAATATCCGCAACGGGAACGCCGGGAGCCAAGGGCCCGGCGAAGAAGTCTTCGATCATGCTGCGGGGGAAGCGGTCAATGCCGGCAGGAACGGGGGTGTGGGTGGTGAAAACGGTCGAGGCACGGCCGGCAGCCAAGGCCTCGCCCCACGTGAGCGGCTCGCGTGTGAGGGCTGGGTCCATGAGCTCGCGGATGCGCTCGATCCCCAAGAATCCTGCATGTCCCTCATTCGTATGGAACACCTCAGGTGCTGCGGCCCCGCTCAGCCGGGCGTGCACACGCAACGCTTTCACCCCGCCCATGCCCAGCAGAAGTTCTTGTGTGAGCCGGTGTTCCCCGCCGCCACCGTACAGCCGGTCGGTGACACCGCGGGCGGCGTCGTCGTTCTCGGCCACGTTGGAATCGAGCATTAGCAGGGGTACCCGGCCAACGTCTGCACGCCACACGTGAGCCCGCAATACCCGGTTCTCCGGCAGGGGAAGCTGAATTTGGACAGGGGTGCCGTCCTCCTCGCGCATCAGTGTCAGCGGAAGGGCATCGGGGTCCAGCAGAGGGTAGCTTTCCTGCTGCCAGGCGTCCCGGGACAGGGACTGCTTGAAGTAACCGGCCTGGTAGAGAAGTCCGACGCCGATCAGCGGCACCCCTAGGTCCGATGCGGATTTTAGATGGTCACCAGCTAAGATACCCAGTCCGCCGGAATACTGTGGCAAGACCTCGGTGATACCAAATTCGGGGGAGAAGTAAGCAATGCATTCAGGTGTTCCAGCGCCGAGTTCCTGGTACCAGCGGGGCTCTGTCAGGTAGCTTTCAAGACTTTCCTGCGCCTGTGCCACACGCGCCACCACGTCAGGGTTAGCTGCCAAATCCGCCAACTGCTCACGGGAGAGTGAGGCGAGCATGGCCAACGGATTGTGACGGGATTTTTCCCAAAGTTCCGGGTTAAACGATTCGAACAGGGCACGCGTGGGCACATGCCAGGACCAGCGGAGGTTGGTGGCCAGCCGGGTTAAGGCAGAAATTTGTGCGGGAACGAGTGTGCGGACAGTAAATCTGCGGATTGCCTTCATGCCGGTCACACTAGCCCAACCCTGCCGGGGCCGAAGAGTAAATGTGAGTAATTGGCGCCGTGTTACGTCCGCCAGCACCCTCGCCGTCAAGTGTTCTGCCGAATCAGTGCTCGTGTGACGGCCATCTGGCCAAAATGGCGGGGGACCTTAGCAATCCGGGCCGCGAGTCGCTAACGTTCATTTTGTGAGTATTTCCAAGCCTTCGCGTAATGTGCCCGTCGCCTCCTCGGGCCCCGCCCTCTCAAAATCAGGCAAAGGGGTGCCTGCTGCTGCGCCTTCCAGCGCGCCCGCTGATCCACGGCAGGGCTTGCGCTTTGGCCGAATTCCCATCACGAATGTCCAGCCCGTCTTAGAAGCTGGCAGCTTCAGCGCCAAGGCCATTCGCGGTGCTGATGTGCAGGTCAGCGCAGTGATTTTCCGTGAAGGGCATGACGCCTTGGGTGCCACCGCAATTCTCTTGGCGCCGGATAAAAGCGAGGCACAGCGCACCGCCATGAAACCCGGGGCTAAGGGCTCGGATAGCTGGCATGGGGTACTGACGCCCGCCTTCGAAGGTGCGTGGAGCTTTGCCATCGAAGGCTGGACCGATAACTACGCCACGTGGGCGCACAACGCGCAGGTCAAGATCAATGCCGAGGTTGATGTCGAGGTCATGCTGGCAGAAGGGGCGCTGCTACTGAGTACCGCTGCCAAAGACGCTAAGGCCACTGCTCCTGAGGCCGCCAAAGTTTTCAAGGCGGCGGCGCGGACATTGGCAGATTCTTCCCTCAACACCAATGACCGTCTGGCTGGCGGAACGGGCAGGGAGGTCCGTGCCGCTGTGGCACATTTCCCGCTGCGGGATCACGTGACGCGCAGCGCCGAATATCCGCTGATGGTTGAGAGGGATGCCGCCGGGCGTGGCGCGTGGTACGAATTTTTCCCGCGTTCAGAGGGTGCCCGCCGCAATCCTGACACGGGGGAGTGGACCAGTGGGAATTTCCGCACTGCCGCGCATCGCTTGCCAGCGGTGGCAGCCATGGGATTCGACGTTGTGTACCTGCCGCCCATCCACCCCATCGGCACCATCAACCGCAAGGGACCCAACAACTCGCTCGTGGCGGCACCGGCGGATCCGGGTTCTCCGTGGGCCATTGGCTCGGCAGCCGGCGGGCATGACGCCATCCACCCGGACTTGGGCACGGAAGCAGATTTTGCCGCCTTTGTTGCAGCCGCGGAAGAGCTGGAGCTGGAAGTTGCGCTCGATCTTGCCTTGCAATGCGCCCCTGATCATCCTTGGGCCACCGAGCATCCGCAATGGTTCACCACGCGGGTGGACGGGACCATTGCCTACGCGGAGAATCCGCCCAAGAAGTACCAGGATATTTACCCCCTGAACTTTGATAATGATCCGGCAGGGCTCAGCGCAGAAATTTTGCGGATTGTGCGGCTGTGGATTGAGCGGGGTGTACGGATTTTCCGGGTTGATAACCCGCACACCAAGCCCGTCTGGTTCTGGGAATGGCTCATTGGCACCATCAATGCAGAGAGGCCCGACGTCGTTTTCCTCGCCGAGGCCTTCACCCGCCCGGCCATGATGGCAGCATTGGGCCGGGCTGGTTTCCAGCAGTCGTACAGCTACTTCACCTGGCGCAACACCAAGGAGGAGCTGGAGGAATACTTGGTCCATGTGAGCCACGAATCGGCAGGCTACTTCCGCCCCAACTTCTTTGTGAACACCCCGGATATTCTCACTGAGTACCTGCAGTTCGGTGGGCCCGCAGCGTTCAAGATCCGTGCAATCCTGGCCGCCATGTCCAGCCCCTTGTGGGGCATGTATGCCGGCTATGAGCTGTATGAGCATGTGGCACGCCCCGGCTCCGAAGAAAACATTAATAACGAGAAATATGAGTACAAGGACCGGGACTTTGCCGCTGCGCAGGCGAATGGTAAGTCACTGGCACCGTTTGTGAGCCGCCTAAATGAGATTCGGCGTGCACACCCGGCTTTGCTAGATTTGCAGAATCTGAGCCTGCACGAGAGCTCGGATGACGCCACCTTGGTGTTTAGCAAGCACAAAAACATTGCCGCCACGGCCACCGAGCCGGCACGTAAGGACACCATCATTGTGGTCATCAACGTGGACCCGCACAGCATGCGTGAGGGCCAAGTGACCCTCGATCTTGATGCGCTGGAATTGGATGGACTGTCCCCGGACGGCACGTTCTTGGTGAACGATCTGCTCACCGGGGCCACCTGGAATTGGGGCAAAAAGAACTACTTCCGCCTCGACGCGCACATGGAACCGGCACATATTCTGCACGTTAGGAGATAACGCTATGGCTTTTGGCTTCAACAACAGCGCACCACACTTCAACCTGAACGCCCCCGGTGTCTCACACGATCCGCACTGGTACCGAAAGGCTGTTTTCTACGAAGTACTTGTGCAGAGCTTTGCCGATTCCAACGGTGACGGGACGGGAGATTTTGACGGTCTGATTTCACGGCTGGACTATCTACAGTGGCTGGGTATCGACTGCCTCTGGCTACCGCCGTTCTTTGATTCGCCCCTGTTGGACGGTGGTTATGACGTCCGTGATTTCACGGCTGTCATGGAGACGTACGGCACCATGTCCAACTTCAAGTCGCTGGTGACCCAAGTGCACGAACGCGGCATGCGGATCATCATTGACCTGCCCCTGAATCACACCTCTGACCAGCACCCCTGGTTCAAGGCGTCCAGAGAGGATCCGGAGGGGCCCTACGGTGATTTTTACATGTGGAGTGACACCACCGATCTCTACAAAGACGCACGTATCATCTTCGTAGATACGGAAGAGTCCAACTGGGGCTTTGACCCCATCCGCCGCCAGTATTTTTGGCACCGGTTTTTCAGTCACCAGCCGGATCTGAATTTCAAGAACCCTGCCGTGTGCGAGGCCATTTTTGACGTGGTGCGGTTTTGGCTGGCTCAGGGAATCGATGGTTTCCGGGCGGATGCAATTCCCTACCTGTTTGCCGAAGATGGCACCAACTGCGAGAACCTGCCGGCAACGCACCAGTTCCTGGTGGACCTGCGGGCCATGGTGGACAGGGAGTTTCCCGGCCGGATCATCATCGCCGAGGCAAACCAGATGCCCCATGAGGTGGTGGACTACTTCGGCACGCCCGAGGAACCCGAATGCCATATGGCCTTCCACTTCCCCATCATGCCGCGGCTGTACTATGCGCTGCGGGATCAGAAGGCCGCACCGATCATTGAAACCATGGCCAACACTCCTGACATCCCGTTTGGTGCCCAGTGGGGGACGTTCCTGCGCAACCATGACGAGCTCACCCTGGAGATGGTGACACCTAGCGAGCGTGAAGCCATGCTCGGCTGGTACGCCCCTGACTCGCGCATGCAGGCCAACGTCGGCATCAGGCGGCGGCTGGCGCCCCTGCTGGACAACTCCAGGGCAGAGATGGAACTGATCAACGCCCTGCTGCTGGCCCTTCCCGGAAGTCCGTTTCTGTACTACGGGGACGAGATCGGCATGGGGGATAACATCTGGCTCGATGACAGGGACGCCTCCCGCACGCCGATGCAGTGGAACCCTGACCGGAATGCGGGCTTTTCCAGCGCGGATCCGGGCAAGCTGTTCCTGCCGGTTGTGCAGTCGCTCGTGTACCACTACAACCACGTGAACGTGGAGGCGCAGGTGGCGCACTTTAGTTCCTTCCTGCATTGGAACAAACAAATTCTTGGCGTCCGTAAGGTCCACCCAGCCTTTGGCCTGGGCCGTTACGAATCCCTCACCACGTCCAACGAGTCGGTGCTAGCCTTCCTGCGAGTGCTGCCAGTGGGCAACGAGGAGGGGGAGCAGCCTGAAACTATCTTGTGCATTTACAACCTGTCTCAGCACCCCGCCTGCGCCACGGTGAGCGCACCCAAGCTGGCCAACCGCGGATTGCGTGACGTGTTTGGCGGCGATATTTTCCCCGGAATTGACGACGGCGGCCAACTCACCGTGACGCTGGGCTCGTACGACTTCTTTTGGCTCAGGGTGCGCTCACAAGCGTCCAACGCCTTGTCCGTGCATACCCAATCAATGCCGGTCATTGACGGCACGGATCTAGGCTACTGATGGCCGCGTCACTGCTTGACCTGCTGGGAACATGGTTGCCCCACCAACGTTGGTACCCCCGTAAGGATGTAGACGGGGAACAGATGGTCATTGAGTCAGAGCTGGAATTACCGTCTTTGACCCCTGGCGTCTCCTTTAGGGTGGTATTTGTGCGGGTTGGGCCAGCGGACTCCGAGGTGGCGCCAAGCGAGCACCTTTCCCCAGCCCAGCACCACGCCAGCAGTGGCTTCCTACTGCAAGTGCCCTTGAGTTTTCACCACACATCTGGTTTTAGCTCAGCTGTGTCAGAACAGCTCTGTGACGCTGAGGTGCCTGGTGTTGAGATTGGCCACGTGGCAGGTGCACGCGTGTACGACGCACTCACTGATCCGGCCTTTCTGCGAGCGTGGCTGGAACTGCTGGGCGGATCGGCTAAGTCTGGCACGTTGGGGGCAGGAACTTCCGGGATGGGAGTGCGCGGCTGGAGTGATGACCGGCTCGCCCATCTTCTGGGCACCAACTCCGTCTCCCGTAGCGGCGTATCTCACGTCAGGGTGGTGGGGACCGAGCAGTCAAACACGTCCGTCATCTTTGAGCTGGCGGGAGAGCCCCTCATTGCCAAGTTCTTCAGGGTTCTGCAACAGGGCGTGCACCCTGAACAGGAAATCGGCAGGGCCCTTGCCGGTCTGACTGGACGCAGTGCCGTCCCGCAGGTTCCTGCGCTGAGGCTTTCGGTGGAGAACGTGCGCAATGACACTACGTTGTTTGTGGTGCATGACTTTGTGCCAGGCGCCGTGGATGGATGGACCTTCGCTTTGGCCGCTGCCGCCGAGGGTGCGGATTTTTCCGAGCAAGCCCAGACCATGGGTGAGGCCTTGGCCGAGGTTCACCGCGGACTGGCGGAAAGTATGGGTGCGCACAGCCAGAATTCGGCGGGCGTCACTGAGTTTATCGGCGGGCTTTCGGCGCGGTTGCGCGCTGGCTGGGGGCTTGCTGGCTCCGCCGTGGGAGCTTACTCTGGCCAGTTCCAGGATGTTTTGGCACAGCTGGATCAAATAAACCAGCTTCCGCCACTGCAGCGCATCCACGGCGACTTGCACTTAGGTCAACTGCTTCACCAGGAAGTACTCGGTGCGGGGCAATGGCATGTTTTGGACTTCGAGGGGGAGCCGTTGCGTCCGCTTGCTGATCGCGGCCAAGCGGATGTGGTGTTGCGGGATGTGGTGGGCATGTTGCGGTCCTTCGAATACGCCGGTGCGCAAGCCGCGAGTACCGCAGAGACCTCCCAGCTTGCAGCAGCAGCATGGGCCAAGAGTGCCTCCGCCGCGTTCATTGCGGGCTACGAGAGTAGATCTGGCACAACAACTGGCCAGAATTCTGCGCTTTTCACGGCATTGTGGCTAGACAAAGCTCTTTATGAGGTTGTGTATGAATTACAAAACCGGCCCACTTGGGTTTGGGTGCCGGTAAATGCCGTGCGGGAACTGTTTGAATCAAGGGAAAGTGGTGTGGACGTGGGACTTAATGAACTCGCCCCGATGGCAGTAGATGCAGATGTTTTGGCCAGAATTTCTGAAGGCACGTACTACGCGCCACACTCAGTGCTAGGTGGCCATCTGGGCAGCGAGGGTTTTGCAACCATCCGCACCTTGCGCCACTTGGCACAGTCAGCCCACGTGGTCACAAGTGCCGAGAGCTACCCCATGAGCCACGAACAAGGAGGCATCTGGGTGGCGGTGGTTCCCGTGGATGATTCAGGGAGGGTCCCTGATTATCGCCTGGATGTACAGTACGCGGACGGCGTGCACCGTTGCGATGACCCCTACCGCTACATGCCAACAGTGGGCGAGCTGGATATGCACCTGATTGGGGAGGGCCGGCACGAGACGCTGTGGACAGTCCTCGGCGCACACGTGAAGCGTTACCACTCGGAACTAGGTGAGGTTTCCGGCGTCAGCTTCGCCGTCTGGGTTCCCGGTGTGCAGGCTGTGCGCGTCATTGGTGAGTTCAATAGCTGGGATGGCCGTGCCCATGCCATGCGGAGCCTGGGCAGCAGCGGTATTTGGGAGCTGTTCATCCCCGATGTTGCGGCGGGGGAGTGCTACAAGTTTGAGATCCTCACCGAGGCCGGAGCGTGGCTGCAAAAAGCTGACCCCATGGCCTATGGCACCGAAGTGCCACCGCTGACGGCGTCGTGCGTGGTGGAGTCCACGTACGCATTCCAAGACGGCGATTGGATGGCGCAGCGGGCTAAAACCGATCCGCACAACGCCCCCATGAGCGTCTATGAGGTTCATCTTGGATCATGGCGGCCAGGGCTGAGCTATGTGGAACTGGCTAAGGAACTCGTTGAGTATGTGCAGTGGCTAGGCTTCACCCATGTTGAGCTCATGCCCGTAGCCGAGCACCCCTTTGGCGGTTCCTGGGGATACCAGGTCACCTCCTACTTCGCTCCAACCTCGCGGTTTGGCCACCCGGACCAGTTCCGGCATCTTGTGGATGCCCTGCACCAGGCCGGGATCGGCGTCATCATGGACTGGGTGCCGGCTCACTTCCCCAAGGATGAATGGGCGCTGGCCAAATTCAACGGTGGCCCGCAGTACGAGCACGCGGATCCTCGCCTAGGTGAGCATCCTGACTGGGGTACGCTGATTTTTGACTTTGGCCGCAACGAGGTTCGCAACTTCCTCGTAGCCAACGCACTCTACTGGTTTGAAGAATTCCACATTGACGGACTGCGTGTGGACGCCGTTGCCTCCATGTTGTATTTGGATTATTCCCGCGACGACGGGGCATGGAGCCCCAACCGCTTTGGTGGCCGGGAAAATCTGGAAGCCATCAGTTTCTTGCAGGAAATGAATGCAACTGCCTACCGCCGCAATCCCGGTATTGTCACTATTGCTGAGGAGTCCACGGCGTTCCCAGGAGTTACGGCACCCACTAGCGGAGGCGGACTGGGATTTGGCATCAAGTGGAACATGGGTTGGATGCATGATTCGCTGACCTATATGGCGGAAGACCCCATCAACCGCGGCTGGCATCACAACCAGATCACTTTTTCGCTGGCGTACGCGTTTACGGAAAGCTTCCTGCTGCCCATCAGCCATGACGAGGTGGTCCACGGCAAGGGATCCCTGCTGCGTAAGATGCCAGGAGATCGATGGCAGCAATTGGCAAACCTTCGGGCCTACTTGGCATTCCAATGGGCTCATCCGGGTAAGCAGCTGATCTTTATGGGAACGGAGTTCGGCCAGGAAGCAGAGTGGAGTGAACAGCACGGACTTGACTGGTGGCTGGCAGAGAACCCTGCCCACAGTGGGATCCAAGAGTTGGTCAAGGATCTAAACGCCAGTTATGTGAACACCCCGGCACTGTATGAGCTGGACAACGTTGCTGATGGCTTCAGCTGGCTCAACGGTGGAGATACGGAAAATAACGTTCTTTCCTTTATCCGATGGGACAAAGCAGGTAATCCGCTGGCGTGCATCATCAACTTCGCTGGCGTTGCGTATGAAGGCTACCGCGTGGGCCTACCCTCAGCCGGGGTGTGGAGAGAATCCCTTAACACGGATCTTTCCATCTATGGTGGCTCCGATGTCCGCAATGTTGGGGATTTGCAGGCAGAGGAACTGCCCTGGGATGGAAGGGATGCCTCTCTTCGTTTACGAGTTCCACCGCTAAGTGCCGTGTATCTACTTCCGGCAGAGCCCTCTGGCCTCTAGGAACTTGGCTCTCGAAGTTCACCTGCCCGTCGTTTTGTGTTCACGGCGGGCAGGTGCTAATGTTAGTACTCCGCTGAACGAATGGTTCAGATCCGGACTAGACCAAACCACGTGGCCTCGAAAATAGGCCTAATGGTGCGTGTTCAAATGAAAGTTTGAATTCAGTCGAAATCAAGGATTTGACATACATAAATTCATGCGGGTAAGG